>CAWUMZ010000131.1:0-4647 GCA_963923625.1 uncultured bacterium | reverse complement strand
GGCGCACCGGCACGCGATTGAGGAGGTACTGGCTATCGCCATCGCGGCTGAGGCGACGCATGATCGACAGCTCGGGACGACCGCCCGGCGCGACGCCGCCCTCATCCTCGAGGACCAGCTCGACCTCCGCGAGGCCGGCGGCGGCGCGGCCCTCGGAGCCGCTGAACAGCACATCCAGGCCGGTCGCCACTCGCACCTCGCTCGGCGCGTGCGAGGCCATCGCCCAGCGCAGCGACTCGGCGATGTTCGACTTGCCGGAGCCGTTCGGGCCGACGATGACGCCGACGCCCTTGTCGAACTGGAGCTCCGTCTCGTCGGCGAAGCTCTTGAAGCCCTTGATGCGGATGCGCGTGAGCCTCACGCGTCGGCTCCCTCGAGCGCCCGGATGGCGCGGCGCGCGGCATGCTGCTCGGCGGCGCGGCGCGAAGCGCCCTCGCCCTCGCCGAGCACGTCGCCGTCGATGATCGCCACCACGCGGTAGTGGCGCGCGTGCGCTGGTCCGGTCTCCTCCACGGACTCGTACGCTACACGGCGACCCTGACGCTGCAGGAGCTCCTGCAGCGCCGTCTTGGGGTCGACCCGCGGGTCGACGGCATGCGGCAGGAGCGGCGCGAACGCCTCGACGGCGGCGGCATTCGCCGCGTCCCAGCCCAGCTCGAGGAAGATCGCGCCGAGCGCGGCCTCCGTCAGGTCGGCGCGCACGGAGCGACTGAGGGCGAGCCTGGCCGCACCACCGGCGTGGCTCGTGCCCTCCATCAGCTCGGCCATGCGGTCGCCGAGACCCTCCGCGCGCGCCACGACGGCGCAGAACCGCGCCGAGCGCAGCTGGTTCTTGATGCGCGACAGCTCGCCCTCGGGCGCGTTCGGGAGCCGCTCGAGCAGATAGGCGCCGAGCGCGAGGTCGAGCACCGCATCGCCCAGCAGCTCGTACCGCTCGTACGAGTCACCGGGCGATGCGGCCCAGCTCGAATGCGTCAGCGCACGGGTGCGCGGCTCGGCCGCCAGGGCGTCGAGCCGCCGTGCAATCGGGCGACTGGGATCAGTCAGCGTGGGCGACGATGAAGTCGACGGCATCGCCGACGGTGCCGATCGACTGGGCCTCCTCGTCGGAGATCTTCACGCCGAAGCCCTCCTCGAGGTCCATGATCAGCTCGACGAGGTCGAGCGAGTCGGCCTGAAGGTCGTCGCGCATGTGCGCGCTCTCGACCACGTCTGCGGGATCGACGTCGAGTCGCTCGACGAGAATCTCCTGCACCTTGCCCAGAACCTCTGCGCGATCAGCCACTGTTCCTGCCCTTTGTTCGAAGTCGTGCGGACGCGCTGACACTAGCAGGCGGCTATACGGCGCTACGACACGCGGGCGCTGATCGCACCGACGAGGTCGCGTTCCACGCCCTCGGCGGCGTAGCGGCAGGCCTGCGCGATGCCGTGCGGCCGGGCGGATCCGTGCACCACGATCGCCACGGCGTTCGCCCCCAGCAGGTGCGCACCGCCGTAGGTATCGGCGTCGAGCGCATCGCGGACGCGGCGCAGTGCCGGGCGCAGGAGCAGGCCGCCGACCCGGGCGCGCATGCCCGTCGCCTCGGTGCGCACGCGGCGGAAGGCCTCGCGCGCAGTGCCCTCGCACGCCTTCAGCAGGACGTTGCCGGCGAAGCCGTCCGCGACGATCACATCGACGAGGGACGTGAGCGCATCGCGCCCCTCCACGCTGCCGCGGTACGCGAGCGCCTCGTCCGCGACCAGCAGCGCGTGGGCCTCCTTCATCCGCGCGTCGCCCTTGCCCGGCTCCTCACCGATCGCGAGCAGGCCGCACGTGGGCGCCGCGATGCCGAGCAGGTGCTCCGCGAACGCGCTGCCGAGGTGCGCGAACTGGTGCAGCTGCTGCGGCGTCGTGTCGAGGTTCGCACCCGCGTCGATCAGCACCGTCGGCCGCTTGGCGCCAGGCAGCACGGCGGCCAGCCCGGGACGGCTGATGCCCGGCGCGCGCCCGATGATCAGCGCGGCCGCGGCCAGCGTGGCACCCGAGTGGCCGGCGGAGACGAGCGCATGGGCCTCCCCCGCCTTGACGGCCCGCGCCGCGACGACGATCGAGGCATCCGCATCGCCGCGCACCGCCTCGGCCGGATCGGCGCCCTGCGGCACGACGTTCGCGGCGTGCCGCACCTCGACGCGCGGCTCATCGCCGATCAGCGGACGCAGTAATGCCTCATCGCCGACGAGCAGCACGGAGATGCCCGGCGAGCGCACGGCGGCGCGCACGCCTTCCACGACCGACTGCGGGGCGGAGTCGCCGCCCATCGCGTCGACCGCGATGACGACGTCCATGGCCTACGCCAGCGGAGCGTTATCGACGATGTACCGCTTGCCGCGGTACGTCCCGCAGCTCGGGCACACGCGATGCGCGAGCTTCGGCGCCGAGCAGACGGTGCAGGTCGCGACCGAGGGGGACGCGATCTTGTGCGTGGCGCGACGCTTGTCGCGACGAGCCTTGGAGGTCTTCCGCTTCGGGACTGCCATAACGCGGAGCAGACTAGCGGACCCCGCGCCGCGATGGCGTCACTACCCCTCGGCGGTGTCGCCCTTGAGCTGCTCGAGCGCGCTCCACCGGCTATCCGGCTCGGGCGGCGGGCACTGGCACGAGCCCGTGTTGAGGTTCGTGCCGCACGACGGGCAGAGGCCCTGGCAGTCCTCCTTGCAGAGGATCTTGTGCGGCATCGACAGCACGATCGCGTCGGCGGCCCAGGTCCCGACGTCGAGCTCGTCGCCCTGCAGGTAGTCGCAGACCTCCTCGGCCTCGGCCCCCGGCTCGGGGTGGTCGGCCTGATACTCGCGCGCATCGATCGCGACCGGCACCGTGGCATCCTCGAGGCAGCGATGGCACGGACCCGTGATCGTCGTCTGCAGGCGCAGCCGGAACAGGAGCCCCGACAGGAGGCGCTGGATATCGACGCGCGCGATCGGCGGCGACAGCGGACCGGCGTACTCGACGCCGCCGAGCTCGAGGTGCGGAACCGCGACCGGCAGCTCGACCGAGCGCTCCGAACCCGGCTCGAGCCGGAGCTGGGAGAGATCGATCATCGCCGGGACCGCCCGCTCGCGGCTAGGTGGTGATCTCGGTGAACTGCGCGGAGCCGCCCGACGTGCGCTCCGGCGACGAGCTCGCGAGCTGGCCGCGGCCACGCTGGACGGCGCCGAGGAACTTGCCGAGGTTGCCCTCGAGCGTGCCGAGGATCTCGTCGGCGTAGTCCTCCGCGCCGAGCCGGATCTCGCGCTCGCGATTGCGGGCGTTCTCGAGGATCTCCTGCGCCTGGCGCTCCGCCAGCCGCACGACCTCCTGCTGGCTCGCCTCGCGCTGCGCGATCTCGCGCGCCTCGACGACGAGGCGCTCGGACTCGCGCTTGGCCTCGCCGAGCATCTCCTGGCGCTCCTTCACGATCCAGCGCGCCTGCTTGATCTCGTCCGGGATGGTCGCGCGCATCTGGTCGAGGATCTCCCAGATCTCCTCGCGATCGATGCGGACCTGATCCGTCAGCGGAACGGCCTTGGCGTTGTGGACCAGCTCGTCGAGCTTGTCAATGAGAACGAGGACATCCATGAAGACTCCTTCACATGCTACGTGACGTCGGATGGTCGTCGAACCAGCGGACGACACACGGTGGAACGAGATTCTCGACAGAACCGCCGAACGCGGCGATCTCGCGGACGCCGCTCGACGAGACGAACGACAGCGGACCCGAGGCGGCCAGGTAGACCGTCTCGATCTCCGCTGCAAGATGGTGGTTGAGCTGCTGCATCTGGAATTCCCACTCGAAGTCGGAGACGGCGCGGAGCCCCTTGACGAGCGCGCACGCGCCGCGGGCCCGCGCGAACTCGACGACGAGATCCGTGAACGTCTCCACGCTCACGTTCGGCACATCTGCGAGTGATTCTTGCAGGAGCGCCACCCGCTCGTCCGCGGGAATCAGCGGCTCCTTGTGCTTCGGTCGGCGCACGACGCCGACGACGACCTCATCGAACAGCCCCGAAGCACGGCGGATGATGTCGACGTGGCCGTACGTGACCGGGTCGTAGGACCCGGGGCAGATGGCGATGCGCTTGGTCATGCAGCCGAAAGGATGACGATCCGGGCGGCTGCGATGCGGCGGTTGTACCGCTCAACGAGGCCGGGGATCTCGAATCCGCCGTTCGCGGCGGTCTCGAGCACGATGCGCCCGCCGGACGCGAGGGCCCGCGGCAGCAGCTCCGCCAGGGTGGAAGTCAGCTTGGGAACGTCCTCGTAGGGCGGATCGACGACGATCAGCTCGAACGTCTCCCCCGCCTCGATGCGCCGCTTCAGCGCCGTCAGCGCGTTGCCGCGCTCGATCATCGCGCGGTCGCGCTCGCCGAGCTCCGCGACATTCGTGCGGATGGCGTCGAGCGCCTGCGCGTCCCGCTCCACGAAGACGCAGTGCGCCGCGCCGCGCGAGAGCGCCTCGAGCCCCATCGCGCCGGAGCCCGCGAAGAGGTCCAGCACGTGCGCATCGACGACCACCCCGCCGAGCGACGAGAAGATCGCCTCGCGCGCGCGATCCGACGTGGGCCGCACGCCCTTCCCCGGCGGGACGACGAGGCGACGCGAGCGGTGCTGGCCGGCGACGATGCGCATGC
>CAWUMZ010000130.1:0-4652 GCA_963923625.1 uncultured bacterium | reverse complement strand
ACCGGGAAGCGCGCCGACGACTCGGCGCCGAGGCGCCAGGCGCCGCGGAAGGCGCCGCGGGGAACACGGCGAGTGGAGAGCGGCGGATGGTCCTCGAGGAACGACGTGGTCGCGGTGCCGGCGATCACCTCGGGCTGGCGCACGAGCCAGCGCAGGAACGGCAGATTGGTGATCACGCCCGCCACGCGCACCTCGTCGAGCGCCACGGTCAGCCGCTCGAGCGCCTCTCCGCGCGAGGATCCGTGCGCGATCAGCTTCGCGATCATCGGGTCGTAGCCCGTCGGCACCCGGTCGCCCGCGTCGATGCCGACGTCGATGCGGATGCCGTCGGGCAGGTCGAGTTCGCGCAGGCGCCCGACGCGCGGGAGGAACGTGAGCGGGTCCTCGGCGTAGAGGCGCACCTCGATCGCGTGCCCCTCGGCCACGGGTGCAGCCGGGACGCACCCGCCGTCGGCGATGCGGATCATCTCGGCGATCAGGTCGATGCCGGTGACCAGCTCGGTGACCGGGTGCTCGACCTGGATGCGGGCGTTCAGCTCGAGGAACCAGATGTCGTCGCCGACCACGAGGAACTCCGCGGTGCCCGCGCCGCGGTACCCGGCCGCGCGGGCGAACGCGATCGCCGCTGCGTCGAGGCGCTCGCGCAGCGCGTCGTCGACGATCGGCGACGGGCTCTCCTCGAGCACCTTCTGATGCCGACGCTGGATCGAGCAGTCGCGCTCGCCCAGCGAGATCACGCCGCCGTGCGCATCGGCCAGCAGCTGGATCTCGACATGGTGGGGGCGCTCGACCAGCCGCTCCGCGTAGACGCGCCCGTCGCCGAAGGCGGCCTCGGCCTCGCGCGACGCGGCAGCGCGAGCCTCCTCGAGCTCGTCGGCCGAGCGCACGATGCGCATGCCGCGACCGCCGCCGCCGGCCGCGGCCTTCAGCAGCAGCGGGTAGCCGACGACCGCCGGGTCGCCCTGGGGCAGCACGGGCACGCCGGCCGCCTCGGCGATGGCCTTGGCCTCGAGCTTGTCGCCGGCGCGCTCCAGCACGTCGGGGCTCGGGCCGATCCAGATCGCGCCGGCCGCCTCGACCGCCCGGGCCGCCTCGGCACGTTCGGACAGGAAGCCGTAGCCCGGATGCACCGCGTCGGCTCCGCTGGCGCGCACGGCCGCGGCGATCGCATCGGCGTCGAGATAGGACGTGACATCGGCCACGCGATCGCAGGCACGGGTGTGGAACGCATCGCGGTCATCGGGCGCCTGCACCGCGATCGACTCGATGCCGAGCTCGTGGCACGTGCGGGCGATGCGCGCGGCGATCTCGCCGCGGTTGGCGATCAGGATGGAGCGGATCGCCACGGCGGGTCCTCACCGTCGAGCAGCGCGCGGAGCCCGGCCTGGCCCTCGTCGGAGGCGCGCACCTCGCTGATCAGCCGGGCGAGGCTCTCGCCATCGGGCCGCTCGCGGATGATGCGCTTCGTCGTGCGCACGGCGTCCGGCCCGACGTCGCACAGCGTCGCGGCGATGCGCTCGGCCTCGGCCAGCGGATCGTCCGCGACCGCGCTCACGAGCCCGATGCGCAGCGCCTCGTCGGCATCGAACAGCTCGGCCGTGAGCAGGTAGCGTCGCGCCGCGGTCGCGCCGATGCGGCCGATCACGTACGGCGAGATCGTCGCGGGCACGAGCCCGATGCGGGTCTCCGTGAAGCCGAACCTCGTGCCGGGAGCCGCGATGGCGATGTCACACGTTGCGACGAGCCCCGCGCCGCCGGCGATCGCATGGCCGTGGACGGCAGCCACGACGGGCGCGGGGCAGGCGTCGATCGCGGCGAACAGCGTGCCGAGGCGCTGCCCCTCCGCGAGGTTCTGCTCCGGCGAGAGCTTCACGCTCGCGCGCATCCAGTCGAGATCCGCGCCCGCCGAGAAGCTCGGCCCGTCACCGCTCAGCAGCACGACGCGGGCGTCGCCGATCGCGGCGAACGCCGCCGACAGTTCGTCGATCATCGCGCCGTCGAACGCGTTGCGGCGATCGGCGCGCGTCAGCGTGATGCGCAGAACATGCCCGTCGCGGATGGCGGAGATCGCGTCGCCCACGGCTACATCCGGAAGACGCCGAAGCTCGGCGCGGGGACGGGCGCGGAACCCGCGGCGGCGATGCCGAGGGCCAGGACGCGGCGGGTGTCACGCGGGTCGATCAGGCCGTCGTCCCACAGGCGCGAGGTGGAGACGTACGCATCGCTCTCCTCCTCGAGGCGGACGCGGGCCTCCTCGGCGGCGTCGCTGCCGACCTGCGCCAGCACGAGCGCGGCCTGCTCGGCGCCCATCACGCCGGTGCGAGCGTTCGGCCACGCCCACAGCTGGCGGGGCTGGAACGCGCGGCCGCACATGCCGTAGTTGCCGGCGCCGAACGAGCCGCCGATCACGACGGTGAACTTCGGCACCTGCGCGCACGACACGGCGGTGACGAGCTTGGCGCCGTCCTTGGCGATGCCGCCGTGCTCGGCACGCGTGCCGACCATGAAGCCGGTGATGTTCTGCAGGAACACGAGCGGGATCCGCCGTTGGCACGCCAGCTCGACGAAGTGCGCGCCCTTGAGCGCCGCCGCCGAGACGAGCACGCCGTTGTTGGCGAGGATCGCGACCGGCTGTCCCTCGATCGCCGCGAAGCCGCACACCAGCGTCTCGCCGTACTCGCGCTTGAACTCGTGGAAGCGGCTGCCGTCCACGATGCGGCCGATCACCTCGCGGACGTCGTACGGGACGCGGTAGTCGACCGGCACGATGCCGAGCAGATCCTCGGGGTCGTGGAGCGGCGCCTCAGGATCGTCGATCGTCCAGGTCGGCTCAGGTGCCGGCCCGAGCGTGCGGATCGCCTCGCGCACCAGCGCGAGCGCGTGCTCATCATCGACCGCCTCGTGGTCGGCG
Organism: uncultured bacterium; assembly: GCA_963923625.1. GTDB lineage: Bacteria > Actinomycetota > Thermoleophilia > Gaiellales > F1-60-MAGs149 > F1-60-MAGs149. The sequence goes on along the minus strand of CAWUMZ010000130.1, from coordinate 1,741 downwards.
ACGCCGGAGATGCGCGTGTGGACTGCGCTGCCGCCGAGCTCCTCGGCCGTCACCTCCTCGCCCGTCGCTGCCTTCACCAGCGGCGGACCGCCGAGGAAGATCGTGCCGGTGCCGCGGACGATGATCGTCTCGTCGCTCATCGCGGGGACGTAGGCCCCGCCGGCCGTGCACGATCCCATCACCGCGGCGATCTGCGCGATCCCCTCCTGCGACATGCGCGCCTGGTTGTAGAAGATGCGCCCGAAGTGGTCGCGATCGGGGAAGACGTCGGCCTGCATCGGCAGGAACGCGCCGCCCGAGTCGACGAGGTAGATGCAGGGCAGCCGGTTCTCGAGCGCGACCTCCTGCGCCCGCAGGTGCTTCTTCACCGTCAGCGGGTAGTAGGTGCCGCCCTTGACGGTCGCGTCGTTGGCCACGATCACGCAGGCGCGACCCTCCACGACGCCGATGCCGGTGACGATCCCCGCCGACGGCACGACGCCGTCGTACTCGTCCCACGCGGCGAGGGCGCCGAGTTCGAGGAAGGCGCCGTCGGGATCGACGAGGCGGTCGATGCGCTCACGTGCCAGCAGCTTGCCGCGCCCGAGGTGCTTCTCGCGCGCCGTCTCCGAACCGCCCTGCGCGACGGCCGCGCGGCGCTCGGCCAGCAGCGCGATCAGCGCGTCCATCTCGGCCGTACGGGCGGCGAACTGCGCATCGCCGCGGTCGACGTGGGTGGGCAGGATCGTCATCGGCGCTCCCGGGAAGTCTACGGCGTTCTCGCGTCGCCTCGCCTGCCGGTCGCGAACCGGTAGCATCGTGGCGTGACCGATGAGCAGGAGACCACCGACGTCGTCGTGATCGGCGCCGGCATGGCCGGTCTGTCGGCCGCGTGGGATCTGCGCGATCGCGCGCCGATCGTGCTCGAGGCGACGGATCGCGTCGGCGGCCGCATCATGTCCGTCCCGCGGGGCGAGCACTGGCTCAACCTCGGTGCGCATGTCTTCGCCGGAGACGACTCGGGCGTGGGCCGCATGGTGCGCGAGTCGGGCGCCGTGGCGATGGACATCCCGGGCACGCTGACCGGCATCTCGTATGGCGGCAAGCGCGTGACGAGCGGCCGCATCGAGCTCTACCCGTTCCGCCTGCCGATCTCGTGGCGCGGCAAGCTCGAGTTCATGCGCACGGGGCTCAAGCTCCGGCGGCACGTCGCGGCCTACGCGAAGATGCAGGCGCCCGTCCCCGGCGAGACGCTGCCCGAGCGCCAGCAGCGGATGCTCGAGTACATGGACGACCACTCGGCGATGGACGCCCTCGGCCCGCTGTCCCCCGAGGTCGACGCGTTCTTCCGCTGCACGCTCACGCGCGGCACCGGCGAGCCGGAGGAGATCGCGGCGGGCTACGGCATCGGCTACTTCCACATGGTCTGGGACAAGTCCGGCGGCCTGGGACGCAACATCGTCGGCGGCACGCAGACGCTGATGGACGCGATGGCGGCGCCGCATGGCGATCGCGTGCGGCTGGGCGCCGAGGTGACGCGCGTGGCGCAGGACGCGGAGGGCGTGACGGTCGAGTACACGCAGGATGGGCAGCGGCGCTCGCTGCGCGCCAAGGCCGCCGTGGTCTCGTCGCAGGCATTCGTCACGCGCGAGATCGTCGAGGGGCTGCCCGCCGACATGCTCGCCGCGATGCACGAGCTCCGCTACGGGCCGAACGTGTGCGCGGCGTTCCTCACCGACGAGGACGGACCGCAGCCGTGGGA
>CAWUMZ010000129.1:0-4655 GCA_963923625.1 uncultured bacterium | reverse complement strand
CCACGTGCTGTTGCGGCCCTCGCCATCGGCCACGCAGAGGATCTCCGACCCGGGCTTCAGGCGCTGCGCCTCGCGGGTGAGGAACTCGTTGGGCGCGGTGCCGAAGATGTACTCGTCGCCGGCGAAGCGCTCCTCCCACGTCTCGACGTTGGCCTTGCTCATGCGGCCATCATCGTCGATCGGCTCCGGTTCGGGGTCAGACCCCCAAGGGTCCTGGCGGGCGCTCCGCGGCGTCTGTCGCTGCACACGTGTTGCCTTTGGTGGCCCGGCTCACACAATCGTCTCGATCAGGCGCACGTGTGATGGACAGCGCCGCGCTGCTGATCGTACGGTCAGTCGCATGCATCGATTCCTGGCTCTACCCGTGGTCCTCGCGCTGCTCGCGGCGCTGACCGGCGCCGCCACCGCGTCGGCGGCGTCGCAGTCCGATCTCAATGCGACGGCCGTGCTCGGTGCCGCGCTGCTGACGCCGGAGCAGGCCGCGACGATCATCCCGGGACCGCTCGTACCCGGCCAGGTCCTCTACGCCACCGGTGTCGTGTCGGCCTACGGCAGCGCCCCGGTCATCCAGCGCGCCAACTACTCACTCGCCCGCCCGGGCCGCAGCCACGGCACGATCGACCCGTACACCGGTCCCGTCGGCGGCACGATCACGGCGCTCGCGCTCGCGCCCGACGCGGGCACGGCCCAGACCTGGGTGACGCGGATGATCACGTCCGACGACCCGGTACCCGTGGCGACGCCCACGCAGATCGGCGACGTCAGTCGCCAGTACTCCGGGCACCCCACCGGCACGAATGACCGCGCGTGCTACGTGCGATTCTCGGTCGGGCGCGCATGGGCGCAGGTCGCCTACGACGTCGGCTACCAGGGTGCTGAGTGCTCTGCCGACCAGTTCGCCAAGGCGCAGGCGCTCGCCGCCCTGCAGGCATCCCAACTCGCAGCCGCGGGTGCGGACGTCACGCCGACTGCCGTGATCCCGGCCGCCGTGGCGAACATCCTGCCGGTCCGCGGTCCCGTCGGCGGCACGCCGCTCGGCTACTCCGTGCAGCCGTCGACCGAGCTCCCCGTCGCGACCGTCGGCAGCCTCCTGTGGTCGAGCCATCGCCGCTCGCTCGCCCGTCTCTCCGCACCGCTCACGGGCGTGGCGGCGCAGTCGGCGACGTACATGTGGGATGTGCACCCGTGGGTGATGACGGCGACGTTCATCCCGTTCGCCAGCGAGGCGAAGGCGAACGCCTTCGTGCACCTGCAGGAGAATCTCGCCGGTGACGGCATGATCGCCTCGCTGCCCCAGTCGACGGCGTACTACGCCTGGGACAACGGCAAGAACGGCACCAAGAACGCCTACGCGACGATCTGGGTCGCCGCCGGCGCGCGCGTCGCGGCGTTCACGTGCTCGGATGCGCTCGGCGCCGTGCCGGGCGATCCGTCGCCGTCGATCGCCAAGTGCGCGCGTCAGCTGCGCCCGATGGCGAACCGCTGGGGCAGTCAGTAGCCGTATGCGGGTTGCGGTTGGGGAGCAGACCCCAACCGGCGGCGGTCGGTGGCTAGTCCTCGACGATGCCGACGGCGCGGATCGGCGAGCCCGTGGCGGGCACGATCCGCAGCGGGAAGCCGAAGAACTGGAAGCGCATGTTCACGACCTCCTTGAGGTTGTTGAGGTTCTCGAAATGCGTGATGCCGACCTCGGCGCAGGCGCGGTGGTTCGTGTACGCGCCGGTCTGGTAGACGAGGTCGGGGCTGATCGTCTCGACGCCGAAGATCTTGACGCCCTTGTCCTTCATCCAGTAGACGCACTCCGCCGCGACGCCGCTGAAGCCGTCGAGGAAGGCCGGCGTGCCAGCCGTCTTGTTGTAGTGGTCCGTGCAGAACAGGAGGATGTCGCCGTGCCGGATCTCCTGACCGCTCGCCTCGATCGCGGCCTCCATCTCGGCGACCGTCACCTCGTGCCCCTTCGGGTACTGACGCACGTCGATGCAGACGGCGTCGCCGCAGAACGTGTCGAGCGGCATCTCATCGATCTTGGCAGCGTTCGGATCGGGGTCGAAGTGGCCGAGCGCATCGACATGCGTCGCGGCGTGGTTCGACGTGATGATGATCTGCGCGTCGAACGACTTCTGATCGCCCGTGGCATCCGAGTGCTGGATGTGGCGAAGGACCTGGACGGAGGGGAAGAAGGGGTGCAGCTGCGACTCGTTCGAGAGCGGCTGGGACAGGTCGATGACGCGGCGGGCCATGTTCGGCTCCTCAGTGGCTGTGGGAGTGGGCGTGGTCGTGGTGATGATCATGCTCGTCATCGCACTCGACGTTGACGTAGCCGGAGCGGAACGGCGACGGCATCCCGGTCTCCTGGTCGAACTTGTGGCGCCAGATGCAGCCCGTGTCGTTCGTCAGCAGGTGCAGCGAGACGCTCGTGACGTCGCTCGTCGTCGTGATCTGGTGGATGTCGTCGTCCGGCGGGATCAGCGCGAAGTACTCGCCCGGCTCGATCTTGTTGGAGGACTTGAGGTGCACGTGCTCGTGGCCGTCCTCGTGCGCGTAGACGTCCTCATCCTGGGTGCCACGGTAGAGGCCGATCAGGCCCCAGGCGCGGTGATCGTGGATCGGGGTCGACTGCCCGGGCGGCACGACGAGCGAGAAGAAGCAGAGCGATCCGTCCTGCGCGCGGTACAGCGCCCACTGGCCGATGCCGTTGCCCATGCCGCTCTCGGGCGCATCCTGCATGTACTGCTCGGGCAGCCACGTGTCGTCCGCCATCAGCGCGGAGAACGCGGGCTTGAAACGCTCGATCGCCTCCTCGACGCGGCCGCCTGCGGCGATCGCCGCCTGGACTTCGCCGATGAAGTCGCGCATGACCGGCGTGTCGAGGATGAACTCGGGGCCGTGGTGATGGGAGTGGAGGAGATGCTGGGTGTCGCACATGCCGAAGACTTTACACGATTGCTTATGCCATCCATAAGTTTTGATTAGCAATCGTGGTATCGGCGATCTACGCCAGCGCGGAGGGAGTCACCGCCCATGGTCTCAGGCCGGCGTCAGGCGCGCCGGCGCGGCCACCCAGCCGCGCAGCGTGTTGTGCACGAACGGCGTCGGCGTGTCGGTCAGCTCCAGCCGCGCCACGCGGCGGGCGAGCTCGCTCACCATCGCATCGGACTCCTGGCGCGAGATCGGCTGGCCGACGCACTGGTGGATGCCCATGCCGAACGACAGCTGGCCGCTCGCGTTGCGCGAGATGTCGAAGGTGCCGGCATCGTCGCCCCAGCGGCGCGGGTCGCGATTGGCCGCGCCGAGGAACAGCAGCAGCTTCGTCCCGGCAGGCAGGTGCACGCCATCGATCTCGACATCGCGGCTGGTGGTGCGGAAGAACGACTGGAAGGGCGAGTCGAAGCGCAGCGCCTCGTCGATGGCGAACTTCGCCAGCTCCGGATCGGCGTGGACCTGCGCCCACTGATCGGGGTGCTCGGCCAGCAGCTTGAGCGTGATCGAGATCGCCTGGATCGTGGTGTCGAGCCCGGCCGAGAGCATCGCGCGGACGAGCAGAACGGCCTGCTCCGGTGGGATCACGCCCTGATCGGCGTATTCCCAGATCTTCGCGCCCATGCCATCCGGCGTGAGGTTCTCGCGCGCGCAGTTCTCCATCACCCAGTCGATCGTGTCGAGGCCCTCCTCGACGAACCAGCGGTGCCGCTCGTTGTCGGGGCCGAAGTAGCTGAAGTTCATCGCGCCGTGGCGGACGAGGTGCACCTCGCGCCCCTCGCGCGGGATGCCGACCGCGTCGCCGAAGACGCGCAGGGTGAACGCCTCGGCGATGTCGTGCACGAGGTCGATGTCACCAGCAACGACGACGCGCTCGGCGAGCTCGGCCGCGTACGCATCGAAGCCGGGGCGCAGCGCGCGCATCTTGCGCGGCGCGATCACGCCGGTCATGGCGGTGCGCATCGGCGTGTGGCGCGGGGGATCGGACTCGAGGATCCCCTGCGGACGCCAGTTCGGCGTGACGTGCAGGTTGACGGGACCGACCCCGGCGCCGGAGATGAACGTCTCGTGGTCGATCAGGATCTCGTGGCACGCGTCGAAGCGCGTGAAGCCGTGCACCTCGTACTGCGGAAGCCAGACCGCCGGACCCGCCTCGAGCATCCGGTCGAACAGCGGGTATGGATCGACGAGGTGCTCCTCCGCGTACGGGTCCTCGTCGAGGATCGGCACGCCGGGTGCGGGGGAAGCCGTCATACGCGGCACGTTACCCGGTCGGTCGTGACGCAAAGGGGCCAGACCCCTATGCGTCATGACGGCGCCGTTCGGATCGCCGTGGCTGCTCGCATGACGCATAGGGGTCTGGCCCCTTTGCGTCACGCCGGTCGCCATGCGATTCTTGCGCCATGGAAGACCACGCCTTCATCGTCCAGCTCAACGACGGCACCGAGCTGGAGGTAGCCGCCGGCCAGTCCATCATCGACGCGCTGGAGCACGCGGGGCGACGCGTGCTGACGTCATGTCGCGAGGGCAACTGCGGCACCTGCGAGACGAACGTCCTCGGCGGCGAGATCGATCATCGCGACCAGATCCTCGACGACGACGAGAAGGCCGCCAACGACGTGATGATGATCTGCGTGTCGCGCGCCAAGGGCGACCGCCTGATCCTCGACTTCTAG
>CAWUMZ010000128.1:0-4688 GCA_963923625.1 uncultured bacterium | reverse complement strand
GCTCGCATCAGCAGGATGAACGAGACCCCGAGGACGAAGGCGATCAGGTACGGGAACGAGCCGTAGATCTGATCGATGAAGTCGATGCCCGCAGCGGGACCGCCGCCGACGAGGACCGTGGTCCCCGCGGGGAAGCGGGCCGCGGGCACGAGGGTGCCCCGGATGCGTCGGGCGAGCTCCTGCGCGGTCTCGGAGCCGTACGCGTCGCGCGACGCCGCGAGCACGAGCGCGTACTGACCGGTGGCGTTGACGAGGCCGGCCGCGGTCGCCTGTTTGCGCGCCTCGGGCGTGTCGCCCTTGGCGAGCACGTCGGAAACGGCCGCGACGGCGCTCGACTGCGTGCTCATCGCCGGGTCGGCTCGGAGTTCCGCGGCCAGGCGGCCGATGGCGGCGAGCTCGGCGGGCTGCCAGATGCCGTCCGGCCGCCCCGCATCGACGATGATCTGACTCGGGGCGAGCGTGCCCTCGCCGACGGAGTGCTCGAGGCGAAGCATCCCCTGCACCGCCTCGCTCTGCTGTGGCAGGCCCTTGTTCGAGCCGGGGGTCATCGAGATCCAGAAGGTCGGGATGGCGAGGGCGATCAGCACGGCCGAGCCGATCACGAGGAACGGCCACGGGCGCCGCATGATCGAGCTCGACAGGCGCACCCAGAAGCCGCTGGAGCTGTCCATGCGCGCCTCGAGGACCCGCACGGGAACCACCCGCAGTCGTCCGAGCCACGCGCCGCCGATCGAGAGCAGCGCTGGCAGCAGGGTGATCGCGGCGAGGATCGAGATCAGCGGGATGATCATGCCCCCCACGCCCATCGAGCGGATGAACGGCAGCGGCAGCAGGATCAGGCCCGCCAGGCCGACAGCGACGGTGAGGCCGGAGAACACGACGGCGTGCCCTGCGTACTCCATCGTCGGATCGAGCGCCTCCCGCACCTCCGCGCGCGTCAGCTTGACGCCGCGTGCATCGCCCGGTTGGCCGAGTTTGCGCCGCTGGATCGCCAGCATCTCCTCGCGGAAGCGGTACACGACGAGCAGCGAGTAGTCGATCGCGATGCCGATGCCGATCAGCGTGACGAGGTTCGTCACGTAGATCGCCATGTTGATCTGGTGCGCGGCGATCCACACGATGCCCAGCGTGGTCGGCACCGTCGCGAGGGCGAAGGCCAGCGGCACGAACGTCGAGATGATCGTCCCGAAGATGAACAGGAGCACCACGATCGCGATCGGGATGGCGATCAGCTCGCCGCGGACGAGGTCCTCGTTGACGATCGGCTGGAGGTCGCGGTTGATCGCCGTCTGCCCCGACAGGTATGCGGTGGCGCCGGGGATCGGCCCGATCGCCTCGCGCATCGCAGGCACTCGCACCTGCGCCTGCGCGGGCTCCAGCGTGGTCCCGATCGAGGCGTAGGCGAGGTCGCCATTGGTCTGGACGAGGCCGACGGTCGCGTGCCCCAGCGCCTTGGCCGCGCGCCCGGCTGCCGCCGTCGTCTGCTTGATCAGGGCGGGTGTCGCCGTCGCGCCGTCCTGGGATTGGACGACGAGGACGAAGGTCGAGTCGCCGCGCTGCCCGAAGTCCTGCTGCAGCACGTTCAGCACCGCGGTCGACTCGGTGTTCGGGATGTCGAAGCGGTTCGAGAGCAGATCGTTGAGGCCCGAGCTCGCATATGCGCTGAGTGCGATCACGACGATCCACGCCGCGACCACGGGCCAGCGGAAGCGGTCGGCGAAGGCGGCGAGTCGGATCATCGTCGGGAGGGGGAACGTACTCCCGCAGTGTTTCGCACGCGTCCCGGGTTCAGCTGCAGTCGCGCAGCACGAGCTCCGCGGCGATCTTGCCGGACAGGAGCACGAGCGGGACTCCGCCACCTGGATGCGCGCTGCCCGTCGCGAGGTACAGCCGGCGGGCAGCGGGCGATTCGTTGCGCGGGCGCAGGAATGCCGCGCGCGGGCCCATCGACGCCGTGCCGTAGATGGCGCCGCCGGGCGCACCCGTCAGTCGCTCGAGGTCGGCGGGCGTGCGGCGGATGATCGCCTTCGCGCGCCCGCGGGCGTCGAGTCCGAGCGCGTCGAGGCGATCGAGGAGGCGCTCCGCGTAGCGAGGTCCGACGGCATCCCAGTCGACGGGGCCGTTGCGCGGCGCGTTGACGAGCACGAACCACGACTCGTCCCCGTCCGGCGCGCAGGACGGATCCGTGGCCGCGGGATTGCAGAGGTAGATCGCCGGGTCGTGCGGCGGCTGCGGGTCGTCGAAGACGTCGGCGAACTCGGCGCGGTAGTCGCGCGGGAACCAGATGTTGTGGTGCGCAAGGGCGGGCGTGCGCCCGCGTATCGCGAGCATCAGCACGTATCCCGACACGCTCTGCGGGGCGCTGGCGACCTGCCGCGCCTCCTTCGGCGCGTCCAGCAGCTCGCCGTAGAGCGTCGCGGCGTCCGCGTTCGAGATCACGGCGTCGCACGCGATGCGCTCGCCGTCGGCGAGCTCGACGCCGACCGCGGCGCCGTTCTCCACCAGCACACGTGCGACGGGGGCATTCGTGCGCACCTCCCCGCCCCCGGCGAGGACGGCATCGCGCAGCACCTCGGCGATGCGGTGCATGCCGCCGCGCGGATGCCACGCGCCGAACGCCGTCTCGGTGTACGGAATCACCGACAGCGTCCCGGGTGCCCGCGCGGGATCGGCGCCTGCATACGTCGCGAAGCGCTCGATCACCTGCTGCAGCCGCGGATCCCGGAAGCGTCGCTGAGCGATCTGGCTCAGCGTCACGTGCGCCTGGATGTCGCGGGGGTCGATCGGCCGCCCGCTGCGACGCGCGATGTCGACGATGCCGCCGACGGGCTCGGACAGGAACAGCGGCAGCGACATGTCCCACGTGCGGCGCCCCTGCTCGAGCAGCGCATGCCATTCCTGCCCCGCCCCGTGCTGGAATGCCTCGAACGCCGCGGCCGTGCGGTCATCATCCGTCCACGTCTCGAGCAGCGAGCCGTCGTGCCAGCGGTAGCGGCAGATCGGCTCGACGGGCAGCAGCTCAAGGACGTCGGCGAGACGGACGCCCGCGGCGGCGAGGGTGTCGGCGAGCGTGAAGGGCATCGTCATCAGCGACGGCCCGGTGTCGAACACGTGGCCGTCGGCGTGCTCGATGTTGAGCTTGCCGCCGATCGTCGCTGCTGCCTCGAGGACCGATACATCGCATCCGGCACCCACGAGCCGGACGGCGGCACCGAGTCCGCCGACGCCGGCGCCGATCACCACGACGCGCGTCACCGCCGGCGCTCCAGGACGCGCAGGCGCAGGATCGCGGGCACGGCGAACACGCCCATCGCGACGAAGCTCGCCGCGGCGACGCCGACGCCCTCGAAGAACAGCGCATGCGCGACGGTCTCGCCGATCCAGGTCCAAACGAACAGCGCCGGGCCGAGCAGGTCGGCGAGGACGTCGTCGCCGTCGTGCGAGCGGTCGCGCTCGACGAGTGCCCACCACCCGAACAGGACGAAGCCGACGGCGAACCAGCCGAGGAAATTCACCAGCGGGATGCCGTGATAGGCCCCGCCATTGGGCCACTCCCAGATCCCGAGACCGACCATCTGGGGATCGAGCGCCACATCCCACGCCGTCAGCGAACCGGCTGCGATCAGCGCCCGAGTCAGCGGCGATCCCCCGATCAGCTCGCCGATGCGCCACGCCGGGTAGGCCATCATCGCCCAGGCAAGCGGGATGATGATCGGCACGCCGGCGAGTTGCGGCTGCAGGGCGTCGGTGTAGCCGTACGCGCTGAACGGGAAGCCGGTGTGCACGCCGCAGATCTCGGACAGAAGGCCGATGGTGAATGCGAGCCCGGCCAGGCTCAGTGCGTAGCGCGGGCCGGAGCGATTCCACGCCGCCGCGATCGATGCGCCGAGGAACAGCAGCACGGTGAGCGCCGTGACGCGCATCGTCCAGCCGGTGTCGACCTGCGGGTAGATGAGCTGCGTGATGATCAGCAGCGCGATCAACGCGATCGCGATCAGCGCGGAGAGGCGGAGGTTCCGCATGGGGCAATGGTACGTCCGACGTCCGGCGGTCTGCGATAGGCCGGTCGGTATCCTGTGGCCATGGCCGACCTCGAGCTGATCCTCGCCGCCCCTCGCGGCTACTGCGCGGGCGTCGACCGCGCCGTCGAGACGGTCGAGCGCGCCCTCGAGCTCAACGGCGCGCCGGTGTACGTCCGCAAGCAGATCGTCCACAACATCCACGTGGTGCGCGACCTCGAGACGCGCGGAGCGGTGTTCGTCGACACCGTCGAGGAGATTCCCGAGGGCGCGACCGTCGTCTTCTCCGCGCACGGGGTCGCCCCGACGGTGCACGCCGATGCGTCGGCGCGCAATCTCGAGGTCATCGACGCCACGTGCCCGCTGGTCACGAAGGTGCACAGCGAGGCCAAGCGCTACGCGGCTCGCGGCTACCACATGCTCCTGATCGGTCACGCCGGCCACGAGGAGGTCGTCGGCACGATGGGCGAGGCGCCCGAGGCCATGACGCTCGTGGAGACGGAGGATGACGTGGCGCGCCTGCCCGCGTTCTCCGAGGATCAGCCGCTCGCGTACCTGACGCAGACCACGCTGTCGGTCGACGAGACGCGCGGCATCATCGCCGCGCTCAAGGTGCGTTTTCCGTGGATCCACAGTCCGGCGAAGGAGGACATCTGCTACGCGACCTCC
>CAWUMZ010000127.1:0-4717 GCA_963923625.1 uncultured bacterium | reverse complement strand
CGCCCCGTGGACAGCTCGAACTGCCCGCCGCCGTACAGGCGAATGCCGTGGTGCTCGCAGTGGGTGATCGCCTCGAGCAGCCGCGCGACCGTGCCGAAGCGCGACGGCTTGATGTTCATCCAGCCGGTCTCAGGCAGCCGCAGCATGTCGGCGACCGAGTGCACCGGCGCGTCGAACGCGACGCGGCCGAGCCGACCGGCGAGCAGCGCGAGTGCGTGGTCATCGACGGGTGGATCCTCGATCACGACGTCGGCGGGCAGACCCGCGATGAGCAGCTCGAGCTGGCGATGCGCGGTCGCGGTGTCAAGGCCGAACGATTCGCCGTAGTGGGCCTTCAGGTCGACGACGCGCACGCGGTCGAGCGCGGCGAGCTCGGCGATCCGCTCGGCCGTCCAGTCCTCCCCCACGTCGAGCTTGAACTCGAGCGCGGGATCGACGGCCAGCCAGGCCGTCGGTCCCAGGCCGGAGGAGACGCAGAAGCGGACGGGCGCCGGCTCCCGATCGAGCAGCGCCCCGAGCGTCGTTCCGGCCTGGCGCAGCCCGAGGTCGAGCAGCGCGGACTCGTAGGCCCAGCGGCGGTAGTCGCGCGAGGCGTGGGTGGCGGGCTCGGCGGAGAACAGCTCGAGGTCGTCGAGGCGCGTGCTCCATTCGCCGAGCGTCGCGGTGCCCGTCAGCGCGAACGGCGCGAAGGCCCGGTGCTCGAGCTGGGTCTCGGCCTCGTAGGCGACGTCCTCCCCGCGCCCGACGAACCCGTCGCCCCGCAGGGCGACGACGGTCGTGAGGCGTTCGAAGTGCGGCGTCGTGAAGGCGTGCGGCTCAAGCGAGCAGCCATCGACGCAGATCGGCAGGTCGCGGAGCGAGGGCGGCAGATGCATCGCCGCGGTACTCGGCCTACGTGATGTTGAGCGAGATGATGGAGTGCCCGACGAAGATGCCGATGATCGAGCCGAGCAGCCAGCCCATCACGGCGATGATCAGGCCGATCTTGCCGATGCGGTCGCGCGTGCCGGACAGCGAGAGCCCGAGGATCGCGCAGGCGATCGCCACGAAGCCGATGATCATCGGAGCGAACCACAGCGACATCACACCCAGGCCGCAGGCGAGACCCGACAGGAGCGCGGAGGCGGACTGCGTGCCCGTGTCCCGATCCTCGAGCCTGCGCTCGGCGTAGTCGAGCTGGGTCATCGGATTGGCGAGGGTCTCGTTGTCAGCGCTCATCGGGGGCGGTGCTCCTCCAGCAGGATCTCGCCGTGAACCGGCGTGCCGGCAGCATACCGCGTCTGCCGACCGGCGCCACCGCGATCCGGCCGTCGACCAAGTGTGAATGCATACGATGTTGCGGCGCGTCCGGAGATGGCGATACGATCCCAGCGATGTTGCGCACCCCCGACGTGCACGCGCGAAAGGCGATCATCAGGTGAAGTCCCTCAAGGTTCTGCCCCTCGCGATCCTCGGCACGGTGATCGGCGTCGTCATCAGCGTCATCCTGATCGTCCTCGCCACGCTGCCGCCTCAGGCCTCGGCGCAGGCCACCTCGGTCGACAACCTCTACTTCTACTTCCTCGGGTTCTCCGGGATCATCTTCGGCATCGTGGTGCTGTTCCTGATCGTCGCGCTGGTGCGCTTCCGCGCCCGCCCCGGCGACGACCGCGACGGCTCCAACCTGCACGGCATCACCTGGCTGGAGATCCTCTGGACCGCGATCCCCTTCGTGATCGTCCTCACCTGCGCCTTCGCCGGCTGGACCGTCCTCAACGACAACAACGTGAGCGGCGCCGCCGAGAAGAACGGCGAGCGCATCCACATCACGGCGTACCAGTTCGGCTGGAAGTTCTCGTATCTCAACGAGGGCATCAAGGACTACCCGGATCTCGTCGTGCCGGTGGACAAGCCGATCGCGTTCGATCTCACCACGATGGACGTCATGCACTCCTTCTGGGTGCCGGCCTGGCGCCTGCAGATGGGCGCCGTGCCGGCGCAGACGAACTACACGTCGATCACGCCCACGCAGATCGGCTCATTCGACATCGTCTGCGCGTACCTCTGCGGCATCGGCCACACCCAGATGAACAGCGCCGTCGACGGCGGCCTGGTCAAGAAGGTCCGCGTCGTCTCGCAGGCCGACTTCGACAAGTGGGTCGCCGAGACCAAGGCGGCCGCGTCGTGAACCCGCATCGCACGCTGAATCCGTTCGACTCGACCCGGGGAGGGTTTGCCCGATGACCTCCGTCCTGCGCCCCACGCTCGCGCGCTGCATCTGGACGACGCCGCTGTTCGCGGCGCTCGCCGTGTTCGTCACGATCGCGATCCGCTCGATCTTCGGCATGACGCCGGTCGTCCAGGAGACGACGCTGCTCACGGTCGCCTACGTCTTCGGCGCCGTCGGCTTCATCGTCGGGATCGGCGGCATGGACTACTGGTTCACGTGGATCATCGGCGGCGAGCTCGACGTCAACGACCACTCCCAGCACGGCGCCCATTCCTGGCGCGACTACTTCAAGTTCAACACCGATCACAAGGTGATCGGCATCCAGTACATCGTCTTCGTCTTCATCATGTACCTGGTCGGCGGCATGTTCGCCGAGATCTTCCGCGCCGAGCTCGCGAAGCCCGGCATGCAGTCGATCACGAATGGCCAGTACAACGAGCTGATCTCGTCGCACGGCGTCATCATGATCTTCACCTTCATGGTTCCCGTCTTCGCCGGAATCGGCAACTACGTCATCCCGCTGATGATCGGCGCGGACGACATGGCGTTCCCGCGCCTCAACGCGGTCTCGTTCTGGATGCTCCCGCTCTCGGGCATCATCCTGCTGTCCGCCTTCGCCTACGGCTCGTACAACACTGGCTGGACCGCGTACCCGACGCTGCAGGATCAGAGCCCCTACGGCCAGACGCTGTTCCAGATCGGCGCGATCATCGCCGGCAGCTCGTCGATCGCGACCGCGGTCAACTTCCTCGTCACCATCGTGACGATGCGCGCGCCGGGCATGACGCTGTTCCGCATGCCGCTGCTCTGCTGGTCCAACCTGGCCACCTCCGCGCTCGTGGTGGCGGCCACCCCGTTCGTCGCGGGCGCCCTCTTCATGGCGATGTTCGATCGCGAGATGGGCACGCATTTCTTCACGACCGACGGCGGCGGGACCGCGCTCGCGTACCAGCACATCTTCTGGTTCTACTCGCATCCAGCCGTGTACATCATGGTCCTGCCGGGCTTCGGCATCATCTCCGAGGTGATCGCGACGCACGCGCGCAAGCCGGTCTTCGGCTACCGCGCGGTGGCGTTCTCGTCGGCCGGCATCGCCGTCCTCGGCTTCTCCGTGTGGGCCCACCACATGTTCGCCTCGGGCATGCAGTCCTGGCTGCGCGTGCCGATCATGTTCGCCACGCTGCTGATCGCGGTGCCCACCGGCATCAAGATCTTCTCGTGGCTGGGAACTCTCTGGGGCGGCGTCATCCGCCTCACGACGGCGAATCTGTTCGCCCTCGGGTTCATCGTGACCTTCGTGGTCGGCGGCCTCTCCGGCGTCATGCTCGCGACGGTGCCGTTCGACCTCTCGATCACCAACTCGTACTTCGTCGTCGCCCATTTCCACTACGTGCTGTTCGGCGGTTCGGTGATGACGATCTACGCCGGCCTGTACCACTGGTTCCCGAAGGTGACGGGTCGCATGTACGACGAGAAGCTCGGCAAGTGGCACTTCTGGATCACGTTCGTGGCCCTCAACGGCACCTTCTTCCCCATGCACTACCAGGGGCTCGAGGGCATGCCGCGCCGCGTCGCCGACTACGCGCCGCAGTTCGGCTGGAGCAACACCGTGATCTCGATCTCGGCGTTCATCCTGGGCGCCAGCACGTTGATCTTCGTCTACAACATGATCCACTCGGCCCGCAACGGCAAGCCCGCCGGCGCGAACCCGTGGGGCAGCCTCACGCTGGAGTGGCTGGTCTCGTCTCCCCCGCCGATCTTCAACTTCCCCACGACCCCGCGCGTCGTCGGCGGCCCGTACCGCTACGGCGAGGAGGGCGTCAAGCACGCCGTCTTCCCCGACGAGCAGCCCGCCGAGAAGGAGGTGGTCGGCGCATAGCGCCGGCCGCATAGAGGAGCATCGACATGGCCGCCGCCGACATCACCGCACCGAAGATCCAGCCCTACCGGACGAACCTCAACGCCTGCGTGATGGGGTTGATCGTCTTCCTCGTCTCGGAGCTCGCGCTGTTCGGCGCGTTCTTCATGTACTACGCCAACCTGCGTCTCGCACGCGGGGTGCCGTGGCCGGGCGATTTCGACATCCCGTTCGAGAGCACGTCGATCAACACCCTGATCCTCGTCGTCTCGTCGTTCACCTGCGAGTTCGCCCTGCTCTCGCTCGACAAGAAGGGCAAGGGCGGCGCCGTGTTCGGCTGGCTGTTCCTGACCTTCCTGCTCGGTGCCACGTTCCTCGGGCTCCAGGTGCACGAGTACATGACGGTCGGCTTCACGCCGCAGACGACGTCCGTCGGCGCGATCTTCTTCTGCCTGACGGGCCTGCACGGCCTGCACGTCTTCGTCGGCCTGCTGCTGCTGGTCCTCGGCATGATCCGAGCGATTCGCGGACGCTGGACGAAGGACAGCCACGTCGGCCTGCTCGGCATCAGCGTGTACTGGCACTTCGTGGACATCGTCTGGGTCGTGCTGTTCACGGTCGTGTACTGCCTGCCCAGCAGCTGATCCGGT
>CAWUMZ010000126.1:0-4739 GCA_963923625.1 uncultured bacterium | reverse complement strand
TACTGCACGGGCTGCGAGGCGTTCTACAAGGAGGAGGAGCTCGTCGACGGGCTCTGCCCCGACCACGGCACCAAGCCGGAATGGCTGCAGGAGTCGAACTGGTTCTTCCGCCTCAGCGCATTCCAGCAGCCGCTGCTCGACCACTACGACGCCACGCCCGATTTCGTCAGCCCGCAGTCGCGCTTCAACGAGGCGCGGTCGTTCATCGCCGGCGGTCTCGACGACGTCTCGCTGTCGCGCGCCTCGATCGAGTGGGGCGTGCCGCTCCCCTGGGCGCCCGAGCAGACGTGCTACGTGTGGTTCGACGCGCTGCTCAACTACGCCTCGTCGCTGACGTACGCGCGCCCGGGCGAGGATCTGACGGCCCGCTACTGGCCGCCGCGCTGGCAGCTGCTCGCGAAGGACATCCTCAAGTTCCACGCCGTCATCTGGCCCGCGATGCTGCTCGGCGCCGGATACCCGCTGCCGCAGCGGCTGATGATCCACGGCTACCTGACGGTGCGCGAGGCCAAGATGTCGAAGTCCGTCGGCAACGTGCTCGACCCGTTCGCGGTGATCGACGCGTACGGCGTGGACGCGCTGCGCTTCTACCTGCTGCGCGACGTGCGCTTCGGCGGCGACGGCGGCATCTCGTACGAGGCCGTGCACGAGCGCTACCACTCGGAGCTCGCCAACGACCTCGGCAACCTCGTCAATCGCGTCGTCGCGATGATCGGCAAGTACCGCGACGGCGTGATCCCCGCCGCGCGCTGCGACGCGACGATCGCCGGCGCGATCGAGCAGGCGCGTGAGGCCGTCGGACGCCACGTCGCCGACATGGAGCTGACCGAGGCGCTCGAGGCCGCGTGGGAGATCGTCCGCGATCTCAACCGCTTCGTCGACGCCCGCGCGCCGTGGACGCTCGCCAAGGATCCGGACAAGGCCGCCGAGCTCGACGAGGTGCTCTACACGCTCGCCGACGGCACGCGCGCGTGCGCGATCCTGCTCGCGGCCGTCCTGCCCGACAGCGCGCCGCGCATCCTCGCGGCGCTCGGTGCCGAGGAATCCGTCGCGTGGGATCGCGCCGCGCCCGACCTGCTCGCCGCCGGCACGGCGACCGCGCCGGCCGGACCGCTCTTCCCCCGGGTCGAGGAGCCGCTCGGGGGCGATGCGTCCTGATCGACACCCACACCCACCTCACGAGCTGCGATGACCCGCCGCTGCAGGTGATCGCCCGTGCGCGCGAGGTCGGCGTCCAGCGGATGGTCACGATCGGCTCGAGCGCCTCGGAGATGGCGGCCGTCACGCCGCTGCTCGACGAGCCCGGCATCTTCACCACCGCCGGCCTGCACCCGAACAGCGCGGACCAGTGGACCGATGCGCTGGAGGCGCAGCTCCGCGAGCGCGCCGCCCACCCCCGCTGCGTCGCGATCGGCGAGACCGGGCTCGACTGGTTCCGCGACCACGTCGACCGCGCGACGCAGACCGACGTCTTCCGCCGCCAGCTCGCGCTCGCCCGCGAGCTCGACAAGACCGTCACGATCCACTGCCGCGATGCCGACGAGGAGTGCTTCCCCCTCCTCGTCGACGAGGGACCGGCTCGCGTGATCCTGCACTGCTTCGCCGTGCCGCACCGCCTCGACGAGGCGATCGCCAACGGCTGGTGGTGCTCGTTCGCCGGCAACGTCACCTACCCCAAGGCGTCCGATCTGCTGCTCGCCGCCGCGCGCTGCCCCGCCGACCGCATCCTGCTCGAGACCGACGCGCCGTACCTCACGCCCGTCCCGCATCGCGGCACGCCCAACGAGCCGGCCTACGTCATGGACACGCTGCGCGCCGTCGCCCTCGTCCGCGGCGTGTCGCCCGAGGAGCTCGCGACGCAGGTCGAGGCGAACGCCGACGCCGCCTACGCGATCGCCTGATGGGCCAGCGCTACGGGCAGAACTTCCTGCGCGATCCGAACCTGGCGCGCGTCGCGATCGACCGCGCCGACCTCGTGGCCGACGACGTCGTGCTGGAGGTGGGCCCCGGCCGCGGCGTGCTCACCGTCCCGCTGGCCGAGACCGTCGCGATCGTCCAGGCGATCGAGATCGACCGCGACCTCGAGCCGGCGCTGGCGCCGATCCTCGCCGCGCACCCGAACGTGCGCCTGACCTGGGGCGACGCGATGAAGGTGCCGTTCGCCGACCTCGCACCGCAGCCGACGGCGTTCGTCGCGAACCTGCCGTACAACGTCGCGACGCCGCTCGTGCTGCGCTCGATCCCCGAGCTCCCGGCGATCACGCGCTGGTGCGTGATGGTGCAGCGCGAGATCGCCGACCGCATGTTCGCCGCACCTTCGACGCCCGCGTACGGCGCGGTCAGCGTGCTGATGCAGCTCGCGTGCGACCGCACCGATCTCCATCCCGTCGGCCGCGCGGTGTTCGATCCGCCGCCTCGCGTCGACTCGGCGCTGGTGGCGTTCCACCGGCGCGCCGACTGGCCCGAGCGCGCACCGGACTGGACACGGCTGTCGCGGCTCGTCCACGCGGGCTTCCAGCATCGGCGCAAGACGCTGGTGAACGGGCTGACGATGGCGCAGCTCGCGACGCGCGCGCAGGCCGAGGCCGTGCTGACCGACCTCGGCCACGACGTGCGCATCCGCGCGGAGGCGATCGCGCCGGCGGGCTGGCCGGCGCTGCTCGAGGCGCTGGCAGCGACTACCGTGGACGAACCATGACGGAAGACGCCGCGATCGTCCGCGCCTGCGCGAAGGTGAACCTGCTGCTCCGCGTCGGTCCGCGTCGCGAGGACGGCTACCACGAGCTCGTCACGCTGATCGCGCGCATCTCGCTCGCCGACGTGCTGCTCATCTCGGACGCGCCGGAGACCTCCGTCGACTGCACGGCGATCCCCGGCGGCGACACGCTCGTGACACGAGCGCTGCGGCTGCTGTGCGAGACCGCCGGTCACAGCGCGGGCTTCCACGTCCACATCGACAAGCGCATCCCGCACGGCGCGGGGCTCGGCGGCGGCTCGGCCGATGCCGCGGCCGCGCTGCGGTTCGCCAACGACCTGCTGCCGCGGCCGCTGATCGACGCCGAGCTGCACCGCATCGCCGCGCTGATCGGCTCCGACGTCCCGGCGCTCCTCCACGACGAGGCGACCGTGGCGCGCGGGCGCGGCGACCGCGTCGAGGTGCTCGGCCACCTGCCCGCGGGCTGGCTCGCGCTGGCGCATCCGGGCGCTCCGCTCGCGACGCGCGACGTGTACCAGCGCTACGTCCCCGACGGCCGCCCCCTGCCCGAGACGATCACGCTGCCGGCGACGCTCGAGGAGATGGCCGCGCTGATCGAGAACGATCTCGCGGCACCGGCCGAGGCGCTCGAGCCGGGGTGTCGCAGCCTCCGCGAGCAGTTCACCGCCCTCGGAGCGATGGCAGCATGCGTATCGGGCAGCGGCTCCGTCGTGTTCGGCCTGTTCCGCACGGAGCAGGAGGCGACGGCTGCGGCAGCGAATCTGGAAGGCGCGCCATGGACGACAACAGCAGCACTGGGGATGCACCCCGCCGCATAGAGGTCGATCCCGACGACGTCCGCGTCGTCGTGTCGCGGTCGTTCGCCTACGGCGCGCCGCCGCCGACCGCCGGCGAGCCCCTGCCGTTCCTGCGGCGCCACCGCGCGAAGATCGCCATCGCCATCACCATCGTGGAGTCCGTCGCGCTCGGCCTGAGCGGCATCGGCTTCCTCCGCGCGATCGTGCTCCTGCTGCTCGTCGCCGCGGCCGCGATCGTCCTCCACGTCGTGCTGCGCGATCGCGCCCCGTACACGGTGCGGCAGCTGACCTGGATCCTCGCCGTCAGCCAGACGCTCGCGCTCCTGTTCCCGTTCCTGATCATCGGCGGGATCATCGCCATCGCGATCGTGCTCGCCTTCGTGATCCTCGCCGGCATCGTGATCCTGCTGGGAGACCGCCGCTGATGCGCCGGCTCCTGCTCGCAGGCGCGCTCGTGCTGGCAGTCGCCCCCATCGCCGGGGCGCAGACGCTGGCTCCGGCCGTCCAGTCCGCGCCACTGCCGCTCGCCGGGCGCACGATCGTCATCGACCCGGGACACAACGGCGGCAACTCGAGCCACCACGAGATCACCTCGCGGCAGGTCTGGATCGGCACGAACTGGAAGGACTGCGACGCCGATGGCGCCTCCACCGACGACGGCTACAACGAGTCCCAGCACAACTGGGACGTGGCGGTGGTGCTGCGCCAGCTGCTGCAGCAGGAGGGTGCGCGCGTGATCCTGACGCGCACGTCCAACGCCGGCGTCGGACCGTGCATCACGCGTCGTGCCGAGATCGGCAACATCAACCGCGCGGATGCCGCCGTCTCGATCCACGCCGACGGCAACCTGAACGGCGGTGACCACGGCTTCCACGTGATCCTGCCGGAGGACGTCGGCCAGACCCCGTGGATGCTGCGGCGCTCGATCGCCCTCGGCACCGCGATCCGCGACGCGCTGCGCGCTGAGGGTCCGACCGCGGTGTCGAACTACATCGGGCAGAACGGGCTGATCGTCCGCGGGGACCTGGGCGGTCTCAACATGTCCAGGGTTCCGAAGGTCTTCACCGAGATCGGCAACATGCACTCGCCGCTGGACGCGCCCCAGATCGAGTCGCCGAGCGGCCGCCGCGCCGAGGCGGCGGCGATCGCCGCCGGCATCACGCGGTTCCTGACCGGCCGCCGCGCGTAGTGACGCAAAGGGGCCAGACCCCTATGCGTCACTCCAA
>CAWUMZ010000125.1:0-4775 GCA_963923625.1 uncultured bacterium | reverse complement strand
CTTGCTGTTGGAACCCGACATACCCCTTGAAGTTGGCATCGTCGACGAGGTCGAGACTGTTCATCACCTTCTTCTGCTGCGTCAGGCGCATCGCGTTCGCACTGAGATCGTCGGCCTCACCGGAGATGATCTTGAAGGACTGCTTGGCGCTGCCGCCGGCGTTGTCGCCGAGCAGAAGGGCATCGCCGAACACATCGTCGTTGGCCCACCTCGACTCGACCTTGGCGACGCGCCGGTTCCAGCGCTTCTGGCTGAACATGCTCTGGATGCGCCAGCCCGGATCGACACCGGCGTCATTTGCCTGCTTCACCCACTGCTTCCAGTTCTGGTCGGCCTTCTGCATCGAGCCCTTGAAGGTCGATGCATGTCTCGCCTTGATGGCCTTCACCGCCTCCGCATCGAGTTCGATACCGTCAAGACGCTTCAGATCCATTTTCAACAGGTTCGCCCGCGGCCGCTTGACCTTGACGTACGCGGCCACCGATCCCGCGGTCAGTGCACCGATCCCGGCGCCGATCCCGGCTGCGATACCCACACTCGCCCAGTTGATCCCGCTCCACGACGCGCCGTCGACCATCTGCGTGACGACTTCGGCGACCACGCCCTCGATCGCACCGCTGACGAGGCCGAGGCCGATCTGGGCGGCGAGCGCGCCGTAGCCGTAGCCGACGACCGCCACGCCGCCGAAGCCGAAGGTCAGCGCGCCGATCAGGGCCCCGGTGACCGCCGCGGCGACCGCGCCCGCGATCAGGCCCCACGGAGCGTTGCCGGTCGGGTCGGCCAGGTTGATCGGGTCGCCGGCGGCGTACTCGTACGCGTTCATCGCGCCGTTGACGGTGGGGTCGGACTGGAGCCAGCGACCGCCGTCCGACGAGTACGCGCGCGCGCCGATGATGCTGATCGGCGTCGACAGGCGCAGCCGCGTGGCGCCGCTGCCGTTCTGCCAGCCCATCGCGTCGAGGAGCAGCCCGATCGGCGTCGCCGTCGACGTCCGCACCACGCCGACCTCGTTCCCGTCGGGGCTGTACAGCTGCGTCCGCGTCGGCGCCCGGCCGACGACGGAGGACCACGTGGCGTTGCCCTGCGCGTCGTCGTACACCCAGCGCGCCGGTGCGCCCGTGGCGTCGAAGACGACCTGGAAGCCGGGAGCGGGCGACACGATCTGCGCCTCGATGCGCTTGTCCGCGCCGAGCACGAGCGTCTCGCCCGACGTCGTCGCCGTCACGGTCTGCGGCGTGCCGTCGACGGTCTGGGTGAGGGTGGTCGTCGTGCCCGCATCGGAGAAGCGGTACGCGCGCTTCGCGTCGGAGGCCGAGATCACCGCGCCGGCGGCGTCGTACTCGAGGCTGACACCGCCGATCCGCGTGGCGCGCCCCGCCGCGTCGTACTGCACCTCACCGACCTGCGGGTCCGTGGACGACACGAGGCGATTGTCGGAGCCGTAGGTGAAGCCGGTGGTGGTCGTCGTGCCGTCGGCGCGCGTGGTGGTGAGCGACGAACGGTTGCCATTGCGCCCGTCCGCACCGGCGTACTCGCTGCTCCACGCCGTCTCCGTGGTCGGGATCGTGCCCGTCAGCCGCGTCTGCGTGAGCCGCCCGTCGACGTTGTAGTCGTAGGTGTACGTCGAGGTGCCGGACGGTCCCGCCAGCGTCCGCGACAGCAGTCGACCCGACGGCGAGTGCACCATCGACTCGACGAGCGTCGTGCCGTCGGGGAACGAGGTCGTCGTCTTGCGCAGATTGTTGTTCTGATCGAGCTCGTAGGTGCGGACCGCGCCGTTGCCGAGGCGCGTGCGGAGCAGCGTGCCGTCGTTCGCGTACTCGTTCTCGAGCAGGCGGTGGCCATTCGCGGTGACGGTGGCGACCTCGCCGCCCGCCGTGTACGTGTACTCGAGCGTGCGCGACTGGTCGTCACGCGTTGTCTCGACCACGCGCGTGAGGTTGCCGGTCAGCGGATCCCACTGCCGAACCGTGACCGTGCCGTGCGCGTCGACGGACTTCCAGACGTTGCCGTTCGTGTCGACCTTGGCGTACGCGTACGTCGTCTCGCCCTGGGTGCGCACGACGGTGCCGTTCGCCAGCGGATCGCCGCCGAGCATCGGCACGGTGATCTCCTCGACGGCCGCACCGAGACCGGACGTCGTCGTCGACATCGAGAGATCCGCGTCGCCGACCGCAGCGCAAGCCGTCGACGCGCCATCGCCGGACGAGAGCGGGCCGGCACCCGGCGCCGAGACAGCCGAGACGACTCGGCCGCCGGGCAGGTTGACTGCCTTGACGCCGCCGTCCTGCGGCACCTGCGCGCCGCTGCAATCGGGTGCGCTCTCGCCGGCGCCGTAGAAGCTCGACGTGGTGGTCTTGCCGGACGCGTCGGTCACGCTGACGGAGCGGCCCCACAGGCCCTTAGCCGGGTCGTACGGCTCGTAGGTGCGGGAGATCGTGGCGCCCGACGGGCTGATGGTCTTCAGCAGCTGCGTGGTGACGGGGTCGTAGACCATGCGGGTGACGAGCTCGCGCAGGCCATGCCCGTCGTTCTCGCGCACGGTCGTCGACGTCGTCAGGCCGTAGTTCGGCCGCAGCTGCGTCGTCGGTACCGGCGCCTGCGTGCCACTCGGTCCGGTGACCAGCACCTTCACGCCGGCTGCCGAGCCGTCGGACGACACCACATCGACCTGGAGACCCGCCGTGCCGCCCTTGCCGAGCTCCACCGTGCACGCAGCGGCGGCGCAGCTGCGCCCGTTCACCCAGAGCCGCGCGCTGGTGGCGCTGGTGAATGTGTACGCGCCGTCCTGCGGGGCCTCGAAGATGCCCGTCATCCGCGCCGCCCACGGCCCCGAGCCGCCAGCCGGGCTCGAGGTCCAGTTGAAGGCGAGCGATCCGACCGCGCTGCCGTTGAGGACAGGCCCGGTCGAGCCGCCCACGGGCGCACCGTTGAAGCCCGCGTTGTCCCAGTAGCGCACCGCGAGCCCGGTCCAGTCGCGCCCCTGCTCGTCCTGGTCGTAGGCCGTCGTCGTCAGCGGCGCGGTCGGCGCATCGAGCGCGCCCTTGGTCGGGCCCATCTGCGCGACGGGTCGTCCCTGAGCGTCGTAGCGCGTGACGGTGACGGTGCCGCTCGAGCGGTCCTCGACACGCACGGGACTGCCGTTCGCGTCGTAGGTGGTGGCGACGACGACGCCGTTCTCATCGATCTGCCGGTCGATCTGCAGCGACAGCGGATCGAGGACGTCGCGCCGGTCGAACCCGCTCGGCGTCGTGACACCGTCGGTCCGCACCGTGAAGGGCGCGTATGAGAACCGCTTGACCGCGCGCTGCTCACCGCGCTCCGGCCGGCCCGCGCCGGTGGTGAGACCCGCAGGGGCCGTCAGCGACGCGACGCGGCCCTGGGCGTCGTAGGCAATCTGCGTGAGGACGCGCGTGTCCTGCGCGTCGAGGCCGGCGACGCGGCCAGACGCGACGGCGGTGGCGGCGAGCGGATCGCGCACCTCGACGATCCGGCCGGAGTCGTCCCAGCCGATGTCCGACGACTGCGCGTACACGCCCATCCCCAGGCCGTTGACGATGCGGCCGATCTGCACCCCGGCCGGCGTCTCGACGTACTCGAGCATGACGGCGCTGCCGAGCGAGTCGATGGCGCCGCACAGCATGCCGGGCGGCGCCTTGACGAAACCCGGATCCGTCTCGGCGACGCAGCCCTGATCGCCGCTGTAGAGGAACGCGATGGCGTTCTGCGTGACCGGATCGGTGACGCCGGCGGGCCGGCCGTCGCGCCAGGCGAGCTGCGGCGTCGGCGCCTCCTGCGCCCAGACCCGGAGCGGATGCCCGCTCTGGTTCACCGTCGGCTTCGACAGCACCGTCACGATGCGGTTGCCGTCCGTCGCGGAGAAGGTGCCGTCCGCGTTCTCGGACAGGAAGGTGGTTTCGCCCGCGACGTTGAAGCGCCCGACCTGCGGCGCCCACTGGTTGTCGCCGCGCTTCACGTAGGTGACGCTGACGCCGGTTCCCGTCGAGAGCGTCACCGACCCATCGTCGTTGGCGCGGATCGCCTCCCACCCCGTCGAGCCGGTCACCACGAGCCGCCAGCCGCCGGGCAGCCCCTTCTGCGGCGTGTTCGACGGGCGGTGCACCAGCGTCCAGCCGATCGGACCCGCGAGCGCCGGCATCTTGGGCCCCTGGTACGTGTAGACCAGCTCGCCCGTACCCTCCGTCACCGAGAGGTTGCCGGCGTTGAAGACCGGCTGCGAGCCCGACCGCTGCACATCCACCGTCACGCCGTGCACCGGCGATCGCACGTCCTTGTTCGCCGTCGACGTCGCGGACCACGCGTACGTCCGCCCCTGGGCAAGCACGCCCGCCGCGACCTTCGCGGCGGCTGTGCGATCGGAGCCCACGGCGGCCGTACCCCTCCAGATCACCGCAGGGTTCTTCTCGGCAAGGCTCGTGATCGTGAACGCGACCTGGTTGCCCGCCGCCGCCGGGACGCCCTTCCACACGAGCGTCGGCGTCGTCGACACCGACACCGGATACGACCCGTCCAGCCGCACATCCAGCGGCACCGGCGCGGCCCGGCCGCTGGCATTCGAGCCGTCAAGCGCCGGCAGACCCGTCGCGTCGCGCCACGTGACCGTCTGCGCCGTGATCTTCGGCGGATAGCCCAGGAAACCCAGAACGAGCATCGCGACCAGCACCGCGCCCGCGAGCCCGCGGACAGCTGGCCGATGCGCTCCCGTGGGACGGTCGTAGATCACGCTTCTCCTCCGCCGGCAACAGACGCCTGCC
>CAWUMZ010000124.1:0-4780 GCA_963923625.1 uncultured bacterium | reverse complement strand
TCGGCCTCGATCGCCACCCCGAGCTGCGCGACGACTACTTCCGCGAGTACACCCGCGTCATCTGGCTCGCCCAGGACCCGACGCCCGAGCTGCGCGAGGGCGCGGCCCGTGCCGCCCAGATCCTCCGCCTGCCGCTCGAGATCATCGAGACGGGCGATCGAGGTCTCGAGGCGGAGCTGGAACGGCTGATCGAACGGACCCCCACCGGCGCAGGCAGCGCCACCCAAGGAGCGTGAGCATGGACACCAAGGCAGACGTCGTCATCATCGGCGCCGGCATCGTCGGCACCTCGGCCGCCTGGGAGCTCGTCAAGGCCGGCGTCACGAACATCGTCGTGATCGACCAGGGTCCGCTGAGCCACACCGGCGGCTCTACCTACCACGCTCCCGGCCTCGTCTTCCAGACCGGCACGAGCCGACTGCTCTGCACGCTCGCGCAGTGGAGCGCGCAGACGTACGACTCGTACAACACGCCCGAGCGCGAGGCGTGGGTGCCCGTCGGCAGCCTCGAGGTCGCCACCACGCCCGCCCGTGCCAAGGAGCTCGAGCGCCGCCGCAACGCCGCGATGGCGTACGGCCTCGAGGGCAGCATCATCACCGCGAAGCAGGCCGTGGAACTCTGCCCGGTGATCGAGGAGAGCGCCATCCTGTCCGCGTACCACGTGCCGACCGACGGCCTCTGCCGCGCCGTCACCGTCTGCCACACGCTGCAGGAGTGGTGCCGCCAGGCCGGCGTGCGCTTCCAGGAGAGCACGCTCGTGACCGGCGTCAAGATCGAGAACGGCCGCGTGCGCGGCGTCGAGACCGTCAACGGCAGCGTCGCGTGCGGCCAGCTGCTCGTCGCCGGCGGTCTGTGGGGCCCCGAGCTGCAGAAGCTGATCGGCCAGCCGATTCCGCTGCAGCCGCTCCAGCACCTGTTCGCCTGGTCGAACCCGATCGAGGGCGTCGAGCGCGGCCCCGTCGAGTCGGTGCTGCCGATGGTCCGCCACCAGGACCGCGACGTCTACTACCGCCAGCGCTGGCAGGGCATGGGCATCGGGTCGTACGCCCACGCGCCGCTGCCCATCATGCCCGACGAGCTCGAGCGCGCCGAGGACGGCCACCGCAACGCGCAGGGTCCCTTCACCGAGGAGCACTTCGCCGACGCGTGGGACGCGACCGCGACGCTGATGCCCCGCGTCCACGCGGCGGGCATCGAGGAGTCGTTCAACGGCCACTTCTCGTTCACCATCGACGGCAATCCGCTGCTCGGCGAGTCCTCGTACACGAAGGGCCTGTACCTCGCCGAGGCGATCTGGGTGACGCAGGCGGCCGGCTCGGCCCGGGCCGTCGTGCGCCAGATGCTCGGCGAGCCCGTCGGCCTCGACCTCGGCGGCGCGCATCCCGACCGCTTCCAGCCGCACCACGGCGCGCCCGCCTTCGTGCTCGCCCGCGGCAGCCAGCAGTACGCCGAGGTGTACGACATCCTGCATCCGCTCGAGCCCGCCCTGAACGCGCGCTCGCTGCGTCGGCTCCCCTCGCACGAGTGGGTGTCCGAGCGCGGCGGCTACATGCTGGAGAGCGCCGGATGGGAGCGCGCGCAGTGGCTCGACGCCAACGCAAGCCTGCCCGCGCCCGAGCACACGCAGTCGCGCGGCGAGTGGGAGTCGCGGCACTGGTCGCCGACGATCGGCAAGGAGCACGCGCGCGTGCGCTCGCACGTCGGCCTGTTCGACCTGACGCCGTTCACCAAGCTCGAGGTCGAGGGCTCCGGTGCGCGCGACTGGCTCAACCGCATGTGCACGTCCGAGATGGACGTCCCCGTCGGGCGCATCGTCTACACGACGTGCCTCACCCCGCACGGCGGCGTGGTCTTCGACATCACCGTCACGCGCCTGAGCGACACGAGCTACCTGATCGTGACGGGCGGCGGCTCTGGCCCGCGCGACGTCGCCTGGCTCCGCAGCCACCTGCCCGAGGGCGACTCCGTGCGCCTGCGCGACGTCACCAGCTCGTATGCGGTGTGCGGCCTGTGGGGCCCGAACGCCCGCAAGGTGCTGCAGCCGCTCGTGCCCGAGGACATCTCGAACGAGGCCTTCCCGTACATGCGCGCGCAGCGCATCTGGATCGAGCACGTGCCCGCGCTCGCGCTCCGCATCTCCTACGCCGGTGAGCTCGGCTGGGAGCTGTACGTGCCGAGCGAGTACGGCACCTGGGTCTGGGAGCGCCTGATGGAGGCCGGGCAGGAGCACGGCATCATCGCGGCGGGCGGCGGCGCCTTCGAGTCGCTGCGCATCGAGAAGGGCTACCGCTTCGCCGGCGTCGACATGCACACCGACTACACGGCCGACCAGTCCGGTCTCGGCTTCGCCGTCAACCTCGGCAAGCGCTCGTTCATCGGCAAGCAGGCCGTCATCGAGGAGCGCAAGGCCGGCCTGGCCAAGAAGCTCGTGCCGATCCTGCTCGACGATGCCGACGCGGCGCCGCTCGGCGGCGAGCCGATCCTGATCGACGGCGTCAAGGTCGGCTACGTGACCAGCGCCAACTTCGGGTACTCGGTTGGCAAGTCCATCGCCTACGGCTATCTTCCCGCGGAGCAGGCTGTACCGGGGACGCGGGCTGCCGTACGGATCTTCGATCGCGAGGTCGAAGGCACCGTGACAACCGAACCGATTTTCGACCCCAAGGGCGAGCGCATCCGCGCCTAGCCGTCACCGATTCCCTCCGGAGGAGAACCCCCATGCCCCAGCTCGCAACCGCCCTCGAGCGCCTCGGTACCGAGACCGCCTTCGAGGTCCTCGCCCGCGCCCGCGCCCTCGAGGCCACCGGCAAGCGCGTCATCCACCTCGAGATCGGCGAGCCCGACTTCGACACCCCGCCCCACATCGTCGAGGCCGCGGCCAAGGCGCTGAAGGACGGCCAGACGCACTACTGCCCCGCCCCGGGCATCCCGGCGCTGCGCGAGGCGTGCGCCAACCACCTCTCGACGCATCGCGGCCTCGACGTGCACCCCGACTCGATCGTCGTCACGCCGGGCGCCAAGCCGTTCCTGTTCTACGGCATCCTCGCCACGTGCAACCCGGGCGACGAGGTCATCTACCCGAACCCGGGCTTCCCGATCTACGAGTCGGCGATCAAGTGGGCCGGCGCCACGCCGGTGCCGCTGCCGCTGACCGAGGAGACCGACTTCGCCTTCACCGCGGATGACCTCCGCGAGCGCCTGTCGCCGAAGACGAAGATGGTCATCCTCAACTCGCCGGGCAACCCGACGGGCGGCTACAACAGCAAGCAGCTGAACGCCGAGATCGCCGCCGTGCTGGCCGATCACGACTGCTGGATCCTGTCGGACGAGGTCTACTCCGAGATGCTGTGGGGCGGCGCCGAGCACGACACGATCGCCGGCCACCAGGGTCTCCAGGACCGCACGATCCTCCTCGACGGCTTCTCCAAGACGTTCGCGATGACGGGCTGGCGCCTGGGCTACGCGTCGCTGCCGGAGCCGCTGCGCGAGCCGATCACGCGCCTGATCATCAACTCGGTGTCCTGCACCGCTCCCGCCACGCAGCTCGCCGGCGTCGCGGCCCTGACCGGTCCGCGCGGCGAGATCGACGCGATGATGGCCGAGTTCGATCGTCGC
Organism: uncultured bacterium; assembly: GCA_963923625.1. Classification (GTDB taxonomy): domain Bacteria; phylum Actinomycetota; class Thermoleophilia; order Gaiellales; family F1-60-MAGs149; genus F1-60-MAGs149. Next base: position 1,165 of record CAWUMZ010000124.1, on the reverse strand, counting down.
CGCGCCGCGGTCGTCGAGGGCCTCAACTCGCTGCCGGGCGTCACGTGCCGCGACCCGAAGGGCGCGTTCTACGCGTTCCCGAACGTCAAGGGCACGGGCCAGGACGGCAAGGTCGTCGCCGACCGCCTGCTGCAGGAGGCCGGCGTCGCCGTGCTGAGCGGCACCGCGTTCGGTGAGTACGGCGACGGCTACCTGCGCCTCTCGTACGCCAACAGCCTGGAGAACATCCAGGAGGCGATCGAGGCGATGCGCGGTCTGCTGGAGACGATGCAGGCATGAGCGACCGTCCCCGCATCGTCGTCACGCGCCGCATCCCCCAGCCGGCGCTCGATCTCCTCGCCGAGCACGGCGACGTGTGGCTCTCGCCGCACGATCGTCCGCTCACCCGCGAGGAGATGTTCGACGCCGTCAAGGGCGCGGACGCGATCGTCTGCCTCCTGCACGACCAGATCGACGACGCCGTGCTCGACGCGGCCGGTCCGCAGCTGAAGGTGATCGCGAACGTCGCCGTGGGCTTCAACAACGTCGACACGAAGGCGATCGAGAACCGCGGCACTGTCTGGTTCACGAACACGCCGGCCGTGCTGACGGAGGCCACCGCCGACATCGCGATGTCGCTGATCCTGATGACGACCCGCCGCCTCGGCGAGGGCGAGCGCGTGATCCGCTCCGAGACCCCCTGGGTCTGGAGCATGTTCTACATGCTCGGCACCGGCATCCAGGGCAAGACGCTCGGCATCGTCGGCCTCGGCCTGATCGGCCAGGCGACGGCGCGTCGCGCCAAGGCCTTCGGCATGGAGATCATCTACTCGGGTCGCCGCCAGGCGGATCCCGCGATCGAGGCCGAGCTCGGTGCGAAGTACGTGTCGTTCGACGAGCTGCTCGAGACGGCCGACGTCGTCTCGCTGCACTGCCCGCTCAACGACGAGACGAAGCACCTGATCAACGCGGATCGCCTCAAGCAGATGCGCGAGGACGCGTACCTCGTCAACACGACCCGCGGTCCCGTCGTCGATGAGCAGGCGCTCGTCGACGCGCTCCGCAAGGGCGAGATCAAGGGCGCCGGCCTCGACGTGTTCGAGGAGGAGCCGAAGATCAACCCCGGTCTGCTCGAGCTCGAGAACGCGGTGCTGATCCCGCACCTCGGCTCGGCGACGATCGAGAC
>CAWUMZ010000123.1:0-4875 GCA_963923625.1 uncultured bacterium | reverse complement strand
GCCGAACATGCCGGCGAGCCGGCCGACGACGTCCTCGGGCGCCGCGCCGTGCTCGCGATGCTCGCGCAGGGTGATCGCGCCGTGGCGCTTGGCAAGGCGCGCGCCGTCGTCGCCGAGCATCAGCGGCACGTGCCCGTACTCCGGCGGCTCCCGGTCGAGCAGGCGCATGATCACGCGCTGGAAGGCGGCGGAGGGGAGGAGGTCCTCGCCGCGGACGATGTGCGTCATCTCGGGCTGCGCGTCGTCGACGGCGCACGCCAGCTGGTAGCCGATCACGCCGTCGGAGCGCACGAGGACGAGGTCGCCGGCGGTCGCCGCGACATCGATCTCGACGGGGCCGTGGACGAAGTCATCGAACCGCTCGATGCCGCGCGGCACCGCCAGGCGCAGCGCGTGGCGCTCGCCGGCCGCGACGCGCTCCTCGGCGGCTGACGGGTCGAGCGCACGGCACGTGCCGCCGTAGATCGGTCCCTCATCGCCGTGCGGCGCGGACGCGGCGGCCTTGATCTCGGCGCGCGTGCAGAAGCAGGGGTAGACGAGACCGGCCTCCCGCAGCTGCTCGAGCGCCGCCGTGTAGCGGTCGATCCGCTCCGACTGCCGCAGCAGCTCGCCGTCCCACGTCAGCCCGAGCCAGGCGAGATCCTCGAGCTGCCGGAACTCGAACTCCTCCTTGCAGCGGTCGACGTCGAGGTCGTCGATGCGCAGGTGGATCGACCCGCCCGTGGCGCGCGCGTGCAGCCACGCGATGATCGCGGTGCGGACGTTGCCGAGGTGCAGGTCGCCACTCGGCGTGGGTGCGAATCGGCCCTTGGTCACCGCTGCATAATGACGGCATGACGCGGGTGTACTCGACCGAGGACGGCGATCTGCGGGGCAGCGGCAAGCGCCAGCGCAGGGGCGCGACGCCAGCGCCCGGCGCGGCGCAGGGGCATCCGAGCGACGGCGTCGTGCGGGTCGAGCGCCGGCGCGGCGGCCGCGGCAACGGCTGGGTCACGCTCGTAACCGGGCTCCCCGGCGATCCCAAGGCCGCGCTCAAGGACCTGAAGAGGCTCGTCGGCGCTGGCGGCGCGGTGCGCGACAGCGCGGTGGAAATCCAGGGCGATCACGCCGAGAAGCTGATCGAGCACCTCACGCGGCAAGGGCATCGCGTGCGCCGGGTAGGCGGCTGAGCAGCGCCTCCAGGTCGTCCGCGTCGATGCCGGGGCTGCCGCCGCCGCCGAGCGGGCGCAGACGCTGCTCCTCGCGCTCGAGATCGTGGAAGTCCGAGCCCTGCGAGACGAGCAGGCCGTGGCGCTGCGCGAGCTCCCGGTACGCCCGCTGCGTCGCGGGGTCCTGGTCCGCGCGGTGCGCTTCGACCGCCCCGAGTCCCGCGTCGGCGAGGCGCTGCACGTAGGCGTCGAGCGCGGCGGGCTCGAGGTTGAGCGAGTACGGGTGCGCCAGCGAGATCAGTCCCCCGGCGGCGACGACGCGCTCGATGATCTCCGTCGGATCCGTCTTGCCGCTCGGGACGTAGCCGGGGCCGTCGACGCCGATCCAGCGGTGGAACGCGTCCTTGCGGTCGTCGGCCGCGCCGACCGCGACGAGCGCGTCGGCGACGTGAGGGCGACCGATGTTGAACTCGGCGGCGCCACGGACGTCCTCCCAGGTCACCGCCACTCCGGCCGCCTGCAGGCGCTCGACCATCGCGTGCGCGCGCGCCTCGCGATCGCGCTCCTTCTCGTGCGTCCACTCCAGGAACTCGGCGGGCACGGGGTCGGGCAGCCACGCGAGCAGGTGGCACTGACCACCGGTGTAGCGTCCCGATAGCTCGACGCCCGGCAGGACGGCCACGCCGAGGCGGCGGCCCGCGGACTGCGCCTCGGCGACGCCGCGCAGCGTGTCGTGGTCGGTCAGGGAGATCAGGTCGAGGCCGCGATCGGCCGCGAGGGCGACCACGTCGGCCGGAGCCAGCTTGCCGTCGGACGATGTCGAATGGAGGTGGAGATCAATCGACGGAGACGGCACGATCATCACTGTACTCGTCGCTCAGGTGGCCGGTCTGCTTACGATGCCACCATGGCTGACGACACCCCCACCGGTCACCGCGTCCCTCTCCCCAAGGGCGCGGAAGGCACCTTCCTCGTGTTCAAGAACGGCGCGCCGATGACGGAGGGCGCCGACTTCACCCGCGAGACCGACGCGCTCGTGTTCAACGAGCCGCTCCACGTGGCGCGCAAGGCGAGCCTGCTCGCGCGCATCCAGATGACGACGGTCGGCATCGGCGTCTACAAGAAGATCGACGACGTGGACATCCACGCGACGCTGCCGGACGGCTCGCTGCGGATCTTCACCGAGCTCCACGCCGTCCCCGGCTCCTGACCCGTGGCCGGCGGGCATCGCATCCGGCCGGCGCTCGCCGCGGATGCGCCCGCGTTCGCCGTACTGCTCGAGGCGCTCGGTGATCTGCCGATGCTCGCGGGCGAGGACGTCGCCGCCGTCGCGGCGCGCCACGTGCCGCTGGCCGTCGAGAGCGAGAGCACGACGCTGCTCGTCGTCGAGGACGATGACGGCCTGATCGGGTACGCCAACGTGCACTGGGTGCACGACCTCTTCATGCCCGGACCCGAGGGGTACCTCTCCGAGCTCTTCCTCGTCGAGGAGCACAGCGGCCGCGGCATCGGCAGCGAGGTGCTCGGCGTGATCGAGACCGAGGCGCGCGAGCGCGGCGCCTTCCGGCTATCGCTCCTCAACGCGAAGCGCCGGGCCTCGTACGAGCGCCGCTTCTACGAGCGGCATGGCTGGGTCGAGCGCCCCGAGGTCGCGAACTTCGTGCGCTGGCTGCGCGAACCGGGCGATTAGGCCTCGCCGGTCTCCGCCTGCAGCTGATGGAACGCGGCGCGGGCGTCCTCGACCGAGCCCTCGTTCTCGATCGTCGAGACGTCGCCGACGTCGACGCCGGTGACGACGGCCTTGAGCACGCGGCGCATGATCTTGCCGCTGCGCGTCTTCGGGAGGCTCGAGACGAAGCGCAGGTCGCCGATCACGGCGACGGGGCCGAGCACCTCGCGCACCGTCGCGCGCAGCTCCTGCTCCAGCTCGGGCGAGGCCATGAAGCCCGGCTTCAGCACGACGAACACGGCGACGATCTCGCCGCGGATCTCGTCCGGTTGGCCTGTCGCGCCGGCCTCGGCCACAGCGGGGTGGTGGAGGAAGGCGGTCTCGACCTCGACGGTGCCGATGCGATGCGCGGCGATCTTGATCACCTCGTCGGCGCGGCCCGCGAACCACGCGTAGCCCTGCTCGTCGAACTTGCATGCGTCGCCGCTCGAGTACGCGTTCGGCACCCGCGACCAGTAGTCGCGGGCGTAGCGCTCGGGGTCGCCCCAGATCGTTCCGGTCAGCGAGGGGAATGGACGGCGGACGATCATCATCCCGGCCTGGCCCGCGGGCAGCTCCTCGTGCGTCTGCGGATCGACGATCGCCGCGTCCCAACCCGGCATCGGCAGCCCGCCCGAGCCGGGGCGGATCTCCTCGAGGCCGAGCCCCCACGGGTTGGCGAACAGCGGCACGCCGGTCTCGGTCTGCCACATGTGGTCGATCACGGGCACGCGGTCGCCGAGCACGTCCTGCTGCAGCCACTCCCACGCGGGCGGATTGAGCGTCTCGCCGGCGCAGAACACGCGGGTCAGCGACGACAGGTCGTGGCCCTCCGCGGGCGCGGTGCCGTGCTGCATCAGCATGCGCACGGCTGTCGGCGCGGTGAAGAGGCCGGTGACGCGCTCCTGTGCGATCAGGCGGTAGAGCGTGTCCGGGCCGGGGAAGTCGAGCGAGCCCTCGAACGCGATCGTCGCCGCGCCCGCGAGCAGCGGCCCGTAGACGATGTACGAGTGGCCGACGACCCAGCCGATGTCGGACGTCGACCACCAGACGTCGTCGCGGTCGAGGCCGTAGACCCACCGGCCCATCGCGTCGAGGCCGGCCATGTAGCCGCCGTGCACGTGCACCACGAGCTTCGGCGTCGCCGTCGTGCCGCTGGTGGCGAGGATGAAGACCGGGTCGGTGGCGGCGACCTCGGCGTATGCACCGCTGGTGCCCTCGCCGGCGGTGAGGAAGTCGTCCCAGTCGAGCTCGCCCGCGCCGGCCGGAGCGGCGTCAGGCTCGCGGCGCTGGACGATCACGTGGTCGACGTCGTGGTCGCCCGCGGCGAGCGCGGCGTCGACGAGGTGCTTGAGCGGGACGACCTTGCCGCGCCGTCGCGTCGAGTCGGCGACGAACACGGCCTTCGAGCCGGACAGGCGGATGCGCTGGCCGAGCGCCCCCTCGCCGAAGCCGGCGAAGACGACGCTGTGGATCGCACCGATGCGGGCGCACGCCAGCATCAGCGTGATCGCCTCGACGCTGACGGGCATGGAGACGGTGATGCGGTCGCCGCGCTCGATGCCGAGCGCGCGCAGCGCCGCGGCGACGCGCTCCACCTCCGCGAGGAGCTCGGCGTAGGTGAGGCGGCGCTCCGCGCCGTCCTCGCGCAGCCAGATCAGCGCGGGTCGGTCACCGTGGCCGCCCTCGACGTGCCGATCGAGGCAGGCGATCGTGATGTTCGTCGTCGCGCCGGCGAACCACGTGAAGGTCGGCGGCGTCCACTCGAGCACGCTCTCCCACGGCGTCAGCCACGGCAGATCGGCCGCCTCGCGCGCCCAGAACGCGTCGGGATCCGCCAGCGCCTCGCGCTGCAGCCGCTGGAGCTCGCTCTCGCCCATGGCGCGACTGTACCCGCCGGGCAGCGTGACGCAAAGGGGTCAGGCCCCTATGCGTCACGGCGGCGATGCCGCCGGAAGACGCAGAGGGGCCTGACCCCTTTGCGTCACGCTGACGTCAGGCGCGCCAGACCAGCTGGAC
>CAWUMZ010000122.1:0-4942 GCA_963923625.1 uncultured bacterium | reverse complement strand
CGCGGGGTGGAGGTGGCGACCGCGGGGGCGGCGAGCACGCCCTTCGCCGTCTCGGCGATCGCGATCAGGCGGATCGAGCCGGCCTCGATGCCGTGCTCGGCCTCGAGCGCGTCGAGTCGCGCGGCCACATGGCGCACCTGGTCGGCGCTCTCGACCATCGGAATCAGCAGGCCGCTGAGGCGCGAGAGGGAGGGGCCGAGCGCCGTCAGATCGTCGTCGCAGAACGCGGTGTCGACGCCGTTGATGCGCACGTGGGCGTTCGCGCCCTCCACGGACGGATCGCGCAGCGTCTCGGTGACCACCTCGCGGGCCGCGGCCTTCTCGCTCGTGGCCACCGCATCCTCGAGATCGAGGCAGACGGCGGATGCGCCGATCGCGATGGCCTTCAGCGACCGCACAGGGTCGTTGGCGGAGGCGAACATCAGGGTGCGGATCGGTGCGCTCATGGGGCTTCCTCTGTTGACCGAAGGATTCTGTGGAAGTATTGCCGGTGATGAGCGCCACCGCACCCTGGCTGTCCGGCACGCGCGGCGCGGTGGCCGCCGTGGCCGTCAGCTGCAGCGCGCTGATGATGGGCGCGTACGCGAATCTCTCGATCGCGCCGATCGCGCCGCTGGTACGCGCCGACCTCGGCATCAGCCTCACGGTGATGGGGCTGATCACCTCGGCGATCTTCCTCGGCGCGGCCGTGGCGAGCACGCCCTCCGGGCACCTCACCGATCAGCTCGGCGCGGTGCGGCTCCTCGCGATCGCGATGGTCGCGGTCGCCGTCACCGAGCTGGTCGCCGCCGCCTCTCCTTGGGCGTGGCTCTTCGTCATCGCGATGTTCGGGGTCGGTCTCGGGTACGGGTGCATCACCCCGCCGACCAACGTGATCGTGCGCGGCGCCGCCGACGGCGCCAATCAGGGGCTCGTGATGAGCGCGAAGCAGATCGGCGTCACGCTCGGCGGCCTGATCGGCGGCCTGACGCTGCCGGCGCTGGCGGACGCATTCGGGTGGCGGCTGTCGCTGCTCGCCCCTGTTGCGGGCGCGCTCGTCGTCGCAGCGCTCGTCGTGCTCACCCGCGACAACCTCAACCATCAGGTCGGGCCGCGGGCACACCCCGCGCAGGTGATGGAGAAGCTGCGGATCCGCTACGGGTGGCGCCTCGGCGTCGGCGCCTTCGGCTTCCTGATGGCCGGCGTGCAGCAGGGCTTCATGGCGTACACGACGCTCTTCCTCACGGAGGCCCACGGGTACGGCCTGGCGATCGCCGGCGTCTCCTTCGCGGTGATGATGGTGGGCGGCACGGTGGGTCGCCTCGGCTGGGCCGTCATCTCGGACCGCTGGTTTCCGCGCAACCGCTGGACTGGACTGCTGATCACGTCGCTCGTCGCCGCTGTCGGCCTGATCGGCATGGCGGTGCTGCCGACGGGGCCGCTGCTGTGGCCGTGCTTCGTGCTCGTCGGCCTCTCGAGCATCGGCTGGAACGGCGTGTTCCTCGCCCTCGTGGCGAATTCGGTGCCGTCCACGCACGTCGGCCGGCTGTCCGGCTGGTCGCTGCGCTGCGTCTTCTCCGGCGTCGTCGTGATCCCGCCGATCCTCGGCTACCTCGCCGAGCACTGGGGCTGGAGCGCCGCGTGGTTCTTCGCGGCGGCGATCACCGTGATCGCCGGGATCGGGATGTACCTGGGCGCCCGCGGCGGCGTAAACCCACGCTCGTCGTAGGGTTTGACCGCGCCGCGTCGCGCGACGATACTTCCAGCCAGTACCAGCGGGAGGGAGAGCCCCATGCGCGCAGCGATGTTCCACGAGTACGGCGGTATCGACAAGATCGTCGTCGAGGACGTGCCGGATCCGAAGCCGGCCGCCGGCGAGGTCCTGATCAAGGTGGGGGCGTGCGCCCTCAACCACCTCGATGTCGACTTCCGCGAGGGCATCTCGCGCTTCCCCGTGGAGCCGCCCGTGATCTTCGGCCTCGAGCTGGCCGGCGAGATCGTCGAGATCGGCGACGGCGTTGACGGCTGGGCCGTCGGCGACCGCGTGGCGCCGTATCTGATGGGCATCGACCTCGACAACCCGTACGCGCGCACCGGCCGCGAGAACCTCGCCGCCAACGCCTTCATCGGCATCACGCGCCCCGGCGGCTACGCCGAGTACTGCGCCGTGCCGACGAGCCACCTCGTGCGCATTCCCGACGGGCTGTCGTACGCGGACGCCGCGGCGACGCAGATCGCCTTCGGCACCGCCTTCCACATGCTGTTCACGCGCGGTCGCCTGGCGATCGGCGAGACCGTGCTGATCAACTCCGTCGGCTCCGGTATCGGCTCCGCCGCCGTGCAGCTTGCCGCCATGGCCGGCGCGCGCATCATCGGCACGTCGTCCGGCGATGACAAGCTCGAGGCCGCTGCCAAGCTCGGCATGCACCACGGCATCAACTACACGAACCAGGACATCGTCGAGGAGGTCATGCGCATCACCGACGGCGCCGGCGCGCACCTCACGTACGAGCACGTCGGCGGCGACCTCTTCCACGCCGGCCTGAACTCGCTCGGCAAGGACGGCCGCCTGGTCACCTGCGGCGGTCACTCCGGCGAGGTCGTGCCGCTCGACATCATCCCGCTGTTCCGCATGCAGTGGCAGATCATCGGCTCGTTCACGTACACGAAGGGCGAGTACGAGACGGTCATGCAGATGGTCGCCGACGGCAACCTCAAGCCGCTCGTCGACACGGAGGTCGCGCTCGAGGACATCCGCTCGGCGTTCGAGCGCATGGAGAGCCGCGGCCACTTCGGCAAGATCGTGGTGGTTCCGTGATCGCACGCGAGCTCGCGCGCTGGGTCCTCGGCCTGCGCTACGAGGATATCGACGCGGACACGGAGGCCTACTGCCGGGAGCTGATCCTCGATCACCTCGGCACGGCCGCTCGTGGCGGCGTGATGGAGAACATGCCGAGCGTCGACGCCACGCTCGCGTCGCTCGGAGCCGATTCCGGCGCGGTTCTGACGGCCGTCGTCGGCAAGGCGCCGGTACGGCCCGAGTGGGCGGTGTTCACGAACGCCATCGCAGCGCACTCGGTCGAGCTCGACGACACGCACTCCGCGTCGTCGCTGCATCCGGCCGTCGTGGTCATCCCCGGGGCCCTCGCGGCCGCGGAGGTCGAGGGCTCGTCCGGCCGCGACGTGATCGCCGCGATCGTCGCGGGCTACGAGGTGGCGTGTCGCCTCGGCCGCGCGCTGACGGCCAAGGAGGTCTATGCCAAGGGCTTCCATCCCACGGCGATCGTCGGGGCGTTCTCGACGGTGGCCGCGGTCGGCAAGCTGATCGGCCTCGACGAGGAGCAGATGGCGCACGCCTTCGGCATCGCGGCCAGCCAGGCCGCAGGGCGCACGGAGTTCCTGTCCGAAGGCGCGTGGACGAAGCGTCTGCATCCGGGCTGGTCGAGCCACGCCGGCTACATCGCCGCGCACCTCGCCAAGAACGGCTTCACCGGGCCGCTGCTGCCGTTCGACGGTCGCGACGGTCTGCTGCGCGGGTACGGATCCGAGGAGAACCTGGCACGGCTCACGCAGGGCCTCGGCCAGCCGTTCGAGCTGTCGATCACCAGCGTCAAGCCGCACGCGTGCTGCCGCTACAACCAGGGGCCGATCGACCTCGCAATCGCACTCCGAACGGAGCACGGCATCGGCCCCGATGACATCGCGTCGATCGAGGTCGGCGTCGTCACGGCGGCGATCGGCATCGTCGTCGAGCCGCGCGACCGCAAGGTCCGTCCGACGAACGACGTCGACGCGCAGTTCTCGCTGCCGTACGCCGTCGGCCTGGGCATCGCCAAGGGCCAGGCCTCGCTCGACGAGTACGCCACGGAGGCGCTCGGCGATGCGGCGGTGCTGGCGGTGGCCGAGAAGACCGTTGCGGTCGTGAAGCCCGAGTTCGATGCGAAGTACCCCGATCTCTGGCCGTGCGACATGACCATCACGACGACCGACGGCCGCACGCTGACGGCGTCGCTCGAGCATGCCAAGGGCGATCCGGAGAACAAGCTCGGCTACGACGGCATGTGCGCGAAGTTCCGCTCGCTCGCCTCGAGCGTCTTCGACGACGCGCAGATGGACGCGATCATCGCGGCCGTCGACGCCATCGCCGACGGCGGCGTCGGCCCGGTTGCGGCTGCGGTCACGAAGTAGTTCGGGTGGGGTGGCGGGGCTTCGGCCCCGTCACCCCCGCTACTCGTAGATCGCCGCCAGTCCCTCGTCGCCGTAGCCGTCGATCGTCGGCAGGCCGTCCGGTTGCTCCCACGGCGCGCGGCTGTTCCAGAAGATATGCGCCTCGACGCGCAGGCCGGTCTCGTCATCGAGCGTGGTGGAGCTGAAGTACAGGAGCGGATCGTCGGGGATCTTGAAGAGCAGGTACGTCCCGCATGTCGAGCAGAATCCGCGTACGCCGCCGGTCTCGCTCGTCGGCCCGGCGAACCAGTGCACGAGTTCCTCGCCCTGCTCGAAGGCGAAGCCGGCCGCATCGCAGGCGGTGAATGACGAGGGACCACCGGCCATCTGGCGGCACTCGCGGCAGTGGCAGGTGTTGATCGGGCGGAGCGGCTCGGGAGCGCGGTAGCGGACGCCGCTGCAGATGCAGCCGCCGGTGCGGAAGGTGGGCATGCCGGGAGTGTACGGGGCGCGATCAGGGGCGGCTTGCGGCCTCGACCAACGGAAAAGGCCTCCGCCCCGGCGAACCGGGACGGAGGCCTCGTCGTTGCGGGATCAGTCGCCCGACGGGGCGGCCTGCAGGTTGCCGGACCCCATCGTGCCGCCGTCGTCCTCCTCGATGGCGCGGGCCTTCTTGCGGCCGGTCACGGCGGACACGACCAGGAAGAGCGCGATCAGGAGGAACGAGAACAGGATCGTCACGACGCCCAGCGAGTACACGTACGGGCGGAGCACCGAGGTCGACGTGATGATGAAC
>CAWUMZ010000121.1:0-4949 GCA_963923625.1 uncultured bacterium | reverse complement strand
CCGAACCCCTGCGAAACAGGGGGCAGGAGGCCATTCATGTTCGAGCGATTCACAGAGCGTGCACGTCAGGTCGTCGTCCTCGCGCAGGACGAGGCGCGCGCCCTCAAGCACAACTACATCGGCACCGAGCACATCCTGCTCGGCCTGCTGCGCGAGGAGGAGGGGCTCGCCGCGCGCGTGCTCGACTCCCTCGACATCACGGTGGAGGACGTCCGCGCCAACGTCGCGCGCATCGTCGGCCAGGGCGAGGAGGTGACGACGGGCCAGATCCCGTTCACCCCGCGCGCCAAGAAGGTCCTCGAGCTCGCGCTGCGCGAGGCGCTGTCGCTCGGCCACAACTACATCGGCACCGAGCACATCCTGCTCGGGCTCGTCCGCGAGAACGAGGGCGTCGCCGCCCGCATCCTGCTCGACTTCGACGCCGACGCCGAGAAGATCCGCAACGAGATCATCCGCATGCTGTCCGGCCCGGGTCGGCGCTCGCAGTCCGGCACGTCCGGCGCGCCGGCCGGCGGCGGGTCCGCCGAGGCGAAGAAGTCGTCGAAGTTGCTCGACCAGTTCGGCCGCAACCTCACCAAGCTGGCCACCGAGGGCAAGCTCGACCCCGTCGTGGGTCGGCACACCGAGGTCGAGCGCATGATGCAGATCCTCGTGCGCCGTATGAAGAACAACCCGGTGCTGATCGGCGAGCCGGGCGTCGGCAAGACCGCCGTCGTCGAGGGCCTCGCGCAGCGCATCTCGAGCGGTCAGGTGCCGGACCTCCTCAAGAGCAAGCAGATCTACACGCTGGATCTCGCGGCGCTCGTCGCCGGCTCGAAGTACCGCGGCGAGTTCGAGGAGCGCCTCAAGAAGGTCATGAAGGAGATCGCCCAGCGCGGCGACATCATCCTGTTCATCGACGAGCTCCACAATCTCGTCGGCGCCGGCGCCGCCGAGGGCGCGATCGACGCGGCCAGCATCCTCAAGCCCGCGCTCGCGCGCGGCGAGCTCCAGACCGTCGGCGCGACGACGCTCGACGAGTACCGCAAGTACCTCGAGCGCGACTCCGCTCTCGAACGCCGCTTCCAGCAGGTGCGCGTCGAGGAGCCGAGCGTCGAGGACACCGTGCAGATCCTGCGCGGCCTGCGCGACCGCTACGAGGCGCATCACCGCATCCGCATCACCGATGAGGCGATGGTCGCGGCGGCCGAGCTGTCGAGCCGCTACATCCAGGACCGCCACCTGCCGGACAAGGCGATCGACTTGATCGACGAGGCCGCCAGCCGCCTGCGCATCAAGACGATGGCCGCCCCGCCCGCCCAGCGCGAGCTGGAGGAGGAGATCGAGCGCGTCCGCAAGGAGAAGGAGGCCGCGATCGAGGGCCAGGACTTCGAGGCGGCAGCCAACCTCCGCGACGAGGAGCGCAAGCTCGCCAACGAGAAGCGCGAGGCCGAGGAGAGCTGGTCGCAGGGCGAGGGCGCGACCGAGCAGCCGTCGATCGGCGAGGAGGAGATCGCCGACATCGTCTCGATGTGGACCGGCATCCCCGTCTTCAAGCTGACCGAGGCCGAGTCCCAGAAGCTCATCCGCATGGAGGAGGAGCTGCACAAGCGCGTGATCGGCCAGGACGTCGCGATCGCCGCCGTGTCGCGCGCCATCCGCCGCGCCCGTGCCGGGATCAAGGATCCGAAGCGCCCGTCCGGCTCGTTCATCTTCCTCGGGCCGTCCGGCGTCGGCAAGACGGAGCTCGCGCGCACGCTCGCCGAGTTCCTCTTCGGCGACGAGGGCGCGATGATCCAGGTCGACATGTCCGAGTACATGGAGAAGCACTCCGTGTCGCGGCTCGTCGGTTCGCCTCCCGGCTACATCGGGTACGACGAGGGCGGCCAGCTGACCGAGGCCGTGCGCCGCAAGCCGTACTCCGTGATCCTGCTCGACGAGATCGAGAAGGCCCACCCGGACGTCTTCAACATCCTCCTGCAGGTGCTGGAGGAGGGCAAGCTGACCGACTCGCAGGGTCGCAAGGTCGACTTCCGCAACACCATCGTGATCATGACGTCGAACATCGGCGCGGCCACGATCGCCAAGAACCAGTCCTTCGGCTTCTCGCAGAACGAGGACGAGAGCGGCCAGTCGTACGACGACATGAAGAGCAAGATCATGGGCGAGCTCAAGCGGGTCTTCCGCCCCGAGCTGCTCAACCGCATCGACGAGGTCATCGTCTTCCACAAGCTGTCGCGGGAGCAGATCCTGCACATCGTGGACTTCATGCTCAACCGCCTGCGCGAGCAGCTGGAGCAGCACGAGGTGACGATCGAGCTGACGGAGAGCGCCAAGGAGCTGCTCGTCCAGGAGGGCTACGACCCCGCGATGGGCGCCCGCCCGCTGCGCCGCGCCATCCAGCGCATCCTCGAGGATCCGCTCGCGGACTTCGTGCTCGCGCAGCAGATGCAGCCGGGCTCGACGATCCTGGTCAACCGCAAGGAGGACGCGGACGAGGTGACGATGGACATCGTGCCGCCGACGCCCGACGCGCCGCCTGCGGATCTCGCCGAAGTCGGCGAGTAGCCGCCAGCGCACCTGAGATCGACGCGGGCCGGGGAGCGATCCCCGGCCCGTTGTCGTTCATGGGGCAGGGGATCGGCGCGATCGCCCGTACCCTTTCCTGCCGATGATCGCGTTCCTCAAGGTCCTGCCGTTCTTCACGACGGTGCTCGGCGGCCTCGTCGCGCTGCGCGCCGGCCGGCTGCTGCACCTCGTGTACGGCCTCGCCGCGGGCGCGATGCTGGGACTCGTCGCGTTCCACCTGCTGCCGGAGTTCGGCGGCTTCGCCGGGCCGGCACCGGGCGGGGTGCCGCTGCCGTACGTGCTGATCGTGGTCGCGTTCCTCGCCATGTTCGTGCTCGAGGAGCTGATCGGACCGCATCCGTCCGACGCCGATGAGGGCGGCGAGCACCGCCATCCGCACGTCGGCCTGGTCGGCGCCGGGGCGCTGGTCCTGCACTCGTTCCTCGACGGCCTCGCGATCGGCATCGGCTTCACGATCTCCGACGCAATCGGCTTCGCGATCCTGCTCGCCGTCCTCGCCCACGACTTCGCCGATGGCATGACGACGGCGGCGATCATGCGGCGCCACGGCAATTCGCCGCGCCGCACGTGGGCGCTCGTCCTCGCGGGCGCGATCGCGCCGGTCGTGGGCGCCTTCGTCGGCGGCTGGCTCGACCTGAGCGAGAGCTGGGTGATCGGCTACGCCGGGTTCTTCGCCGGCACGCTGATCTACTTCGCCACGCGCGACATGATCCCGGGCGCGCGTCAGGGCGGTACGGGTCGCGTGGCGTTCGCGACGATCGCAGGCGGCGCGCTGCTGATGTGGCTGCTCGCGGCCGCCGGCGTCTGAGCGGCGGTGGGACGGCGCACGCGCCCTGACATCGGCTTCAGGCATTCTGGTATGAATCGCGCTGGCGCCGAACGCGCCGGGCCCGCCCACCGGAAGGACCGTCACTGATCATGCACCGCATCCGCCTCATCGCCGTCGTGCTCGTCCTCGCGCTCCTCGGCGCGGTCACGGCCTCCGCCGCTGCGGCCGAGCGCAAGGTCGTGCTCAAGCTCAAGAGCAAGCCGGCGCAGACGGTCCAGCACGACATGAACGCCGACGGGTCGATGGGCGCCGGCGACATGGTCGTCTACATGCCCACGCCGCTCTTCAACCTGCAGGGGAAGCGGATCGGTGAGCGCGGCGTCGTCACGATGATCACGAGCGACCCCGACGCCAAGGGGCAGTCGATGGCGCAGAGCCAGGTCAACCTCTACTTCTCGCACGGCAACGCGATCTACGAGACGCTCTACGACAAGGGCTACTTCAACGGCGGCGGCCACCCGCTGCGAAAGGGCGACGTGTGGCGACGCGCGATCGTCGGCGGGACCGGGCGCTACATGGGCGCCCGCGGCGAGGATGTCGTCCGCTACAACGGCGATTGGGTCTACTTCACACTGACGATGTACCTGCCCTAGCGGGCGGAGCGAGGAGCACAGCATGTCGCGCGATCCGAATCTGATGACCGTCTTCGGCGCCCACTGGTGCCCCGACTGCCGCCGCGTGCGCGGCTTCCTGACCGCGCATCACATCCAGTTCAACTGGGTCGACCTCGAGGAGCACGAGGGCGCCACGGCCGAGATCGAGTCGATCATCGGCGGCAAGCGCCGCATCCCGACGCTGCAGTTCCCCGACGGCAGCTTCATGATCTCGCCGCCGAACGACGAGCTCGCCGACAAGCTCGGCATCACCCGCGAGGCCGCCAAGGACACGTACGACCTCGTCATCGCCGGTGGCGGTCCCGCCGCGCTGACGACCGCGATCTACGCGGCGCGCGAGAACATGAGCGTCATCGTCGTCGAGAAGTCGGCGCTCGGCGGACAGGCCGGCGTCACGGAGCGCTACGACAACTACCCGGGCTTCCCCGACGGCGTCGAGGGCGTGGATCTCGCGGACCGCTTCGTGCGCCAGGCCGCGCGCTACGGCGTCGAGCTGCTCGAGTCGGTCGCCGTCGATTCGATCACGCCCGTCGATGACGCCTTCGAGGTCAAGACGAGCGCGGGCCAGATGCTGAGCGCGCGCGCCGTGCTGATCTCCACGGGCTCGCAGTACCGTCGCACCAACGCGCCCGGCGAGGCCGACCTGATCGGCGCGGGGATCCACTTCTGCGCGACGTGCGACGGGCCGTTCTACAAGGGCGCGGAGGAGGTCGTCGTGATCGGCGGCGGCAACTCCGGCATGGAGGAGGGGCTCTTCCTCACGCAGTTCGCGAACCACGTGACGATCTTCGCGCGCAAGGACGGTCTGACCGGCTCGAAGCTGCTGCAGGACAAGGTCAACGAGCATCCGAAGATCGACGTCGTGTCGAACGTCGAGGTGGCGTCCTTCAACGCGGACGAGCAGGGGCTGATCAAGTCGATCACGTTCCGCGACCTCG
>CAWUMZ010000120.1:0-4955 GCA_963923625.1 uncultured bacterium | reverse complement strand
TGTGGTGTCCTCCTACGCCGCCGACCAGCCGCCGTCGGCGCTCACCAGCGCGCCGTTGACATTCGAGGCCTCGTCGCTGGCCAGCCAGGAGATCACCGCGGCGATCTCGTCGGGCTGCGCCGGCACCGGCGGCATCGTCGCCATCGACAGCTGCGCGCGGGTCATGGCCCACGGCACATGCGGCGCGGCCGTCGTACCGATGCCCGTCTCCACCGCCCCGGGGAGCACGGCGTTCGACCGGATCCCGCTCGGCGCGTAGTAGTACGCGATGCTCTGCACGAGGCCGATGACCCCGTGCTTCGAGGCGGTGTAGGCGACGCCCGACGCGCCCGCGCCGACGGAGGCCTTCGAGGCCACCGTGACAATCGCACCGCCGCCGCCTCTCTCCATCATCGGGAGCACGGCGCGCGACACGCGCATGACGCCCGTCAGATTCACGTCGAGGACGTGCTGCCAGGTCGCGTCGTCGACGTCGCCGAGCGGCAGGAAGTGGTCCATGATCCCGGCCACGTTCGCGAGCACGTCGATGCGCGGCCCCGTCGCGGCGACGAGGCGATCCACGTGGGCCTGCTGCGTGACGTCGGCGATGTCGAGTTCCGCCGCCAATCCGAGCTCGTCGAGCGCGCGGCGAGTGCCGTCGATGCCGGCGGAGTCGATATCGCAGCCGATCACCGTCGCGCCCTCCTGCGCGAGTCGCAGGATGGTGGCGCGGCCGATGCCGCTGCCGGCTCCGGTGACGAGGGCTATGCGGTTGGCATGACGCGTGGCGTCCATGTGTCGATCTCCTTGGTCGGGTTGGGGCCGGTCGGCGGTGGCGCGGCGACACCGTTGCGTCGGTGCCGCGTGGACTTGAAGGCGGCATCGGCTCCGAGCACGGCGAACGGCGCGATCAGCGCCACGCCCATGCCCGCGATGGTCGGCACGGCCTGCCCCAGTGCCCGCGCGACGGGCGTCAGGGCGAAGGTCGCGGTCACGAGCAACGAGGCGCCGACGATCGCCGCGAGCAGCAGCCGGTTGGAGCGCCAACCGAGCTGGTCGGGGCGCAACTCGTCGCTGCGGCACGCGAAGGCGTTGGCGAGCTGACCGAGCACGACCGCCGCGAAGGCCGCGCCAGAGGCCTGCAGCGCGACCGCGCCGCCGGGGAAGGGCTCGCCGGGGCGCCATCCCGCGGCTGCGTAGGTGGCGAGGAACGCCGCGAACGACACGAGCGCCTCGACCGGTCCGAGGATCCCGAACGCGCGCGTCGCCACAAGGCGATCGAGCAGCCGCCCGCGGTCGGGCTGACGGTCGAGGATGCCCGCGGCTGGAGGCTCCGCGCCGAGCGCCGTGGCCGGCAGCGTGTCCGTCACGATGTCGAGCGCCAGTACCTGGAGCACGCCGATCGCCAGCGGGATGCTGCCCGCCGAAAGCGCCCAGATCAGGAAGGGCATCAACTCGGCAACGTTGTCGGTGAGGTGATAGGTGAGGAAGCGACGGGTGTTGGCGTAGACCGCACGCCCGCATTCGATCGCGGCGACGATCGTCGCGAAGTCATCGTCGAGCAGCACGAGATCCGCGGCCTCGCGTGCGACATCCGTGCCCGACCGCCCCATGGCGACACCGATATCGGCCTCGCGCAATGCCGGCGCGTCGTTGACGCCGTCTCCGGTCATCGCAAGGACGTGCCCACGTGCCCGCAGGACCTGTGCGACGCGGAACTTCTGCTCCGGCTCGATGCGTGCGAGCACCAGACCGTCGCGGTCGATCAACTCGCCGAGTTCGACGGGATCGGACGGCAGGTCCGCAGCCGTCAGCACAGGTGCATCACCGAGCAGCAGGCCGGTCTCGCGTGCCACGTGGGCGGCGGTGCCCGGATGATCGCCGGTGACCATCGCCACGGCGATGCCGGCGGCTCGGCAGGCGGCCAGCGAAGCGCGCGCCTCGAGCCGCGGGGGGTCGTGCAGGCCGATCAGGCCGACGAGCCGGAGTTCGCACTCGAGTGCGTCGCGCGCGGCCCCGGCGCGCGGGGCCGCACGCGTGGCCACCGCGATGACGCGCAGGCCGCGGTCGGTCAGCTCGCGCAGCGCGGCATGCGCCTCGGGCAGAGCGGCGCACAGCGGCAGCACGGCCTCTGGCGCGCCCTTGACGAAGACGTCATCGCCGACGACCACGGACATGCGGCGCAGTCGCGGATCGAAGGGGTGGCGCTGGCGCTCCGGCGCGTCGCGGCGCTCGGCCGCGATGTCCACACCAAGCCGGCGCGCGAGGACATCCATTGCAGCGTCCACGTGGTCGCCGATTGCACTCCACCGGCCGTCGTGCAGGATGACCGTGCCGGACGATGCGCGCGCCGCGGCCCGCGCCAGCTCCACGATCGTCGGCTGGGCGCCGACGATCGGCTGCGTCGGGTCGTAGCCCGCGCCGTCGATGCGCAACGTCGCGTCGGGGGTCCATGCCTCGACTGCCGTGAGCTGATTGAGGGTGAGCGTTCCGGTCTTGTCGATGCAGATGAATGTCGTGGAGCCGAGGGTCTCGACCGATTCGAGACCGCGAACCAGCGCATTCCGATGCGCCATCCGCTGTGCGCCGAACGCGAGTGCCAACGTCACGGTCGGCAGGAGCGCCTCGGGCACGAGGGCGACGGTGACGCCGACGGCGAAGAGGAAGCTGCTGCTCCAGGGCGTTCCGAGCGCTCCCGCGATGGCGAAGAAGGCCATGCCGATCGACAGGGCGATGATCGAGATGGTGCGCACGACTCGGCGCAGCTCGCGCGTGAGCGGTGCCTCGCTCGACGGCCGTGACGCGAGGCGTGCGATCCCGGCCATCCGCGTGGCTCCGCCGGTCGCCGTCACGATGCCGCAGGCCTCGCCGATCACGACGAACGTGCCCGCATACGCGATCCCGCCGCCTTCGAGGAGAACCGCCTCGCTCTCCCCGGTCAATGCCGAGGTGTCGACACGCAGCCCGTGCGCCTCGATCAGCTCCAAGTCCGCCGATACGCGATCACCTGCCTCGAGCAGCACGGCATCTCCGCGCACGAGGTCGCGCGCGTCGATCTCCGTGACGATGCCGTCGCGCAGCACGCGGCAGGTTCTCGGCAGCATTCGGCGCAGGCCTTCCGCGGCATGCTCCGCGCGCTGCTCCTGAGCGAAGGCGAAGACCGCGTTGAGGGCGACCACGGCGACGATCGCGAGCCCCAACTCGGCCATCCCCGCGATGATCGCGAGCACGGCCGCGACCCAGAGCATGACCGCGAAGAAGTTGATCAGCTGGAGCGCGAACCTCCGCACCGCGGACGGCCGTGCTGGCAGCGGCAGCACGTTGGCCCCGTCGCGTGCCAGCCGACTCGCCGCCTCGCGTGCGGTGAGACCGGCTGCGGGCATCGCTGCCATCGACATCCAGCGTATGCGCGCCCGCGCGCGCAGCATCCGCAGTGCACCACGGGCGCATGGCGGTTTCACCGCGCCCGCACGGAACCTCAGGCTACGACGACCCGATCGCGCCCGTTGCGTTTGGCCTCGTACATCGCCCTGTCCGCGCGCATGACCCATGTATCGACGTCGTCGCCGGCTTGGAGCATCGCGAGGCCGATGCTCAGCGTCGTCACCACTTCGGCATCGGGCAGCGCGATGGGACGGGCACACTCGCGGCGGAGCCCCTCGGCGATTGCGAGTGCCTCATCGCTCCCGTGGACGCCGTCGAGGACGATCAGGAACTCGTCCCCGCCGAGGCGTCCGACCGCATCGTGCTCGCGAACCCAACCGCGCATGCGCGCGGCGAGCTCCTGCAGCAGCGCGTCGCCCGATCCGTGCCCGTGGGTGTCATTGATCGTCTTGAATCCGTCGATGTCGATGAACAGCAGCGCGGCGCAGCCGCCGGGATCGCGCTCGTCCAGCACGCGATCGGTTGCGCGGCGCAGTACGGCATCCCGCTTGAGCGCGCCGGTCAGGTCGTCGTAGGTCGCCTTCCGCTCCAGCAGCGCCTGCCCATCGATCCGCTCGGTGACGTCGCGCCACGAGAGGCTGATCGCCCCGCCCGGCACGGGCACCATGCGGATGTCGAAGTACTCGTCCTCGCCGGTCCAGGTGTCGACGTAGTGGAAGCCGTCGAGCACGACCGCCTCGTCGGAGGCCGCGCAGAGGATGTACATCGCAAGCAGGCCCGTGCGTACCGCACCGGGCTCCAGCTCGGTGAGAGTCAGCTCGAGGATCTCCTCCTCGCTCCGCCCGTAGTACTCGCAGAGCGCTCGGTTGACGCGTACGTGCCGGTAGTCGACGACCTCCCCCGTTGCGTCGTGGATGGGGGTCATCAGAGCCTGCGGGTCCATCTGCGCATCGAACTGGAGCCGCAGCAGCGCCTCCTGCGCTGCGAGCTGCGCGCGCGCCTCGACGAGATCGTCGACGATCATCATCCCGCCCGTGAACCCCGTGACGCGATCGCCGTCGCGATGGGTGGTCAGCGTCGTCTTGACCCAGCGATATTCGCCATCAGTTCGACGCATGCGCACGATGAAACTGCCCTCCGCTTCGGCGGCGCGATCTCCCGCATACAGGCGCGCACGGCGCTCTTCCGACGCGGCGAAGTCCTCGGGGTGCACGAGATCCGACATCCTGGTGCCGACGATCTCCTCCGGGCGCCACCCGAACCCGCGGGTGATCGACGGCGAGACCCAGGTTACGAGCCGGTCAGGTGCGACCGCGTAGACGATGTCCGAGGCGGTCTCCGCCATCAGGCGAAAGAGCTCCGCCTCGGAGGCACCCTGTCCACTCGCGTCGCCTGCGTCGAGTCCGCCGCTGACCATGTTCGGACTCTACTGTCATTTTCCGAACGCTATACGACGAGACGAGCGAAGCGCCGTCGCGCATGGCATCTCGTCGCCGATCAACGGCTCAGGGAGTCGCTGTCCCCTGCAACTGGGCGCGCCAGCCGCGCAGCACCTCGTTGACGTGCTCGGCGCCGACGATGCCGTCGGGCAC
>CAWUMZ010000119.1:0-5026 GCA_963923625.1 uncultured bacterium | reverse complement strand
GTGCGCAAGGTGCTGCGGCTGGGCGCGGGGGAGGCGGTCGAGGTGGCCGACGGGCTGGGGCGCGTGTTCGCGGCCCGCGTCGATGATCCGCGACTCGGCACGCTGCTGCTCGGTGACGAGCTGCTGCCGCAGGTGGATCTGGCGCCGATCCGCGTGCTGCTCGCGCAGAGCGGGCCGCGCGCAGATGACGCGGTCGAGAAGCTCGTCGAGCTCGGCGTCGCCGAGATCGGGCCGCTGCTCGCCGCCGGGCGTCGCCGCGAGGCGCGCACCGACCGCTGGGAGCGCATCGCCGCCGGTGCGGCCGCGCAGGCGAAGCTGCCGCGGATTCCGGCGATCCTGGAGCCCGTCGAGCTGGCCGATGCGCTCGTGCACGGCGCGATCGTGTGCTCGCATGAGGAACACGACACGGCGCTCGCCGATGCGCTGGCACGCACCGGCACGCCCGTCACGCTGCTGATCGGCCCGGAGGCGGGTTTCGGCGCCGACGAGCTCGCCCAGGCGCGCGCGGCGTCGTGTCCGATCGTCGCACTCGGCGGGACGGTGCTCCGCACCGAGACCGCCGCGATCGTCGCCGCCGCGCTCGTGCGCGCGCAGCTCTGAGGCAAAGCGCGGCGTCTGGTGCCGACGACGACCGGGGCGGCTATCCTCGGAGGCATGATCGAGCAGGTTGAAGCAGAGCTCCGCGAGGCGCGCCTCGCACGCGACAGCGAGAAGGTGGGCGCGCTGACGATGCTGCTCGCCGCCCTCAAGGACGCCGAGAAGGCCAACGGTGGCTCGCTGGACGACGCCGGCGCCATCCAGGTGATGACGCGCGAGCGCAAGAAGCGCGTGGAGGCGGCGGAGAGCTTCCGCGAGGGAGGCCGTGAGGACGCGGCGCTGAAGGAGGAGGCCGAGCTCGCGCTGATCGACGCCTACCTGCCGGCGCAGCTGACGCCCGAGGAGCTCGCCGAGCTGATCGCGGCTGCGATCGCGGAAGCCGGTGCGACGGAGCCGAAGGACCTCGGCAGCGTCATGAAGATCCTCCAGCCGAAGACCGCGGGACGGGCCGACGGCAAGGCCGTCTCGACCGCCGTGCGCGAGGCGCTCGGGGCCTGATGGCGCGAGGCGCCGTTTGACCCGGACGAGCTTCATCGTCTCGGACACCTTCGCGCGCGAGCTGTCGTCGCGCGGCGATGAGGTGCTGAAGGCGGTGGCGGCCTCCGCGGCGTGCAAGGTCTACCTGCGCGGCGACGAGGTGATGCTCGACGGCGACGACGGGCAGCTGGCCAGCGCGCAGGCGCTCCTCGCCGAGCTGGGCGAGCTGGTCGAGGGCGGCACGCCGCTCGAGTCGCAGACGGTCGAGGCGGTGACGGGCGTGCTCGCGGCGAACGGCCACGCCAAGGACGTGCTCGGCGACGTCGTGTGGCGGCATCGCACGACCACGATCAAGCCGCGCACGGCGAACCAGAAGCTCTATGTCGATGCCATTCGCACCAACACGATGTCGTTCGGCATCGGACCGGCTGGCACGGGCAAGACGTACCTCGCGATGGCGCTCGCGGTCGCGGCGCTCGACAGCCGCCAGGTGTCGCGCATCATCCTCACGCGTCCCGCGGTCGAGGCCGGCGAGCGTCTCGGCTTCCTGCCCGGCGATCTGATGGCCAAGGTCGATCCGTATCTGCGTCCGCTGTTCGACGCGCTCTACGACATGATGGACGGCGAGCGCGTGACGGCTCTGCTCGAGCGCGGCGTCGTCGAGGTCGCGCCGCTGGCCTTCATGCGCGGCCGCACGCTCAACGACGCGTTCATCATCCTCGACGAGGCGCAGAACACGACCAAGGAGCAGATGCGCATGTTCCTGACGCGTCTCGGCATGGGCTCCAAGGTCGTCGTCACCGGCGATCCCACGCAGATCGACCTGCCGCGCGACCAGCTGTCGGGGCTCGTCGAGGCGTCGCGCATCCTGCAGGGCGTGCCCGATATCGGCATCATCGAATTCGACCGCACCGACGTCGTGCGCCACAAGCTCGTGCAGAGGATCGTCGAGGCCTACCGCGTGTCGGACGAGGACACGATCCAGTGAGCGTTGAGTTCGACGATCGCGCCGAGTGCGGCGTCGACGAGGCGGCGGTCGCGGCCGTGATCGATGCCGTGCTGGCTGCCGAGCAGGTCGGCGAGGTGGAGGTCGGCGTGGTGCTCGTCGACGCCTTCGAGATGCAGGAGATCAATCGCGAGCATCGCGGCAAGGACGAGCCGACCGACGTGCTGTCGTTCCCGATCGACGAGGACGACGGCCTCGATGGCGTCACGCGCATGCTCGGCGACATCGTCATCTGCGTGCCCGTGCTGGTGCAGCAGGCCGCCGACAACGACGTGGCGGTCGGCGACGAGCTGGTCGATCTGCTCGCGCACGGCACGCTGCATCTGCTCGGGTACGACCACGAGACCGACGACGGCGAGATGCTGGCGCGGCAGGACGCGATCGTCGACGGCCTCGCGCCGATCGCCTGGCCCTCGGCCTGACGGCGGCGCGAATCGGTGCGAGGTCGGCGCGAACTCGCGCGATCGCGCGCATCGTGCGTGCGCGGACGTGCTGCACGCTGGCGGCATGGACACCGCACCGGGCACGAAGGGCATCATCATCGGCGACCGCTATCGGGTGGCCGGCGTGCTGCGACGCGGCGGCCTGATCGACGCCGTCGATCTCGAGGCCGACCGCAATCAGGCGGCCTGCCGCGTCGTCAGCGTGCCCGGTGACGCCGAGCACGTCGATGCCTGGGAGGACGCGTGGCGGGCCGCCCAGTCGGAGGCCCGGCTGCCGCGACTGCGCGAGATCGTCGCCGACGACGATGGCGCGCACTGGGCCGTGCTCGATGCCTCCATTGCCGTTTCCGGGCGCCTGCCTGCCGATGCCCGCGAGCAGGCGCACCGAATGGGCATGGCGCTCGTCGAGGCCGGCCTCGATGCCGACGAGGTGACCCCCGGGATGCTCGCGTGCGACGCCGATGGTCAGCTCGTCCTCGACGGGAGCCTGCGCCTCGGCGGGTCGCGTTCGCCGTCCAGCGCAGGGCGCCTGCTCGCGGATCTGCTGCCGGCGCCGGCGCTCGACGACTCCGCGGCGGTCGCGACCGAGTGGGCTCCGCGCAGACGGGCGCCGCGCGCCTCGCGTCGCCGTCGATCGCGCCTGCTGGTGCCGCTGGCGATCATTGCGCTGCTGGTAGCTGCGGGCGCCGTGCTCGTCGTGCCCGATCGCTCGACGGGCACCGCGAGTCTCGCACCAGCTGCGCCTGCCGATGCGCTGCTCGGCGGCATCGACCAGCCGCTCGCCATCGAGACGCCGGTTGCCGCGCCACCCGTCGCGCGACCGCGGAAGCCCGCGCCACGGACGGAGGCAGGAGCGCCTCCGGTCGTGACCGTGACGGTCGCGGAGTCGCCGTCGGCCGCCAAGTCGGACGACCCGACGGTGCCGGAGATCCCCGCGGCCGCGGCGAGTCCCGTGCCCGACCTGCCGGTCGCAGTGCCGCCCGCTGTCGTGCTGCCGCTCGCGCGAGGCGGTTGATAGCGTCGGGGCGTGGTGTCGCCCGATCTCCTGCTCCAGCCTGTCGGGCCGTATGACCTGATGGCTTCGGCGCGGGGTGGTGACGGCATCACGCGCCGGGTCGCCGCTGGCGTCCTCGAGGTCGCGCTGCACGCAGGCACGGCTCGGATCCGGCAGCGCCCCGACGGGGCGCTCGCCGTCGCGTTGGCGGCCGACGATCGAGCGGCTGCCGAGCGCGAGCTGCGCTTCCGCCTGGCCTGCGACGAGTCCATCGACGGGCTGCTCGAGATCGGGCGCGGCGACGCGCTGCTCGGACCGCTCCTGCGCCGCACGCCGGGTCTGCGCGTCCTGCGCACGGGTACCGTCGCCCATGCCGCGCTGCAGGCGTTCGCCGGGCAGCTGATCACCTACCGCGAGGCGCTCGAGATCGAGCGGCGTGTCGTGCGGCTGGCGTCCGGCGCGGAACGCGGTGCGCCGGCGCCCTCGCCGACGGCCGAGCAGCTGCTCGCGCTTGGCACCGCGCGCATCGTCGGATGCGGGCTCGCGCAGCGGCGCGCCGATGCGCTGATGCGCCTCCTGCGCACCATCGACCTCGAACGGCTGCGCGGCATGGAGCCCGACCGCGTCGCCGCGCGGTTGACGCGCGAGAGCCAGGTCGGCCCCTGGACGATCGGCGTGATCGGGCTCCACGGCTACGGCTGGCAGGACCATGGCCTCGTCGGCGACCTGGGGCTGATGCGCCTCGCCTCCGCGCGGCTCGGGCGCGAGGCGGAGGTCGCGGATACCGCCGCGCTGCTCGCGCCGTACGCGCCGTGGCGCGGTCTGGCCAGCGTCCACCTGCTCGGCCACCCGCTGGCGCGGATCCCGCGCCGATAGCGGTCGCCCGGGTGGAACCGGGCAGTGCCCCCGAGACGATTTGAACGTCTGACCCCAGCCTTCGGAGGGCTGTGCTCTATCCACTGAGCTACGGGGGCGGGCGAGATGGAGGATAGCGAACGCCCGTGGACCGTCCCTGCCGTAGATTTCCGCCATGGAGATCCGCGCCCGCATCGAGAACCTCACCCTGCACGAGCCCTTCGAGATCGCGCGCGGGGTATCGACGCACGAGCCCGTGCTGATCGTCGAGCTCGAGCACGATGGCCTGATCGGCATCGGCGAGGGTGCTCCCGTCGATTACCACGGCGAGACCACCGAGGCGATGCTGGCCGAGGCCCAGGCGCTCGGCACCGAGCTGCTCGGCGACGATCCGTTCGCCCTCGAGGCGATCATGCGGCGCCTGCACTCCGAGGGGCTGATGGGCGGCACGCGCATGGCGATCGACGGTGCGCTCCACGACTGGGTCGGCAAGCGCCTCGGCCAGCCGACGTGGCGCGTGCTCGGTCTCGAGCCGACCAGCCCGCCGACCTCCTTCACGATCGGCATCGACACGGTGGAGGGCACGGCCGACAAGGTGCGTCGCGCTGCCGGCTACCGCGTGCTGAAGGTGAAGGTCGGCGGCGCCGCCGACCT
>CAWUMZ010000118.1:0-5081 GCA_963923625.1 uncultured bacterium | reverse complement strand
GGGCTGTACAGGTGCGTCTTGGTCGGCGAGGCATTCAGCTTCGCGGTCCACGTCGCGTTGCCGAGCGCGTCGTCGAAGACCCAGCGCGCCGGGGCACCGGCCTGGTCGAGGATCACCGTGATGCCCTCGGCCAGCGTCATCACCTGCGCATCGATCTTGCCGTCGGCGCCGAGCACGAGGCTCTGGCCCGACTGGATCGCGGTGACCGTGTGCTGCACGCCATCGCGCTGCTCAGTCAACGTCGTCCGCGTGCCGTTCTCGCCGAAGGCGTAGGTGCGCTTGCCGTCGGTGGCGCTGAGCAGCCCGCCGGCGGCGTCGTACGTGAGGGTCGTCGCGCCGACCTTCGTCGCGCGGCCCGCCGCGTCGTACTGGACGGTCCCCTTGGCACGCCCGCTCGACGCGGTCAGGGGGCGATTGTCGGGCCCGTACGTGAAGGTGTCGGTGATGGCGCCCGCGGCGGTAGTGACCGTCGTGCTCGAGCGATCGCCGACGCGTCCGTTGGCACCGTCGTACCCGTACTTCCACGCCGTTTCCTTCGCGGCATGCGTGCCGGTCAGCGTCGTGTCGATCAGGCGCCCATCGCGGTTGTACGTGTAGACGTACTTCGCGGTGCCCCCCGGCCCGGTCAGCGTGCGATCGAGCAAGCGGCCGGTTGGCGAATGGGTCTGCACCTCGGTCAGCGTCGTGCCGTCGGCGAACGTCGTCGTGGTCTTCTTGCCCGCGTTGTTGGTATCGAGCTCGAAGGTCTGCGTCGCGCCGTCGGCGAGCTTCGTGTTCATCAGCGTGCCATTCGCCGAGTACGTGTTCGTCAGCAGCAGGCGCCCGTTGACGGTGATCGTCGCCACATCGCCGCCGGCGGCGTACGCGTAGTCGACCGTGCGCGCCTCGCCGCCCTTCGTGGTCTCGACGACCTGGTCGACGTTGCCGGTGTAGGGATTCCAGCGCTGCACCGTCTTGGTGCCGTGTGCGTCGATCGTCTCCCACGGATTGCCGTTTGAGTCGAACTTCGTATGCTCCGTCGTCGTCGTCGTGCCGACGGTGGTGGACACCACCGCATCGAGGGGATTGCCCTGCACGATCGGCGTGTTGGTGACGGTCACCGCATCGCCGATGCCCGTCGTCGTCGACGTCGTGGCGATATCGGTCGAAGAGGTGCAGGCGGTCGTGGTGCCATCAGTGGTCTTGACGGCACCGCCGCCCGGTACGGAGACCTGCACGACCGGCGGCATGCCGGGTGCCGTCGTGGCCTGCGCACCGCTCTGCTGCGCCACCTCCACGCCGGCGCAGTTGGTGGCGGTCGCGTCGGCGCCGTAGAACGACGACGTCGCCACCCTCCCCGACGAGTCGGTCACGCTCGTCGAGCGGCCCCACTGGCCCTTGCTCGGGGCGAACGGCTCGTACGTGCGCGTCTGCGTGGCGCCCGACGGGGAGATCGTCTCGATCAGCTGCGTCGTGGTCGGGTCGTAGACGTTCTTCGTGGTGAGCTCGCCGGTGCCGCCACCCGCCAGATGCTCGCGCGTGGTCGTCGACGTGGCGAGGCCGTACTCGGGCCGCAGATCAGCCGTCGGAATCGGGCTGCGGGTGCCGTCCGGCTTGGTCACCAGGGCGTTGATGCCGACCGCCTCGCCCGCCGCCGACACGACGTCGATCTGCAGCTGGGCCATGCTCCCCTTCGTCAGCTTGACGCTGCACGACGGAACGCACGCCGCGCCATTGACCCAGAGGGGAGCCGCCGTCGTGTTGTCGAAGACGTACGAGCCGTCGGCCGGAGCCACGTAGCCACCCGTCAGGCGCGCCGACCACGCGCCGGTGCCCACCGGATTCGTCGCCCAGTTGAGCGACAGCCCGGCGACCGGTGCGGTGCCGCCCGGCAGCACGGGGCCCGTCGTGCCCTCCGCGGGCGCGCCGTTGAAGCCGGCGTTGTCCCAGTAGCGCGTCGCGAGCCCGATCCACGCCTTGCCGTTGCGGTCCTGGTCGTAGCTCGTCGTCGTCTTCGGCGCAGTCGGGCTCGTCAGCGGCCCACGCGTCGGGCCGATGCGCTCGATCGGGCGTCCCTGGGCATCGAAGACGGTCTTCGAGACCGTGCCGTCGGCGACGTTGCGCGTCTCGATCAGGTCGCCGCGGGCGTCGTACGTGTACTCGATGACGTTGCCCGACTCGTCGCGCGTCTTCGTCGGCTGGAGGGTGAGCGGGTCGATCCACACCTGCGCCAGCGCACCGGCCGGTGCGTTGACGCCCGTCGCCCGTACGGTGAAGGGCGCGTAGGTGAACGTCTCCTGCGCGCGTTGCTCGCGCCACTGCGGCTGCGACGCCCCGGCGATCAGCGACGCCGGCGCCGTGATCGTCGAGACGCGACCCTGCGCGTCATACGCGATCTGCGTCATCCCGCGCGGATCGGCCTCGCCGAGGCCGGTCACCACGCCGGACGCGATCGTCGTGTTCGTGATCGGCGTGCGCAGCGACGCGATGCGCCCGCTGGCATCCCAGCCGATGTCCTGCGCCTGCGCCAGCGGACCCAGCCCGAGCCCCGTCGCGAGGCGCGAGATCTGCGGACCCGCCGGCGTCTGCACGTACTCCACCTCGACGACATTGCCGCCCCAGTCGACAACAGCACAGAGGTCGCCCGTCGGGACCGCGATGAACCCGGGATCCGTCGCCGTCGCGCACTTGGCGTCGCCGCCGTAGAAGAATCCGATCTCGTTGCCCGTCACCGGATCGGTGATCCGCGACAGGCGCTGATCCGTCCAGGTCTGCTGCATCGCCGGCGAGTCGAGCGCCCAGACGCGCGTCGGATGCGCCGGCGTCGCGCCCTCGGGCTTGCTGAAGACGGTCACGGAGCGATTGCCATCCGTGGCGCTGAACGTGCCATCCGCATTCGCGGTCAGCTGCGTCGTCGCGCCCGCCGACTGGAGCTTGCCGACCAAGGGCCGCCACTGGCCCTGCCCCTGCTTGGCATAGGTGACGGCACCACCGGTCGCGTTGACGAGCGTCATCGAGCCATCCGCATTGGCCGTCAGGGTCCGCCACGACGTGCCACCGGACACGACCAGGTTCCAGCCCGTCGGCAGCCCCGCCTCCTTCACGTTCGTCGCGCGGTGCATCAGCGACCAGCCCACGCCGCCCGACAGCGTCGGCAGCGACGCGCCCTGCCACGTGTAGATCAGCTCGCCCGACTCGTCTGCGACGTTGACGCCGCTGAAGGCCCACGTCGGCTGCGCACCCGAGCGCTGCACGTCGATCGCGACCTGGAAGGGGCCGTGCTTCACCGTCGCGTTCGACGTGGATGCGGCTGCCCAGCCGTACGTCGTCCCCTGCGTCAGCTTGCCCTCAGGCACCCGCATGCTCGCCACGCGGTCGCTGCCGACGGCGACGCGGCCGCTCCAGATCACCTGCGGATTCGTCTCGGCGAGCGACACGATGCGGAACTCGACCTGGCCCGTGCCCGCGGGGACATTGCGCCACACCAGGGTCGGCGTGGTCGTCGCCGCCACCGGGTACGTGCCGTCGATCTGCACGGTCGGCATCACCGGTACGCGGCGCCCCGTCGCGGTGCTCGCCGGGAGCGCCTTCAGGCCGACGGGGTTCTGCCACGTGACGGTCGCCGAGAACGTCTGCGGCGGGAACGCCATGAACGCGAGCACGAGCATCGCGAGGACGACGAATCCCGCCAGCACGCGAGCGGCGGGGTGATGGATGCCGTTGGGTCGGTCGTAGATCATCGAATCGGCTCCCCGGGCCCTACGGACGCACGCGGACGATGGCGGTCATCGCACCGGTCCCGGATCCGGTGAACTCGACGCTGCACTCCAGCCGCGTGTGGCTCGGCGCGTAGACGGGCGTGCACGTACCGGCCCGCGTGCCATCGAGGCCGACCTGCACATCGATCGCAACGAGCGCGCCGTTCCAGCGCGTGTCGGTCGTCGACTTCTGCACGCGGTAGATCGCCGAGTACGACGTCGACCGCACGACCGAGCGGAGCGCACCCGTGTAGCCGGCGCCGGCGGGAGCGATCGTCGCGGAGCTATCGGCCGCCGGCACCCACAGAGCGTTGCTCCAGTACGGCCCGTTGGCGCGCTCGAGCGGCAGCGGCAGCGAATTGAGGATCTTGATCTCGAGCGGCCGCGTGGTGATCGTGTAGACGATCCGCGAGTCGCGTCCCGTCTCCAGCTCCGCCCCGCGCGAGCAGGCGAGGTACGACATCACGAGGCACCCGCCGGTCGCCCCCAGGTAGTACGGATTCGCGACCACGCCGATCATCGCCTGGTAGTTGAGCGGGCCGTCGGCGACGCGCATGCCGTAGATGAACGTGCCGCCCGCGCACGACCAGCCGTTCGTCTGCGCGGCGCCGATCGCGTTCGGCGCGATGGAACGCTGCGCATTCCAGTACGTGTACGTGGAGAACCCGCTGTTACCCGAGCACTTGACCTGGCTGGCAACGAAACGCAGAGGACGATTGCGCGTGAGCTTGCCCGGGCCGCTGAACGACTGCATCTCGTTCTTGAGCTCGACGCACGAGGCGTAATTGCTGTACGTCGCATCGCAGGCGTACGTGTCCTTCAGCGCCGTCGAGAAGTCCTCGCGGTTGGACTGCGCCGAGGCGACGGCGGGTGCGAGCAGGCCGAGGGCGAGCAGCGCGACGACGGAGACGATGCGCATGTCAGACCCCCACCGCGACGAGCGCCGTGAGGATGCCGTCGGCCGAGCCGATCACCGTCACCGAGCACTGCACGGTGACGGACATGCCCTGCGGCGCCTTGCACGAGCTCGCCTCCGTCTTGCCGTCGGAGGCGACTGCGATGTCGATGTCGATGACGCCGCCGGTCAGCGAGGTCGACGTCGCGCCATCGGCGAACGTGTACGACACGGTCGCGCTGTTGGCGCGCGAGATGTCCCGGAAGTAGTGGTAGTAGCCGGCGCCGAGAGCCTCGTTGGCGAACGCCGGGATCGTCGCCGGGTCGGCCACGGCCGTGTCGCGCAGGAGGCCGTCCTCGCGTGCCTCCGTCGAGCGCACGAGCGGCTGCGACGTCTGGTTGACGATCTTCAGGATCAGCGGGCGCGACTCGAGCGTCGCGAAGCCCGTG
>CAWUMZ010000117.1:0-5099 GCA_963923625.1 uncultured bacterium | reverse complement strand
ATCACGATCAGCGCGACGAGCAGGCTGTACGTGACGAAGTCGCCGAGGCTCATGCGATCGGTGATGACGGCGTAGCCGCCGACGGCGATCAGGAGCGCGAGCGAGATCGTCGGCAGGAAGTCCATGATCGGCACGTACTGCGAGCGCAGCCGCGTCGCCTCGACGTTGCGGGCGAACACGTCGTTGGCACGATCGCGGAAGCGGTCGACCTCCTGGGCCTCCTGTCCGAACGCCTTGATCACGCGGACGCCGACGACGCTCTCCTCGGCCTGTGTCGTCACCTGCGCGAGCGCCTGCTGCGCCTCGATCACGACGGGCTGCGAGCGGCGCGAGTAGAGGATCGCGAGCAACGCGAGCGGCGGCACGATCACGAGCACCATCAGCGCGACGAGCGGGTTCATCCAGAACAGCACCGCCATCACGGCGATGATGCTGACCGAGTGCTGCGTGAAGAAGAGGATGCCGTAGCCGAGGTACAGCCGCAGCGTCGTGAGGTCGACCGTCGCGCGGCTCATGATCTGGCCGGTCTGGTTGCGGTCGAAGAACGGGAACGAGAGCGACAGCAGGTGGTGGTAGACCAGGTTGCGCAGGTCGCGCTCGATGTTGACGGCCATCGTGCCGGAGATGATCCGGCGCAGGTACATGACGACGAAGCGGCCGATGGCCAGCGCGAGGATCAGCCCGATCAGGTACTTCAGCTGCTCCATGTCCTTCGGCTTCATCGCCTCGTCGACGACGCGGCCGGTGGCCCACGGGATGGCGATCGTGAAGATCTGCCCGCCGATCGCGAGGATGATCGAGATCACCAGCACGAGCCGGTGCGCGCGCATCAGGCCGACACCGCGCCGCAGCGTGGGCCAGAAGGCGTTGCGCACTTCGGCGCCGGAGGTGAGTTCGAGGGGATCTGTGGCCATGGAGGAGGCTCGGAGCCTCAGCAGGGAGAACGCCGCGCGGGGCGCGCGGCTTCCCGAGACCTATCGCAGCCCGAAGTGCGCTTCGACGATCTCGGCCGCTGCATCGTACTGGGCGTCGTCGACGAAGAGGTCGCGTGGCCCCATCGCGAGGAAGCCGGGGACATCCATCCCGATCGGTCGCTTGATCAGCACGGGGATGCCCTCGCCCTCGAGCAGTCCGGCGATCATCTCGGCCTCCATCAGGCTGTCCGCTCCGGTCAGGCGCTTCATCGCGATTCGTGACGCAAAGGGGCCAGACCCCTTTGCGTCATCGGGCCTCGTCCCGGCCGCCGTTCTTGACGAGCACGGCCTCGCCGCGCTCGCGGAACGGGATCTCGATCAAGTCGAGGTCGCGCGGCACGACGACGTTGCCGTGGATCGCCTCGGCCTCGACCTTGACCTGCTTCGGCGAGCAGCGCATCGACACGTGCGTGAGGGCGAGCATGCGGGCGCGTGCCTCGACGGCGATCTCCGCGGCCTCGCGTGCGGTTGAATGCTGGGTGTCGCGGGCGCGCTCGAGGTCCTCGTCGAGGAACGTCGCCTCGTGCACGAGCAGGTCGCAGTCGATCGCGCGCGCCACGACGGCGTCGCACGGACGCGTGTCGCCGGTGAACACGAGGGTTCGGCCGAGGCGCGTCTCGCCGACGAGGCCCGCCGGATCGACCACGGTGCCGTCGTCGAGGGTGACGCTCTCGCCGCGCTGCAGCCGGCCGTACAGCGGGCCGTTCGGGACGCCGAGCTCGCGCGCGCGGTCGACGTCGAAGCGCCCGGGGCGATCGTCCTCGATCAGCGCCCAACCGACGCTCTTGACGCGGTGGCGGGTTCCGATCGCCTCGATGCGGTAGTCGGCGCTCGCGATCTCGCCGCCCGGTTCGACCTCGACGACGGCGAAGGGGTACGGCAGCTTGCCGATCACGGAGTCGAGATCGCGCAGGACCTTCTTGATCCCCTCGGGGCCATACAGCGCGAGCGGTGCGGTCCGCTCGCGCAGTGCGAAGGTCCGCAGCAGTCCGGGCAGGCCGAGGATGTGATCGGCGTGCCCGTGCGTGATCAGGATCACGTCGATGTCGGAGAGCCCCGCGACGCTCTGCATGAGGCGCCGTTGCGTGCCCTCGCCGCAGTCGACGAGGATGCGCTCGCCGCCGCGGCGGATCAGCGTCGCCGCGGTCTGACGGGTTGCGGAGGGCACCGAGCCGGCGGTGCCGAGGAAGATGACGTCGAGGTCCACGCGGGGAGGAAGCGTACCCCGGGCGGGGCGGCCGGGCTACGAGCCGGGCTGAAGCGCCTTGGAGATGCGCGTGATCAGCGCCTGGTCCTTCACGCTCGGGTCGATCGCGATGGCGCGTCCGTAGGCGTCGAAGGCCGCCTTGGCGTCGCCGGCGGCGAGCGCCTTCTCGGCGCTGTGGAGTTCGTTCATCGCGGCCTGCTGCTTGAATGCGGCGACACGGGCGGGCGCGTCGGCGAAGCCGCCGAGCGCGGCCATCTCGGCGATCGCCTGCTGGCGCTTGCCGGCCTTGAAGTCGGCCTCGGCGCGGTCGTACGCGGCCTGCGCGGCGAACTGGGCGTTCTGGTTGGCGGCGATCTGCGCGACCATCACCTTCTGCGACGTGGCGATCACCTGGCCGAGCTGCGGGGCGGCCTGCAGCGCGCCGTCGACGGAGGCGCGGGCGCCGGCGATGTCGCCGGCGGCGAGTTGCGCCTCCGCCTGCACGGACAGCGCGACGGCGTTCTTCACATCGCCGCGATGGCGCGCCCACGAGCGGGCGGGCTGCACGACGGCGATCGACGCGATCGCGAGCAGGACGATCATCAGCAGCGCGCCGAGGATGCGCCCGCGCGGCACGACGCGGGGGACCCAGCGGTCGAGCAGGTGCATCTGTCGCCAGGCGATCCACACGCCGACGAGGACGAACGGCAGGAAGCCGATGAAGGCGATCTTGCTCATCGCGCCGCCGGCCAGCAGCGCGAGCACGCCGATCGCGACCGCGCCCTGCACGGCGTAGCGGTTCGACGGACGCAGCACGACCACGCCGCCCTCGCCGACGTCGCCCGGGGCCGGGCGCGTGCGGACGCCGTGGCGCTTGAGCACGTCCTCGGCGAAGTCGAGCGGCTCGCGATCGGCCTCGGCGATCTCCTCCGGCGTCGCGTCGTCGGGCAGCGGCTCGGGGTCGTACGGCAGCGGCAACGTCTCGAGCAGGTCGGCGACGCGCATGCTCAGTCCGGGCTCGCCGGCCTTCAACGACCGCTGCCGCAGGCTCTGCGCGCGCTCGCGCAGCTCGCCCCAGCTGATCCGCTGCTGCTCCATCGTCGCCATGTCCGGGAGTGTACCGGGGCGCCGATCGGAAGCGGACGCGACCCCGTGTCTATGCTGCCGTCCATGGCCAAGAAGAAGCAGCGCGAGCGCGAGGAGCGGTACCGCCGCCACGGCGTCGATCGCCCCGAGTCCCCGCAGCGCGAGATGAAGGCGGCCGAGCCCGACGAGGCGCCGGCCAAGGGCAAGGGTGGGGGCAAGGCGAAGGCCAAGTCGCGCTCGAGCGCGCCGCGCGGTCGCAAGCCCGTCGCGTTTCCGACGCTGCGCCGCAGCCTCGTGCGCGCGCCGATCTTCGGGATCATGTGGTTCGCGATCTCACGGCTGCTGCTGGGCAAGTCGGGCCACTCGATCAACCAGGACGCGTTCCAGGCGCTGATCCTCACGGTCGCGATGGTGCCGCTCCTGTACTTCGCCGACAAGGTCACGTACACGCTCGCGAAGCGCCGCAACCAGCCCGTCGCCGAGCCCGGCCCGGACGGCTGGCTCGGCTTCAAGCGCTAGGCGCTACGGCAGGTAGCGTCGCAGGGTGCCGCACGCGGCGGGCAGCGGCGTGCGCTGCTTCGTCGTGCTCGCGCTGATCGTCGCGTTGCTGCGGATCGCCTTCCGTTGGCGCTGGCCCTTGTAGCTGACGGTCTTCGCCTTCGTCTGCTTGACGCGCATGTTCAGGCTCGTCGATGTCGCATCACCCGCGAGCGTCGCCGCGGGGCCGGTACCGCCGGTGAAGACGTAGGTCGACGAGCCGGGCGTGCCGGTGACGGCGAGGCAGGCGAGCGCGCCGTTCTTGCCGCGCAGCAGCATCGTCGATGACCCGATCAGCGTCTGCCTCGTCTTCGATCGCGCGAGGAAGTCGAGCGACGCGGCGCGGATCACGTAGTCGCCCTTGGTGAAGGCGGCGAGCGCGGCGGGGCGAGCGGTGCCGTTGCCCTTGGCCGGTGTCGAGAGCGTGTACGTCCCGCGGCCGGCCGTGCCGGCGAAGCTGCCGTCGTGCTGCATCACGCCGATCGCGACCATCGTGGCGCCGCCGAGCGAGAGGCGCGCCTTGGCGCGATAGCCGGTCGTGGTTGTCCTCGACGAGCGTGCCGCGGCCGACGTGTACGCGTCATTGACGCCCTGCTGGAACGGGTAGGTGCCGGCGGTGAACTGCGCGTCGATCTGCGCGCAGTCGGGGTTCGTGCCGAGCGCGAGGATCACCCCGATCTGCTGCGTGCCGGCGGCGCCGGGCGTGAACGTCGCCGACCACGGCGCGCCGGTGGCCTGGCCGTCGGTGTAGTGCCCGTCGCCGTTCGTGTCGAAGCACGCGAGGCCGATGTTGGACGTCGGGGTGAACGTGACGGTCGTCGCGCTGCCGACCACGCCGGTGGCGGGGCTGAAGTCGAGCACCTGCGTGGTGTCGGCCTGCGTGCCGATCGTCTCCGCGCGTCCGGTCGCGGTGCTCGTGAGACCGCCCGTGTCGGTCACCTTGACGCCGAAGCGGAAGCCGGTGCCGGTCGCCGGCAGCGCGGCGGCGGGGATGCGCACCATGCCGGGGATGTCTGTCTCCTCGACCGCGTCGCCGTAGGTCCCGTCGCCATTCACGTCCCACGAGTACGTGAGCGTCTGGCCCTCGGGATCGGACGATGCCCGCGCGTCGAGGACGCGCAGGCCGGCGACGACGGGATCCATGCGGAGGTAGTGCGCGAAGACGCGCGCGGTCGGCGCGGTGTTGGTGCCCGGTGCGGGTGCCTTGAGGGCCACATCGAACTCGGCCTCGGCCGTCTCGTAGGTGCCGGTCGACATGAACCCGAGCGCCATCGGCTCGGCGCGGGCGCCGATGCGGACGACGAGCTTGCCGCCGG
>CAWUMZ010000116.1:0-5103 GCA_963923625.1 uncultured bacterium | reverse complement strand
AGAGCCCGATGATCGTCAAGCTCCTCGAGGACGCCTGCCAGACGGATCTGCGCGCACCGGGCTTCCCGGCGCACCTCGAGCCGTGACGCGCATCACCGTCAGCGTTGTCACGGACTCCGGCTCGGCCTAGAATGCCCCGTCAGGGAGGGGAGACCGTGTTCCGCTGGGTGTCACGTCGATGATCTACGGGCGATTGCCGTCCGGAGCGCACCGCGTGCCCGTCAGGCTGCTCGCCGGCATCACGGCGCTGGCGATGGCGGCCCTCGGCTTCCTCGGGACGCCCCCGACCATCCACGCTCAGGTCAAATGGCGTGATCCGGCCGCGCTGAGCCCGATTCCCGGCGGCGCGGCGAAGGGCCCGTTCGCGCCCGTGCTCCGCGGAGTCGAAATCGACGGCACATCGCAGCTGTCGACGTCTCGCGAGCCGGTGCTGGTTTGGCGCGACGTCCCGGACGGCATCGGGCAGGCGACCTTCCGCATCACGACGCTCGCCGCGGGTCGAGCCGATCTGCTGTGGTCGCGCAGCGTGGCCGTCAACGGCGGGACGGCGCGCGCACAGGTTCCCGCGGGGGTGCTCGCCGAGGGCGGGGCCTACCGGTGGTCCGTCGCCAATGCGGCGGATCCGGCGCCGCCGCGCGGATCGTTTGTCCTGAGCGTCGATACCCAGCGTTCGTCGACCCAGGAGCTCTGGTCGGTGGGGGCGCTGAACATCGGCGAGAC
Source organism: uncultured bacterium (assembly GCA_963923625.1). Taxonomy (GTDB): domain Bacteria; phylum Actinomycetota; class Thermoleophilia; order Gaiellales; family F1-60-MAGs149; genus F1-60-MAGs149. Next base: position 4,383 of record CAWUMZ010000116.1, on the reverse strand, counting down.
GACCGGTGAGCTGACGTACGTGTGGTCGGGACCGAACCTCTCCTCGGCCGGCGACTCGATGGGCTGGTCCCTCGGATACCGACCCTCGAACCGGCCGTGGGCCGGATTGCCACGCGGGTGGTACATGATGATCTCGGGCTCGTCGCCGTGGGAGTCGCTGCGCCGCGGTGCTGACGGGGCGCTCACGCTGACCGACACCACCGGCTACGCGATGACGTTCACGAAGACGGGCACGGATCTCTGGGCGGTCGCCGGCGATTCCCGCGAGCAGGCGTGGAAGGGCGGCGCGCCGTCGCAGCTGCAGCAGAGCGACGACGGCACGTTCACGGTCACCGACCCCGCCGGCACGGTCACGCGGTTCCCGAATCCGGACGCCGGCCACGCAACGCAGCCGACGGAGGTGTGGCGCGACAACGCGCCGATGGCGCAGCAGTCGTGGGCCGGCGGACATCTGCGCACGCTCACGGATCCGACCTCCGGCAACCAGATTGCATTCTTCTATGCGCCGTCCGCATCGTGCGCGATCACGCTCGACCCGGGCTTCGTCAAGGCGCCGGACGGGGCGCTGTGCGGCGCGATGGACTCGACGGGGAACGTCACGATGCTGCAGTACGTCGATACGCCGACCGGCCCCCAGCTCGGGCGCATCGTCGACAGCCTCGGGATGGGCATGCTCGCGCAGGTCACCGACTTTGGCTATGACGCGGCGGGGCGGATGGCCTCGCTGCGCAGTCCGCTTGCGGCTGCTGCGCTTGCGTCGGGCGCGCTGCCGGGTGTGGCCGAAGCGGATCCGCGCACGCTCACGCAGATCGACTACGACGATCAGGGGCGCGTCGCGCAGGTGCGGCTGCCGGCGCATCTCGGCGCCATGTCGGAGACCGCCGCGGAGCGGTCCGAGCGGCCGACGCAGCAGTTCTCCTACGCGCCGTTCACTGTGAAGACGCCCGGGGTTGCAATGCCGTCGGGTGCGGTCGCACGAGTGTGGACCGATCCGGGCACGATGCGCAAGCTGCGAACGCAGGACATCGCCGGCCGCACCTTCACCTTCGCGTACGACGCCGCCGGGAACATCATCCGCCAGGAGGACGTGCGCGCCGGACTGATCACGCAGACGCACTACGACGACCAGGGGCGGGCGATCGAGCAGGTTGGCCCGACGACGAACCCGTCGAGCAGCACCGCGCCGCGCCTGCTCACGCAGTACGACGCGAACTCCGCGGACGCGCCCTGGACCGGGATGTTGGTGCGGTACTGGAACACGGGCGGCTTCGACGGCGTGCCGGCGGATGCGCGGGTCGGGCCCGAGAACCCCGGGACGACCACGACGATTCCGACGCTCGTCCTCAACTGGACCGGCAATCCGCTGGGCGGGGCGGGCCCGTGGAGCGCGCGCATGACGGGCCGCTTCGTGGCTCCCAACGCTGGCGTCTTCCGGTTCGCCAAGGCGACGGGCGCCGGCCTCTGGGTGAACGGGCGCGCCTGTGCGCCGACGTGCACCGTGCCGCTGCCGAAGGGCGCGTCGGCGTTCCTGCAGATCGATGTCTCGTCACCCACCGGTGCGGCCGCCGGCGTGAACGTCTCCGTGGCGCGCTACGGCGAGGACGGCTCGCTGGTTGACGCCGCCGCTCCGCTGAAGACGGCCGACCTGCGCCCCGATCTGAACCTGCCGACGGCCAGCACGGTGTACGAGCACGTCCTCGGCAAGGGCACGAAGCCGCTGACGTCGCGCTTCGTCTACGACCTCGACACGCGCGCGGTCGTGCGCACCATCTCGCCGAGCGGAGCCTCCATCTCCCGCACCTACGCCCCGTACGACCCGACGAAGGGGCAGTTCGGCCAGGCGCTCACGCTGACGGATGCGGCGGGCAAGGTGGTGACCACGGGGTACTCCTCTCCGGGGCAGACCCTCGCGGACTGCAACGGCACGCCGATCGTGCAGACGGGCGACGCCCAGTCGCTCGACGCGCCGGGCGATCCGCTCGGCCGGGTCGTGGCGCCCGACGGGTCGGTCGTGAAGATCGACGCCAACGGGATGGCGTCGTGTTCGATGCCCGACGACTCGGGCCTCGTGACGACGTCGTCGACCAGCGGGACCGGCGCGACGGCGACGGTGCGACGCGCCGTGATGGTCGCCGGCAACCCGCTCCATGCCGAGGAGCGCTCCACGCTGGGCGGCGAGACGACCAGCGCGCAGAGCTGGATCGACATCACGGGCCAGGAGTGGAAGTCGATCGATGCCTACGGCACGGTGACGACGAGCGAGTTCGATCCGGACACGGGGCGCGTCACGACGAGTACCGACCGCACCGCGAAGGGCGAGGAGCGCACGACGGCGTACACGTACACCACGTCGGGCGACGTGAGGACCGTCGCGATCGACGGCGCGACGATCGTCACCTACACCTACGACGACTCCGGCCGTCGCGTCGGCGCGGTCTACGCCAATGGCACGACGATGGCGATCGCCTTCGATGCGACGAGTCGCGTGGCCTCGCGCACCTACACGTTCGCGGACGGGTCGACGGCGCGCGACGCTCTCACCTACTCGCCGTCGGGCCGTCGGCTCTCCCACTCGATCACCGGCCCCGATGGCACGGCGACGTTCGACTACGAGTACAACCGCGATGGGCGCCTCATCGACACGCGCGCCACGGGCACGCTCGCGATGTCGGCGACACGCTGGCAGTTCGACTACGCGGGTCCCGAAGGGGCGGCGGGCGACCGTGCCGCACAGACCGTCACCGGGCCCGACGGCACGACGACCACGTCCACGTTCGCGTACGGCGAGAACAACCGGCCGATCGCCACGACGAAGGCCGCGATCGCCGGCGACCTGCCTGCCGATGCGGCCGGGCGCATCACGCGCATCGGCACGGTTGACGTGACGCGCAACGCCCTCGGGCAGATCACCAGTGCCTCCGAGGGAACGAGGACGGTCAGCTTCGCACGCGATGCATCGGGAGTGATCGGGCGCCGCTACGTCAATACCAATCCTGCGGACCCGGCCGATGTCACGGCAAACCTGTCCGGCAACGGCCTCGTGCTTGACGGCGATGGGCGCATCGCCGGCGTGATTGCGGCCGCCGACGGTGCGAGCGTCGCGCTGAACGCGGCGGGCGACGCGGTGCGCTGGTCGTACACCGACCTGCTCGGCGACACGACCTGGCGGGCCGGCGGCGACGGGATCCCGGGCGCCACGCGGCTCTACGGGCCCGATGGCGACCGCATCGCCGGGCCCGCGCAGAGCAGGATCCGCACGTCGCTCGACCTCGCCAACGCCGGCCAGGGCTGGCAGTCCGAGGTCGGCGGCGTGACCGTGCCGCTGTCGGCCGGGATCGTGGTGCTCGGCGCGCGTACGTACTCGCCCGACCTCGGCCGCTGGCTCGAGCCCGACCCGACGGCATCGCTCAACCGCTACGAGTACGCAAACGGCGACCCGATCAACCTGGTCGACCCGTCCGGGAACATCGGCTTCGGCGACATCCTCGGTGTGGTGGGCGCGGTCGTGGTTGGCGTGGGGCTGAGCGCGATCACCGGCGGTGTGGGTACCGCCGGTGCCGTCGCCCTCGTGGCGTCCATGGTCGTCGGGTTCGCGAGCGGCGCGGCCGGGAACCTGCTCACGCAGGTTGCGAACCACACGCCGATCGATTGGCACGACGTCGTGCTTGCCGGTGCAGTCGACGCGGCGATCAGCGGCGTAACCTACGGCATCGGTGCGGGGATCAGCAGGTGGACGGCGGCCCGACGCGCGACGCGCGCCGCGCAGGGTCGGGCGACAGCGGCGCAGGCTCGGTATGTAGCGGCGCGTGAAGCGTTGGATGCGGAGACGGCGGTGCACCTCAATGAGGTCGGAGGGCGCATCCCCTGGGGCTACAAGCCGACGGCGGCGGAGATCAGCGGCGCAAAACGACTGCGCGGCCGTCTTTCGGACAGCACCGCCAGGGAGTTCGGCGAGTACTCCAGCAAGAATGCGTCCCGGCGGGGCATACCAGTTTGGGCGCGCGCATCAGATGAGGCCGGCTTCATGAAGTCGCACCTCTTCGAGCAGTACAGGGACTACTGGTATGAAACGACTAGCAAGATCGGACGGGGATGGGCCAACAATCCGGACCAGATCATGAAGTTCGGCGAGTGGTACAAGACCCAGGGCAGCAAGCTCACGAACCGAGTGATCAAGCCGGTCGCCGACGTGCCGGCGCGCGGCGGCGACTTCGCCGACCTCGTCAAGCAGTACCAGGGGGTCGCCGACCTCCAGGCCGAGTCCGTCGCCCTGTGGCGGAACGGCAGCTTCGTGATCGCCCCGTAACGCGCACCGCGGAGCATCGATCGCCGGACTCGCGACCCCGCTTGCGAGGGAGGCGTCTCAGCCGGTGACGGCGGGCG
>CAWUMZ010000115.1:0-5106 GCA_963923625.1 uncultured bacterium | reverse complement strand
GCTGGATGCGATTGAGCTTCGCGTAGCCGCCGAGGTGCTCCTCGTGGAGGGCGCGATAGCGCGCGCGGGTCTCCTCGGGTGTGAGCGCGCCGGTCACGGCGGCGTTGACGAGCCGGCCGGCGCCGGCGCCGAAGAAGACCGCCGGGCGGATGCCCTCGAGCGTCACGGGCAGCGCGTGGCCGGCGCTGTCGCCGGCGAACAGCACGCGACCGTCGACGGGGTCGCGCGGCACGCACGCGATCGCACCGCCGTGATGCTCGCGTCCCGGGCCGAGCTCGTCGCGTTCGCGCAGCTTCGCCATCGCCGGCTGCAGGGGCTCCTTGATGAACGAGCCCACGCCGGCGCGCACGTGGTCGCCGGCCGGGAAGGACCAGCCGTAGCCGGAGCGCAGGAGCGACTTCTCGAGGTAGAACCCGAAGCCGTCCGCCTGCGGCGCGAGTGCCGTCGGCACGTGGTCCTCGGTGCCGATCACGAGCCCGCGGGCACGCCCCTCGGTCGGACCCGCGGGATCGAGGACACGCCGCCAGCCGGAGGCGTCGATGATCCAGTCGGCGGTCAGCCGCTCGCCGTCGGCACCGAGCACGACATCGCCGTCGCGGCCCGTTACCCGCAGGCGCTCGAAGCGCGCGTCGCCCTGCGCGGCGAGGAGCAGGCAGGCGCGCTCGTAGTCGATCACGCCGAACGCCTCGGGCAGCCGCACGTCCCAGCGCTCGCGACCCACGGTGATGTGCATCAGCGAGTCTGCGAACAGGATCGCGTCCTCGATGCCGAGCCACTCGGCCGTGCGGACCGGCAATGCGCACGCGGAGGTCTGGTGCGCGCCGATCGGCGAGCGATCGACGATCAGCACGTCGCGGCCGCGCAGCTCGCGCGCCGCGGTGAGCCCCGCGAAGGAGGCGCCGACGATCAGGACCTCGGGCATCTCAGCCAACGGTACGCGCGGCGGCCGCGCCGGCGCGCCGCCCGAACACGCAGACGTCGAGCAGCGAGTTGCCCATCATGCGATTGCGGCCGTGGACGCCGCCGGTGATCTCGCCGGCCGCCCAGATCCCGGGCACGGTGGTGGCGCCGTCGGCATCGATCACGAGGCCGCCGTTCTGGTAGTGCAGGACGGGATACACGGGCAGCGGGTCGCGCAGCGGGTCGAGCCCGGCCTTGCGGAAGCGGCGCAGGGTGTACGGGAACGACCGCTCGGCGTCGGCGGGATCGACGGGCGAGCAGTCGAGATGGACGGCGGGGCGGCCGTCGGGCGTGGTGATGCCCCGACCCTCGGCGCACTCGCGGATGATCGCCTCGGCGACGACATCGCGGGGGGAGAGCTCGTCCACGAACCGCTCGCCGTTCGCGTTGAGGAGTCGCGCACCGTACGCGCGGGTCGTCTCCGGCACGGCGTAGCCGGCCAGCGACTCGGGCCAGGCGGCGCCGGTCGGGTGGCGCTGCAGCGAGTCGGCGTCGCGCTCGGCGCAGCCCGCGGCGACGGCGAGCTCGGCGACCTCGCCGGTCGCGCCCGCCCCGTTGGTGGAGGGCTCGCCGGCCTCCGCCGCGGCGCGCTTGCAGCGTCCGCCGGCGGCCAGGATGATCGCGTCGGGGTGCAGCTCGAGCCGCTCGCCGCGGTGCTCGAGCACGGCTCGGCCGGGAGCCAGCTCGACGAGGGGCGCATGGTCGAGCACCGTGATGTCGCGCGCCTCGACGGCCGAGCGCAGGGCGGCGGCGATCGCCAGGCCCGTCTGGTCGCCGACCTGCAGCAGGCGCGCGCGCGTCGCGCCGCCGCAGCGGGCGATGCGCAGCGCGCCATCGTCCTCGCGGTTGAAGGCCACGCCGAGCTCCTCGAGCCAGCGCACCGTCGCAGGCCCCTCCTCGGCGAGCACGCGCGCGAGCTCGGGGTCGGCGGTGTCGTGCGACGACCGCATGATGTCCTCGAAGTGCGTCTCGACGGAGTCGTCCGCGCCGACAGCGGCCTGAATGCCACCCTGCGCCTTGGCCGTGTTGCACGAGGCGACGCCGAGCTTGGTCGCGATCGTCACGGACGCGCCGGCGTCGTGCGCCGCGATGGCCGCGGCCAGGCCGGCGCCGCCGGAGCCGATCACGAGGATGTCGGGCATGGCGCCCAGACTAGCCGTCGAGGCCGAGGATCAGCGACAGCGTGTCGCTCCTCAGGCCGCGGCGCAGCGTCTCGAGCGGGATGACCTCGTCGGGTGGGATGTTGCCGAGGTTGACGTCGGGGCCGAGGTGCTTGATGAACCACGCCTGCTGCGCCTTCTGCGGCGCCTCGAACAGCAGGTTGGAGACGTCGAGCTCGTGGGCGATCTCGTCGATCAGGCCGCTGCGGACCTCGCCGGAGGTGCGGAAGATGCCGGCGGTGCCCGACTCGCGCGCCTCGGTGATCACCTTCCAGGAGCCGGCGGCCAGCTCCTCCTTGATCCATTCGACCCACTGGTACGGGGCGAAGATCTCCTCGGCGTCCTTGGACCCGACCTCGCTGAGCACGCGGAAGTCCTTGGCGAACAGCTCGATCAGCTCGAGCTTGCGCTCGCGCGGCATGTCGATCGTGCCATCGGAGACCTCAACGCTGGTGAAGCCCTGGTCGCTGAGCCACTGGCGGTAGCCGTCGATGCGGCCACGTGCCTCGGCGACCTCGAGCAGCGTGCCGCCGCAGACCACGGGGATGTCGAGCGCCTTGTAGAGGTCGAGCTTCTCGCGGAGCATGCCCGTCACGTACGAGGTGCCCCAGCCGAGCTTGACGATGTCGATGTAGTCGCCGCTCATCTCGACCATCGAGCGGATGGCGTCGAGCCCGAGGCCCTTGTCCATGACGTGCGTGATGCCGACCTGGCGCGGTTTCGCCACGCGTGGGGGCAGTCCGAGGAACTCAGCGGAATCCATAAGAGAATCCTATCAGCAGTATTTGCAAAGACGATTCAGGCGAGCGGCAGGCGCACGATCACGCGGCAGCCCCCGTATGGCGACTCCGTGATCTGAACGGTTCCACCGTGCGCGGCGATGTCCTGCCTCACGATCGCGAGACCGAGACCGGACCCCGGCCGATCCTGCACGCCGGTCCCGCGTCGGAAGCGCTCGAACATCGAATCGCGCTGCTCCACCGGAATGCCCGTGCCGGAGTCGTCGACGATCACCTCGCCCGGGCGCACGCGCACGGCCACCGGCGAGGCGCCGTGCAGCAGCGCGTTCTCGACGAGGTTGCCGATCGCCCGCTCGAGCCGCAGCGGGTCGCCGATCATCGGCGCCTCCTCCGTGTCGAGGTCGATCACCGCCGCGGGTCGGCGCGAGCGGGCACGCGCCACGACATCCGCCGCGACGTCGTCGAGGCGCAGCGGCTCTGACTGCTCGACGGGCCGGGCGCCGCGCGCCAGGTCGACGATGCCGGTGATCATGTGCGAGACCTCGTCGATCTGCTCGTCGATCGCCTTGGCGGTCTGGCGCCGATCCTCATCCGACAGGTTGGCGTTCGGGTCGCCGAGCGTCTCGACATCCGTGCGCAGCGCCGTCAGCGGCGTGCGCAGCTCGTGCGCGGCGTCGGCGACGAGCTGGTCCTGCGCGGTCCGCGACTCCTCGAGGCCGGCGAGCAGCTGGTTGACGGCGCCGGCGACTGCGACGGACTCCGCACCGCCCTCCTCGGGCACGCGGTGCGAGAGGTCGCGATCGCGCGCGGCGTCCTCGACGTTGCGTGCCAGGCGGCGGAACGGCACGAGGCCGCGGTCGGCGACGATCACGCCGAGGATGATGGCGAGCAGCACGCCGCCGAGGCCGGCGAAGAGCAGGATGCTGCGCAGCTGCGAGAGCGAGTTCTGGACGTCCTCGACGGAGCGACCGACCTGCAGCGCGAGCCCGGGCCGGAGCCCCACGACGAGCGTGCGGACCGAGGTGTGCTCGGCCTCGACCGTGTCGTAGTCCGAGCCGCCGCGCGTCGCCACGTCGACGGCATTGTCGGAGGGCGGCAGCGGCGTCTCGCCGGGCGGCAGACGGACGATGTCGCCCTGCGCGTTGATCAGCTCGGTGAAGATGCCGGGCCCGCCGAAGCGGCCGTTGCTGTTGCCGCCGAAGTCGTCCGAGTCGCCGCCGGCGCTGTCGGGGCGCAGGGCGGTGCGCGCCTCGCGGATCGCGGCGGAGCGCAACTGGTCGTCGATCTGGCTGTACAGCTGGCGGGAGACGGCGGTGTACGTGACGAAGCCGCCGATGCCGAACGCGATGATGACGGCGAGCGCTGAGGCCAGCGCGATGCGGACGCGGAGGCTCACGTGGAGACCCGGAGCACGTACCCGACGCCGCGGACCGTCTCGATCAGCCGCGGGCGGTCGTCGCTCTCGAGCTTTCGGCGCAGGTAGCCGACGTACACTTCGACGCCGTTCGATGAGGTCTGGGCATCCATGCCCCAGACGCGATCGAGGATCACCTCGCGCGTGAGGACGCGTTCGGGGTTGCGGAGGAAGAGCTCGAGCAGGAGGCGCTCGGTCCGCGTCAGCTCGACCGGCTCCCCGTCGCGGGAGACCGTGTGCGAGGCCAGGTCGAGCCGCACGCCGGCGACGTCGAGGATCTCGTCCTGCTGTCCCGGGTCGGCGAGCGAGCGGCGGCAGATCGCGCGCAGGCGCGCGTCGAGCTCGACGGTGGCGAACGGCTTGACGAGGTAGTCGTCGGCACCCGCGTCGAGTCCCTCGACGCGGTCGGCTACGGCATCGCGTGCGGTGAGCATGAGGATCGGCGTCTGAACGCCCGTCTCGCGTAGCGTGCGACACACGTCGAAGCCGGAGCCGTCCGGCAGGTTCACGTCGAGGACGATGGCATCGATCGCGTCGGTCACCGCGACCCGACCTTCGGCGGCGGTCGCTGCTTCGACGATGTCGTGCCCGCGGGCGGTCAGCGCCCGGCGGATCGCGGAGCGGACCGCTTCGTTGTCTTCGACGATGAGGATGCGCATGGTGGTGGGACGACCGGCTCCGCACGAGCATGCCACGCGGAGCCGGTCCGTGCCATTAGGCGTTGCCGTCGGCTCCGAACGACTGGGACTGGTACTGGCCGCTCTGCGAGCCGCCGTTCTGACCCTGCTGGTCGCCGCCCATGCCGTGGTCGCCGTCCATGTCGCCGCCCATG
>CAWUMZ010000114.1:0-5145 GCA_963923625.1 uncultured bacterium | reverse complement strand
CACCCTCAAGGACGCGCTCAACGACGCCATCCGCGACTGGATCTCGAACGTCGAGAACACGCACTACCTGATCGGCACCGCGGCCGGCCCGCACCCGTACCCGTACCTCGTGCGGCGCCTCCAGGCCGTGATCGGCGCCGAGGCGCGCGGGCAGATGCTCGAGCGCGCCGGTCGCCTGCCCGAGGCCGTCGTGGCCTGCGTCGGCGGCGGCTCGAACGCGATCGGCATCTTCCACTCCTTCCGCGACGATCCCGTGCGCCTGATCGGCGTCGAGGCGGGCGGCGACGGCTCCGCGCTGCACGCGCGCTCGCTGAGCGGCGGCAGCGTCTCGATCCTGCACGGGTCGCGCTCGTACGTCCTGTGCGACGACGACGGCCAGGTCGTCGAGACGCACTCGATCAGCGCCGGGCTCGACTATCCCGGCGTGGGTCCCGAGCACGCCTACCTGCACGCAACCGGCCGCGCCGAGTTCATCGGCGCCGACGACGAGGAGGCGCTCGTGGCCTTCGACCGGCTGTGCCACCTTGAGGGCATCATCCCCGCCCTCGAGTCGAGCCACGCGCTCGTGATCGCCGAGCGCATCGCGCGCGAGCTCGGTCCCGACGCCGACGTGCTCGTCGGGCTGTCCGGCCGCGGTGACAAGGACGTCGATCAGATCGCGGCACGGCGGGGCGTCGAGTGAACATCCCCCGCCCCAGCCTCGCCGTCTATCTGATGGCGAACGAGGACGCCCCGGCGCTGGCCGAGGCCGCCGTCCGCGGCGGCGCCACCGTGATCGAGCTCGGCATCCCCTACTCCGATCCGCTCGCCGATGGCACGACGATCCAGCGCGCCGCGCAGGCCGCGCTCGATGCGGGAATCACGCCGCAGCGCGCGCTCGAGCTGCTCGCCGAGATCGACGCGCGCGTCGACGTGCCACTCGTCCCGATGACGTACGGCGCGATCGTCGAGAGCTACGGACTCGAGGACTTCTGCCGCGATGCCGCCAAGGCCGGAGCTGAGGCGCTGATCGTGGCTGACATCCCGCCGGAGGAGTCGGGGCCGCTGCGCACCGCCGCCGCCGCGGAGGGCGTCGACCTGATCCACCTCGTCGCGCCCACGTCGCGCCCCGAGCGCATTGAGTCTGCGGCCGCGGCCAGCACCGGCTTCGTGTACCTCGTCGCCGCCGTCGGCGTGACGGGCGCCCGCGAGAATCTCGATCCGCGTGTCGCCGAGCTGCTCGAGCGCACCCGCACCGCCGCCGGCGACACGCCGATCCTCGGCGGCTTCGGCGTCTCCACGCGCGCGCACGTCGAGGGCCTGATCGCCGCGGGCACCGATGGCGCGATCGTGGGCTCTGCGGCGATCGACGCGATCGACCGCGGCGGCGCCGAGGCGCTCGAGGAGCTCGTTCGGGAGCTCGCCTCCGGCCTCACGGCCTGATCGACCGGTCAGCGCTAGGCTGCGGACGATGAGGCGCCTCTCCCTCGTGCTCGCGATGCTGGCGCTCGGCCTGCTCGCGCCCGCCGGCGCCCTCGCCCACGCCGGGCAGAGCGACGGCACCGACTACCGCTCCTCGATCACCGCGGTTCCCACCGGCGTCACCGCGCGCATTGTCGGCGGCGACGATCGCATCGAGATCACGCGCACCACCGCACGGCAGGTCGTGATCCTCGGCTACGGCGGCGAGCCGTACCTGCGCCTTGACGCCCAGGGCACGTGGGAGAACCGCAACTCGGCGGCCGTTGCCCTCAACGATGTGCGGCGCACGCCCGACGCCATAACCACGACGGAGACGAAGATCGGCCCCGACTGGGTGCAGACCGGGACGGGCGACAGCGTCGTCTTCCACGACCACCGCACGCACTGGATGGCCTCGCAGCCGCCGGCGAAGGTGCGAGCCGATCCGGACCACGCGCAGCTGCTCTTCGCCTGGAGCGTGCCCCTCGCCGTCGACGGACAGGCCGCTGAGATCCGCGGTGACGTCATGTGGCTCGGCACGCCGCTGACGTGGCTGTGGTGGCTGCTGACGGCACTGGCGGTGATCGCCGGCGCGCTGATCGGGTCCCTGCGCCGTGTACCCGTCGCGCCTGCGGCGATCGCGGGCACGCTCGTCGCGGTCCTCGCCGCGCTCGCTACCGGCCTCTCACAGCAGCTGGATCTGCCGGACGGCGGCACAGGCGCGCTCGTCGCCATCGCGATCGCGGTTGCGCTCCTCGCCATCGGCCTCGGCCTCGGCCATCGCCTGCGCGCCGTGCCCGCCCACGCCACCACGGTGCTGCTCCTCGTCGCGCTCGTGGCCGGCGGCGTGCAACTCGTCGGGCTCGCCGGCTCCGCCTTCGCGTACGCGCTCGTGCCAGGCCCTCTGCCGACGGTCGTCACGCGCATCCTCGTGATCGCGGGCCTCGCCGGCGTGGCCGTGACGGCCGGCGCGTGCTTCCGCGCCTGGCGCACGCTCCTCGCCGGGCTCCCCGCCGAATCGGTGCGTCCGGAGTCGACGTGGTGACACCGCGACGCGTCATCCTCGTCGCGATCGGCATCGCGCTGCTCACGCTGCCGGCGGTCGCTTCGGCGCACGCCGTGCTGATCAGCTCGTCACCCGCGGTCGGCTCGATCGTCGCCAAGGCGCCCGACAAGGTGACGATCACCTTCAACGAGAACATCAGCGCCGTCGGCGCGAGCGTGCAGGTGATCGGCCCCGACGGCAAGCGCTACGACCGCGGTGCCCCCGCGGTCGCCGGCCACGTCGTCACGGAGCAGGTCGCCACCGGTCTCCCGCAGGGCACCAGCACCGTCGCGTGGAGCGTCATCTCCGACGACGGCCACCGCGTCACGAGCGCATTCCTGTTCTCGGTCGGCCGCGAGTCGATCGGCGGGGGATCCACCGCCGATGCGGCAAAGGCCGCCAGCGCCGGGCTCGCCCGACCGAGCAGCGCGAGCACGGTGATGGCGGTCTCGCGCGCGCTTCGCTTCGCCGGCATCGTGCTGCTGCTCGGCCTGCTCGCCGTCGTCGCGCTGGTCTGGGATCCGACCATGCGCCGCGGGCGCGAGGAGGACCCCGTCACAGCCGCTGCCGCCGATGGCGCCTTCCGCCCGCTCGCCGTCCTGCTCGCGCGCCTCGTCCCTCCCGTGCTGGCGGCGATCGCCGTGGTCGGCATCCCCGTCGAGGCGTGGGCCGTGGGCATCTCGCTGCGCGGCGAGCTCGACCTGCGGCAGGGACGGATCGCACTCGCGCAGGCCGTGCTCGCGCTGATCGCGTGGCCCTTGCTGGTGCGGGCCGCCCGTGGCGACCGCCGGCTCCAGCTGGCGGCCGCCGTACCGGTGATCCTGCTCGCCATCACCCCCGGGCTCGCCGGGCATGCCAACGCGCAGGCGACGCCATGGATCTCGATCGCGATCGACTGGATCCACGTGCTCGCAGCGGGCGCATGGGGCGGCGGCGTGCTGGTCCTCGCCGCAACCGCCCCCGCCGTCTTCCGCGCCACCACGGCCGAGTCGCGCGGACCACTGCTGCGCGGCATCATCCGGCGCTTCACCCGCATCGCCCTGATTGCGCTCACCGCCCTGGTCGTCAGCGGCGCGATCGCCGCCGTCATCCTGACCGGGTCGATCACCGATCTCTGGCAGACGTCGTGGGGCCGAATCCTGATCGCGAAGGTCGCCGTCGTACTCGCGGCCGTGCTCATCGCCGGCATCGTGCGGCGCGGCGACCGCGGGTTCTCGCGCGCCGTGCAGCTCGAGGCGCTGCTGATCATCGTTGCCATCGCCCTGACCGGAACGCTCACGGGCCTCGCCCCGCAGCCGCCTCGTGCCGCCGCAGCCACCGAGACGGCGGCTGGTCCGTTCCACCTCGAGCGCAAGATCGACGCACGCGACGCGCAGGTCGACATCACGCCCGGCAGGGCGCGCACGGCGAACGAGGTGCACGTCATCGTCACCAACGGTGTCGGACAGCCCGCGCTCGACGTCAAGGACGCCACGGTCGAGCTGGCGCACGACAGCGAGACCAGGCTGCCGGTGCAGCTGACGCCCGTCGGCACCGCGCACTGGAGCGGCACGGTGCGGATTCCGAGTCCCGGCCGCTGGACCGTCGTCGTGCGGCTGCGCATCGGCGAGTTCCGCGAGGAGACGCTGCACGGGGTGCTCACGGCCTCGTAGCGGCCACGCATGATCGGCCGCTACCATTCGCGCATGCGAATCGAGGCATGCGCATGACCCTCTGGCAGGAGATCCTCTTCGTCTGGATCGGGGCGACGATCGCCCCGAAGCTCGTGATCATCCCCGTCTGGCACGGGATGTGGAAGGCGCTCGGCGATACGAAGCGCCAGGACGAGATCGACGCGGCATGGCTGGCAGGCCTCGAGAGCGGCGGCGGCGGCGGCACCGATCGCCACCCGCGCGAGCGCCGCCCGTGGACGCCCGGCCCTCGGCGCGGCCCGCGTCAGGGTGGCGGCGCCGGCGCGCGCATCGTCGAGCGGCGCCCGCAGAGCGTCGACGCCCGTGCGCGCGTCACGCGCCACGCGTCCCGCGCCCGGTGACCCTCGCCGCGCTCGTCGCCGACGTCGCGGCGTGCCGAACCCCTGCGACGCTCGTCAATCCGCTCCGTCAGCGTGCCGCCAAGCTCGATCTGCCCGATGCTCCGGCAATCCGCACCGCGAACCTGCTCGCCTACCTCGAGCGGCGCCCGCGTCCCCGCGCGATCCTCGCGGGCGAGGCGATGGGCTGGCGCGGCGGGCGCTTCAGCGGCATCGCCTTCACGAGCGAGAAGCAGCTCGCCCAGTGGGGCAAGCCGTTCGCACCGTCATCGCTGAAGGACGGCGGCTGGACGGAGAGCTCGGCCACGATCATCCACGGCGTCCTCGACGAGCTCGATGCCGAGCACGAGGTGGTGCTGTGGAACACGGTGCCGTTCCACCCGCACCCGGCAGGCCGCCCGCTCGCCAATCGCGCGCCGAAGACCGGTGAGATCGCGCTCGGCCGCCCGTTCCTCGAACGCCTCGTCGCGCTCCTCGAGCCCGCGCACGTGATCGCCGTCGGCCGCGTCGCGGAGGGCGCCCTCGGCGACCTGGCCACCGGCCGCGTCCGCCATCCCGCCCAGGGCGGAGCCACGCAGTGCCGCGAGGGCCTGCGCGCGCTGCTCTCGTGACGCAAAGGGGCCAGACCCCT
>CAWUMZ010000113.1:0-5165 GCA_963923625.1 uncultured bacterium | reverse complement strand
TCGCGGAACTGCTCTGCCGCGTCGAGGCCGTAGCCGACGACGAAGGTGTCGGGGATCTCGAAGCCGACGTAGCGGCACGTCACGTCGTTCTCGAGGCGCGCCGGCTTGGCGAGCAGCGAGCACACCTCGAGCGACGCGGGCTTGCGCGTCTTGAGGTTGCGCAGCAGGTACGAGAGCGTCAATCCCGAGTCGACGATGTCCTCGACCACGATCACGTCGAGGTCCTCGATCGGGCCGTCGAGGTCCTTGAGGATCCGGACGACGCCGGACGACTGGGTGCCCGTGCCATACGACGAGATCACCATGAAGTCGATCGAGCACGGGATCGTGATCTCGCGGATCAGGTCGGCGAGGAAGATGAAGCCGCCCTTGAGGACGCACGTCAGCTTGATCTCGCGGCCGGCGTAGTCGGCGCTGATCTGCGCGCCGAGCTCGCGCACGCGCGTCTGGATCTGCTCGCGCGTGAGCACGTGCTCGACGAGGGCGGGGTGCTGGCTCATGCGATCTCCTCGCGGCGGCCGGAGCCGGGTGGGTGGAAGACGATGGCGCCGCGGCGGATCTCCGCGAGCGCGGCACCGGGCAGCGTGCGACGGCGCGCGTCGGCGCGCAGCGCCTCGACGTCGTCGTGGCCGAGCGTCACGCCGACGCGAGCCGCGGCACGGCGCAGCGCGATGCGCTGCAGGGCGACGGGGGCGTCGGCGAGGGCGTCGATCGGCACCGCGCCATCATTGCGAATGAGGTCGTCGGCAAGGGCGTCGAGCAGCGCGCGCTCGTCGTCGGCGATCAGTGCGGCGCGCGCGAGGTTGCGCTCGGCACCGGGATGCGCCTGCGCGAGCGACGGCAGCACATCGAGTCGGATTCGGTTGCGCGCCGGACCGGCGACGAGGTTCGTCGGGTCGTCCCGCCAGGTGACCCCGCGCGCTGCGAGCTCGCGCCGCACCTCGTCGCGCGAGCAGTCGATCAGGGGGCGCACCCACTGCCCATCGCGCGGCGGCAGCGCGGCGAGCCCGCGTGGCGTGCCCGAGGCGGCGAGGCGGTAGAGCACGGTCTCGGCGCGGTCGCTGAGCGTATGCCCGGTCGCGATCGCGTCGATGCCGGCCGCGGCGAGCGCAGCATCCCGACGCGCGTCGCGCAGGCGCGCCTCGAGGTTGCCGCCCGTCGTGACGCGACCGTCGACGACCTGCATCGGCAACGCGAGGCGGTCGGCCAGTGCGCGGCATGCGTCGAGATCACCCGCGGATTCCTCGCCGCGCAGGCCGTGCGCGACGTGGACGATGCGCACCGCGCAGCCGAGCTCGGCGAGCGAGACGACGAGCAGCGTCGAGTCGGCGCCGCCCGAGAGCATCGCGACCACCGGGGTGCCGGCGAGCAGGCCGAGGGCGCTCGCGCGCTCGCGGATCCGCTCGGCGACGTCAGGCCTCACGCGCTGCGAGCCTTCCGGCGTACGTCGTGCCGACCTCGATGTACTTGGCGTGCAGCGCCTCGCGCGCGTCCTCGTCGCCGGCGGCCTCTGCCTCGGCCATGCCGCGCTTGATCTCGCGCAGGCGCTCCTCGAAGCGCAGGACGACGGTCTGCTCGCCCGTCAGCTCGTCCTTGCGATCGGCGAGCACGAGCAGGCGCGGGCGCCAGAGCGCGGCGACTCGCGTGAGCTCCTCGTGGTCGGGCAGCGCGCCGTCGAGCGCTGCGAGCGCAGCGGGTGCGTGAGCCTTCAGCGCGTCCTGCGAGAACGGCGCGAACGGATCGTCCGACAGGGCCGCGACGATCGCAGCGCGTACCGCCGGATCGGAGAAGTCGAGCGGCGAGCCCTCTGCGCCGTGCACCGCGAGGCGCACGGTGCCGGCCTCGAACGGGTACAGGTCGAGGTCGACGGTGCCCGCTCCGGTGCTGCTCTCGACGGTCTGGCTCATCGGGCTCCAGTCTTGCAGGTGTTGCAGGGAGCCGGCGAACGCCCCTACGATGGGGTGGTGCAAGGCACCCTCGCAGACCAGGCCATGGAGCGCATCTTCGGCGTCGCCAAGCCGCTGATCGGCGTCGTCCACCTGCTCGCGCTGCCCGGATCGCCTGCGTTCGACCGCGGCGCCGGCATGCGTCCGATCGTCGAGGCGGCCAAGCATGACGCGCTCGTGTGCCAGGAGGCCGGCGTCGACGCGATCCTCTTCTGCAACGAGGGCGATCTGCCGTACCGCGTCGAGGTGACGATGGAGCAGTCGACCGCGATGGCCGCCGTGATCGGCGAGGTGTCTCCCGGGCTGGAGATCCCGATCGGCGTCGACATGCTGTGGGATCCGTTCGCCACGCTGGCCGTCGGTCGGGCCGTGGGCGCGCGCTTCGTGCGCGAGGTCTTCATCGGCGTGTACGAGTCCGACATGGGCCAGCTGCGCCCCGATCCGGGCGCGGCGTTCTCGTACCGCCACTCGATCGGCGCCGACGACATCGCCGTGCTCACCAACCTGACGCCCGAGTTCGCATCGCCGCTCGGCTCGCGCACCGTCGCGGACCGCGCCCAGGGCGCGCGCTTCTTCGGCTGCGAGGCCGCGCTCATCTCCGGCCCGCGCGCCGGCTCGGCCTTCCGCTTCGCCGACCTCGAGGAGGCCAAGGCGGCCTGTCCCGACCTGCCGGTGCTCGCCAACACGGGCGTCCGGCACGATACGGCCGAGCGCATCCTCGAGACCGCCGACGGCATCATCGTCGGCACCTCGCTGAAGGTCGACGGCAAGACGGCCAACCGCGTCGATCTCGATCGCGCGAGGCGCATGGTCGAGCTCACGCGCGTGGCGCGCGAGCACCATCTCGAGCGCATCGCCGAAGCGCGCGCCTGACGCGCGGTCTGCGCGCAGCTCCGCTGCGAAGGGCCTCGTGATGGAGTACTGGACCAGCGTCGCCAACCAGCACAGCGAGTACTGGCTCTCGCCTGCGCATCCCGTCCTGCCGCCGACGGCGGAATCGGCCGAGGGGATCGCGGAGGCGTACTGGACGAGCCTGCAGGCGTCGCTGCGCGGCGTCGTCCGGGCCGAGGGCGACGTGCTCGGCCCGATCCGCCTGCGCGTGGCGCGCACCGGAGTGACGATCCTCGCGTTCGGTTCGGCTGTGATCGAGGAGGGGGAGAGCGGCATCGAGATCGCGTTCCCGATCGTCTCGGGCATGGCGTGCTCGGCGGCGGCGGGCGAGCTTCGGCTGATCGCCCAGGTCGAGGGAGCCGGCGTGCATCTCGGCGTCGTCGTGGATGGCTACCGCCCGCGCTTCGAGCGACTCCGCATCACGACCTTCCCGATCGCCGCTCCGTACACGCTCACGCAGCACCTCGTCCACGGCTGGGTGACGAAGCGCAGCCTGCGCCGCATCGCGGAGGTGATCGACCCCGTGCCGGTGGCGCCGCCGCCGCTCGACACCGCGGGGCGCCTCACCGGCGTGCGCGTCGGCGTCGTCGGCTCGTCGGGCTACGTCGGCCGCCGGCTGGTCCCCGAGCTGCGCGATCAGGGCGCCCAGGTGCGCGCGATCGTGCGTCGGCCGAACGCCGACCTGGCGCGTGTCGCGGACATCGAGGTGGTCCAGGCCGATGCGCTCGACCGCGCGTCGCTCGATCGCGCCTTCGAGGGCCTCGACGTCGTCTACTGGCTCGTCCACTCGATGGGGGCGGGCGGGGACTTCGCCGAGCTCGACCGCATCGCCGCGCGCAATGCGGCCGCGGCCGCGGCGCAGGCGGGCGTGCGGCAGATCATCTACCTGAGCGGACTCGGCGACGATGACCCCGAGCTCTCCCACCACCTGCAGAGCCGTCACGAGACCGGGGCGATCCTCGCGGACGGCACCGTGCCCGTGACGACGCTGCGCGCCGCGATGGTGATCGGACAGCACAGCGCCTCGTTCCAGATGATGCGCGACCTCGTGCACCGGCTGCCCGCGATGGTCACGCCGCGCTGGGTGACGACGCGCTCGCAGCCGATCGCCTTCGCCGATCTGCGCGACTACCTCGTCGGTGTCTGCGCCCTGCCGGAGGCGTACGGACGCACGCTCGATGTGGGTGGTCCGGACATCCTCACGTTCCAGGAGATGATGGAGCGCACCGCCGTGCTGGCGGGCAAGCGCAAGCCGGTGATCCTCCCGGTCCCGGTGCTGTCCCCCGAGCTCTCGTCGCTGTGGTGCGGCCTCGTCACCGATGTCGATTCGAACATCGCGCGGCCGCTGGTCGAGGGCCTGCGCAACGAGACGGTGTGCCTCAACGACGACATCCTCCGGCTCGTGCCGAAGGATCGCATCTCGTTCGACGATGCCGTCCGTCGCGCGCTGCAGGGCGTGCCGCTGCGCTACTAGGCGCTAGTCGAACGGCCAGAACAGGCAGTTGACGCCTCGCCGCAACCTGCGCGCGTGGATCCGGAAGCGCAGCCGGCCATAGCGCTTGCGATCGGGGCCGAACACCATCAGGCCGATCTCGCGCGACGAGGCCACCCCGAGCGTCGCCGCGATCGGCCGCGGCGAGTTGTAGACCAGCATCTGCGCCTTGGCACCGGCCACGCGCGCCACGGCGAGGATCTCCCGGATCTGCTCGTGCACCACCGGATCGCCCATGGTCCTCCGCGCAGCCGCGTTCGCGTTCCCGACCGGCAGCTGCACGCACAGGCACACGAGCAGCTCCGAGTTCGCCTCGATCGCCGCCGCGACGGCCGTCTCGATCGCGCGCTCGTCGAACGCGATATCGACCGACACCAGCATCACGGGCCGCCGCTCGGTCTGCTCCGGGGCGAGCGATGCGGCCGGAGCGCGATCGCGGACCCCGGTGCTCATTTCCGGGTGGGCGCCACCGTCGGCGTGTAGAGCGTCGTCGCCTTGCGCATCATGCGCTTCTTCTGGAACGGCAGGAACAGCGCGTACCAGACGATGCCGCCGACGGCCGCGAACGCCACGAGCCCCCACGTCTGGAGGAGCACGGCGCCGACGAGGCCGGACAATCCGACCACCCCGATGCCCGCGCGCGACAGGTACTTGAACTGGCGCTGAATGCGTCCGGCGAGCATCTCGAGGTGCTTGCCCTCGGCCGCGGTGTCGTACGACAGGCCGCAGCCGGTGCACTTGATCACGTCACCGGAACGTCCACGGGTCTCGACGCCGCACTCGCACTTGATGACGATCGGGGCAGGCGCCATATATGTGCATTGTGGACGTATATC
>CAWUMZ010000112.1:0-5280 GCA_963923625.1 uncultured bacterium | reverse complement strand
GCTTCGACCTCGATGAGGCCGAGGCCGCGGTCGCGTTGGAGCGCGGCTGCGTCGACGCGATCGCCGCGTCGCTCGAGGAGGCCTGTGTCACCGCCGAGGTGATCGTCGTCGCGACGCCGGTCTCCGCGATCTCGGGCGTCATCGAGCAGGCGCTTGCGGCCGCGCCGGACGCCACGATCACCGACATCGGCTCGACCAAGGGCCACGTCGTGGCGTCGGTGCCCGCAGCCGGGCGCACCCGCTTCGTCGGCGGCCACCCGATCTGCGGCGCAGAGGCGCACGGCGCGGCGCATGCGCGCGCCGAGCTGTTCCAGGGTGCCACCTGGTTCCTGACGCCGTCGGTCGAGTCCGATGCCGAGCGGCTCACCCGCCTGCATGCGCTCGTGACGGCGGTCGGCGCCCGCCCCGTCGTGATCGACGCCCCGGCCCACGACTCGATCGTGGCGCTCACGAGCCACCTTCCGCACGTCCTCGCGAACGTGCTCGCCACCGAGGTCGCCGCGACCGACGTCAACGGCCACAGCCCGCTGCACTCCGTCGGCGGCTCGTTCCGCGACATGACGCGCGTCGCCGGCGCCAACCCCGCGATCTGGATCGACATCTTCCTCGACAACCGCGAGGCGATCCTCGCCGCCGTCGAGGACGCGCAGGCACGGCTCGGGACCGTCGCTGAAGCTCTGCGCGCCGGCGACGATGCCTTCCTCGCCGAGTGGATCGCCGCGGCGGGCGCCGCCCGCAACGAGGCGCTCGCCCAGGCGCACCGAGCCGCGCCGGCCGACCTCCACGAGCTGCTCGCGTCGCTGCCCGACCGCCCGGGCTCGCTGTCGTCGATCGCGCAGGCGCTGTCGGCCGCCGGCATCAACATCGAGGAGTTCGCGCTGAGCCACATCTCGCCCGAGCAGGGCGGCGAAGTGCGCATCATCGTGGCCGGCGCCGATAACGCGGTGCGCGCCGTCGAGGTGCTGCGCGCCGACGGCTGCATCGCCACGCATGCGCCGATCGCCGAGGGCGCGGGAGGCGATCGATGAGCACCTGGAAGGTCGCTCCCTCGGGTCCGCTGGTCGGCGAGCTCGCCGTCAACGGCGACAAGTCCGTCAGCCATCGCGCGCTCCTGATCGGCGCGCTCTGCGACGGGCCGGTCGAGGTCGAGGGCTGGGGTGATTCGGCCGACACGCGCGCCACGCTCGAGGCCGTGCGCTCGCTCGGCGTGCAGGTCGACGACCACGGGCACGGCCGCCTGACCGTCCACGGCGTCGGCATCGACGGGCTCAAGCCGCCGGTCGGCTCGATCGACGTGAAGAACGCCGGCACGCTGATGCGCCTCCTGTCCGGCATCTGCGCGATGCAGCCCGCGGGGGTCTTCACCCTCGACGGCGACGAGTCGATCCGCAGCCGCCCGATGGAGCGCGTCGCCAAGCCGCTGCGCGCGATGGGCGCCGACGTCGAGACGACCGAGGGCAAGCCGCCGGTCACCGTCACCGGCGGTGCCGCACTGAGGGGCATGCAGCACGAGATGGAGGTGTCGTCGGCGCAGGTCAAGTCCGCGATCCTCCTGGCCGGCCTCCGCGCCGACGGTCCGACGACGGTGATCGAGCAGGTTCCGACACGCGACCACACCGAGCGCATGCTGCGCGCCGCGGGCGCCACGGTTCAGACGATCCGCGAGCGCGTCGTGATCCAGCCGACCGACCGCCTGCACCTCGAGCGCATCGAGGTGCCGGGCGACATGTCGTCCGCCGCCTTCCTGATCATCGCGGCCACGCTGATCCCCGAGTCGCGGATCTTCCTGCGCGGCGTCGGCATCGGCGCGGGGCGCACCGGCCTGCTCGACGTGCTCGAGCGCATGGGCGGCCGCGTCGGCGTCTTCAACCGCCGCACGACCGAGGCGGGCGAACCCGTCGCCGACCTCGAGGTCGCGCACGCCGAGCTGACCGCGAGCAGCATCCGCGGCGCCGAGGTGTCCGGGCTGATCGACGAGCTGCCGATCCTCGCGCTCGCCGCGTGCGCCGCACGCGGCAAGACGCGCGTGCGCGAGGCCGAGGAGCTCAAGTTCAAGGAGTCCAACCGCCTCGAGAGCGTCTACGAGGCGCTGCGCGGCATCGGCGGCCACATCCAGCTGGAGGACGACGGCTGGTTCATCCGCGGCGTGCCGGCTCGCCTGCGCGGTGGTACGGTCAATCCGCGCGGCGACCATCGCATCGCGATGCTCGGCGCGATCGCGGGGCTCTACTCGGAGGACGGCGTGACGATCACGAACCCGGAGGCGATCGACGTGTCGTTCCCCGGCTTTCGTCCGCTGATCGAAGCCGCCACGGCGGAGCGCCGACGATGATCATCACCATCGACGGCCCGGCCGGCGCCGGCAAGTCGACGGTGTCGCGGGCGCTCGCGACGCGTCTCGGCTACCGCTATCTCGACACCGGCGCGATGTACCGCGCGGTCACGCTCGTGTCGCTCGAGACCGGTGACGAGCCGATCGCCGTGGCGCAGGGCGGTGCGTGGACCGCGCACCTGCTCGATCCGGCGCTGCGCTCGGATGCGGTCGATGCCGCCGTCTCGGGCGTGTCGTGCCTGCCCGAGGTGCGGGAGGCGCTCCGCGGAGCGCAGCGTGCCTTCCTGGCGGAGGGCGATGCGGTCGCCGAGGGGCGCGACATCGGCTCCGTCGTGTGGCCGCAGGCCGAGCTGAAGGTGTGGCTCGACGCCTCGCCCGACGAGCGCCGCCGGCGCCGCGCCGCCGAGCGCGGCGAGGAGGCGGGGGAGACCGCGCTGGAGCGCGATCGCAAGGACGCGGCGCAGATGATCGTCCCCGAGGACAGCGTGCGCGTGGACACGGAGGGACGCTCGATCGAGCAGGTCATCGAGGCGATCGTGGCGCTCGTCGAGGAGCGCGCATGACCGCGACGCGCATGCAGTGGGACGGATTCCGCGTCCTCACGCCCGAGCGCTCGTGGGGGCTCGCGCTCGCGCTCGCCGGCGGGCCGATCCGCCGCTTCTCCGATGTGCGGGTGTGGGGTCGCGAGCGCGTGCCGGCCACAGGCCCCGTCGTGCTGGCCGCCAACCACCAGTCGTTCTACGACATCTTCGTGCTCGGGGCCGCGCTGCGCCGCCCGATCCACTACATGGCGAAGCAGGAGCTGTTCGACAACGCGGTGCTCGGGCGCGTGCTCCCGCACACCGGCGCCTTTCCCGTGCGTCGCGGCGAGGCCGATCGCGGTGCGATCGACGCGGCCCGCGAGGTGCTCGCGCGCGGCGGCATCCTCGGCGTCTTCATCGACGGCACGCGGCATCATGGCGAGGGTCTCGGCGAGGTGCGTGCCGGCGCCGCGATGATCGCGGGGATGAGCGGTGCGCCGGTCGTACCCGTGTGGATCAACGGGACCGACAAGGTCGTCGATTCGCCGCGTGCGCCCGTCAGCGTCACGTTCGGCCGGCCGATCACCGTTGAAGGCCGCGGCGGCAAGGCGTATCGCGCCGCCTCCGAGGACATCGGCGCCTACCTGCGCCAGCTGGAATCGTTCGCCGTCAGCGCCGACCGCGCCGGGCGGCCCAAGGATGCCGTTCCGCCCGAGTGGACGAGCAGGGAGACGAGCGCATGAGCGGACGCGAGCCGCCGCGGGCGCGCAAGCGCCGCGGCCAGGAGTTCGAAGAGGAGGTCCAGGCGCTCCCGGAGCAGCCGATCATCGGCGTCGTCGCCGTCGTCGGCTACCCGAACGTCGGCAAGTCGACGCTGTGCAATCGCCTCGCCGGCCGCCGCGACGCCGTGGTGCACTCCGAACCGGGCGTGACGCGCGACCGCAAGGACGTCGACGTCGAGTGGAACGGCAAGGCCTTCCGCCTCGTCGACACGGGCGGCATCGACCTCGGCGGCGAGACGATGATGGCCGAGGAGGTCGCGCAGCAGGCGCGCACCGCCCTCGCCGAGGCCGACATGGCGCTCTTCGTCGTCGACGCCAAGGCCGGCGTGATGCCCGGCGACCTCGAGGTCGCCGAGATCCTCCGTCGCGAGAAGATCCCGATGCTGCTCGTCGCCAACAAGGCCGACGGCCAGAGCGGCGACCTCAACGCCTATGTGTTCCACGAGCTCGGACTCGGCGAGCCCATCCCGGTCTCTGCGATCCACGGCTCCGGCAGCGGCGACCTGCTCGACCTGATCGTCGAGCGCCTCTCCGCGATGCCGCAGGCCGAGCGCCTCGAGCGCGTCACGGACGAGATCGGCGTCGCCATCCTCGGCCGCCCGAACGTCGGCAAGTCCTCGCTGTTCAACAAGCTGATCGGCTCGCCGCGCGTGATCGTCAGCGACGTGCCCGGCACGACACGCGACGCGATCGACACGCGGCTCGTCCGCGGCGACACCGTCTTCCGCCTCGTCGACACCGCCGGCATGCGCCGCAAGCGCGCGCAGCGTCAGGACATCGAGTACTGGAGCGAGAAGCGCGCGCTCGCCGCCATGGACCACGCGGACATCGCTCTCGTGCTGATCGACGGCGCCGAGGGCTTCGTGGATCACGATCTCGACGTCGCCGACGCCGCCCGGAAGGCGGGCTGCGCGACGCTCGTCGTGGTCTCCAAGTGGGACGCCTCCGAGATCGACCTCGACGACCTCCGCCTGCGCATCGAGCGCAAGCTGCGGCAGCGGCCGATGATCGTCACCACATCGTCGGTCACCGGTCGCGGCCTCGACCGCCTGCTCGACCGCATCGAGGAGCTGTACGCCGCGTACACGCGCCGCATGCCGACACCGGCCGTCAACCGCGCCCTCCAGGACGCGGTCGCACAGCGGCAGCCGCCGCTCGTGCACGGCAAGCGCATGAAGCTGATCTACGGCGCGCAGGTGCAGACGCGCCCGCCGCGCTTCCGCATCACGATCAACGACCGCAAGCTGATCACGCGCGACTACGCGTACTTCATCGAGAACCGGCTGCGCGAGGCCGCCGGGCTCGAGGGCTGTCCCGTGGTGATCGACTTCGTGGAGCGGTAGGAACGCCGGATCCGCACTTCGGTGCGTGCTCGGTGGTGGGCGGCAGCTTGTGGTCCGTTCGCTCGGGCTTGGGAGGACATCACAACCGCGCGGATGTCATGTCCTACCTGCAGGGGCGCTACGGGGAATGGGAAGGTTCTGGCAGGCAGGACATGACATCCGCGCGGTTGTGATGTCCTCCCAAGCAGACGCCGCCACGCAGCTGATCGTCTTCAGTCCGAGCATGCACCACGGATCGGCTACCCGTTCGCTTCGCTCACGGGCCGATCCTTAGGTGACTCCAGGGGGTGAATGCCCCTGCG
>CAWUMZ010000111.1:0-5312 GCA_963923625.1 uncultured bacterium | reverse complement strand
ACGGCTTGGGCTCCTTCCAGCCCTCGGGCCAGATCTCCTTGGCCTGCTCGTTGTTGACCGAGCCCGCGATGATGACGTCGTCGCCCTGCTTCCACTGGGCGGGCGTCGCGACCTTGTGCTTCGCGGTCAGCTGCAGCGAGTCGATCACGCGCAGGACCTCGTCGAAGTTGCGGCCGGTCGTCATCGGGTAGGCGAGGACGAGCTTGACCTTCTTGTCCGGGCCGATCACGAAGACGTTGCGCACCGTCTGGTTGTCCATCGGCGTGCGGTCGGCGACGTCACCCTCGACGTCGGCGGGGAGCATGTCGTACAGCTTGGAGACGTTGAAGTCGGTGTCGCCGATCATCGGGAAGTTCGGGCGCGTGCCCTGCGTCTCCTCGATGTCGTCGGCCCACTGCGAGTGGCGGTCGACCGGGTCGACCGAGAGGCCGATGATCTTGACGCCGCGCTTCTGGAACTCGCCGTTGATGCTGGCCATGTAGCCGAGCTCGGTCGTGCAGACCGGCGTGAAGTCCTTGGGGTGCGAGAAGAGGACGGCCCACGAATCGCCGATCCAGTCGTGGAAGTCGATCTCGCCCTCGGTCGTCTGCGCGGTGAAGTTCGGCGCGGTGTCGTTGATGCGAATGCCCATGTCGGGGGTCTCCTGGGGTTCCGAGCGCCCCATACTCACTGTATGAGGATCGCTTGTTTCACTTATTGGACTGAGTTATAGCAGCGATTCGCCGGAAGCGGGCGCCACCCTCCCCCGTTCACCACCTAGATGCAGGTGACGCCGGCCCGTTCGGCCGCGGCCCGCAGGTCGCGATCGCAGGTCGCCAGCTCGAGCCCGGTCTCGACGGCCAGCACGAGATACGCCGCGTCGTACGCCGTCAGGCCCGTCACCTTCGCGGCCTCGACCACGCTCCACCGCAGCTCCCCGGGCGGCGCCGTGTCGACCGGCGCCGCCAGCAGATCGTCGACCATGCCGCGGGCCGCCTCCTCGGAGAGGCGACCGGCACGCCAGCCGTGGCGGATCGCGTTCGCGACCTCGGCGCCCCAGATCGCCGGCACCACCGCACGATCGCGACGCAGCCGCTCCAGCACCGCCGCCCCGACCGGTCCGCCCTCGTCGACCGCGATCGCCTCGATCGCCGCAGATGCGTCGAGGACGAACGGCACGCTAGCGACGCCCCTCGCGCACCCAGGACGCGGCCTCACCCGACTCGAGCGCGAGCCCCAGCGCCCGTCGATTGGCGACGACCCGCTCGACCCAGGCCGCATGCGAATCGACCGCGTCGACGATCGGCACGAGCCGCGCCACGGGGCGCCCGTGCCGGGTGATGGTCACCTCCCGACCGGACTCGACGTCGCCGATCAGGCGGGAGAGATGCGTCTTGGCCTCGTACACGCTGACATCCATAGCGCGAACTCTAGTCAGCATCTGGTCAGAATCCACACGGCGTGCGCCGGCATCCGCACGCACGCGCACAGGCCGGTGACGGTGCTGCGCCTAGACTGCCCGCATGCAGCCGGCCGACCTCCTGATCGACAACCTCGCCACCCTCGCCTCGGTCGATGCCGACGGCGACTTCGGCGTCCAGCACGACGCCGCGATCGCGATCCGCAACGGACACATCGAGGCGGTCGGCCCGCGCGAGGAGGTCGTGCGCACGGTGCAGCTTGCCGGCGACGCGGAGGTGATCGACGCGAGCGGCATGAGCGCCGTGCCCGGCCTCGTCGACTGCCACACGCACATCGTCTACGGCGGCAACCGCATCCACGAGTTCGACCTGCGCGCGCAGGGCGCCGACTACGAGCGCATCGCGGCGGAGGGCGGCGGCATCAAGGCGAGCGTGCGGATGACGCGCGAGGCGACGGACGACGCGCTGCTCGCCGCCGCCACGAAGCGCCTCGCACGCATGCGCGCGCTCGGCACGACGACGGCGGAGGTGAAGTCGGGCTACGGCCTCTCGGCGAAAGACGAGGCCCGAATGCTCGCGACCGCCCGCGCCGCCGGTGAGGCCGCGGACGTGCGCACGACGACGACCTGCCTCGCACTGCACTCCACCCCGCCCGAGGCCGCGTCGCCCGACGCATACGTGGACTACGCGATCGAGGAGATCCTACCGGCGTGCGCGCCGCTTGCCGACGCCGCCGACGTGTTCCTCGAGCGCGGCGTCTTCGACGTCGAGCAGTCGCGCCGCTTCCTCGAAGCCGCGCGCGGTCACGGGCTTCGCCTGCGCCTGCACGCCGACCAGTTCTCCGAGATGGGCGCGATCCCGCTCGCGATCGAGCTCGGCGCGGCGAGTGTCGACCATCTCGAGGCGACGACCGACGACGGCGTGCGCGCGCTGGCCGCCTCGAACGTGATCGGCGTCGGCCTTCCCGTCGCGGCGCTCACGCTCAAGCGCCCGATGCCGCCGCTGCGCCAGCTGATCGACGCCGGCGGCCGCGTGGCGCTCGCCACCGACGCCAATCCGGGTTCCGCACCGTGCCTGTCGCTGCCGACGACGATGCACCTCGCCTGCACGCAGATGGGGCTCTCGTGTGCCGAAGCGCTCGCCGCCGCCACGCAGGGCGGTGCCGCCGTGCTCGGCCTCGACGACGAGGTCGGCCGCCTCGCCGTCGGCTACAAGGCCGACGTCGTGCTCGTCGACGATCCGGACTGGCGCCAGTTGATCGCCCAGCTCGGCGCCGAGCCCGCGCGCGTCATCCGCGGCTAGACGATCGCGCCGAGCGCGTCGCGCGCCACGAGATCGGCATAGCGCCCGCCCGCCGCGACCAGCTCGGCGTGCGTGCCGCGCTCCACGATCGCGCCGGCGTCCATCACGAGGATCTGGTCGGCATCGCGCACCGTCGAGAGGCGATGCGCGATCGTGATCGTCGTGCGCCCCTCGGCGAGGGCGTCGAGCGCCTCCTGCACCTGACGCTCCGTATCGACGTCGAGCGCGGAGGTTGCCTCGTCGAGCACCAGGATCGGCGGGTTGCGCAGCACCGTGCGCGCGATCGCGATGCGCTGCTTCTCGCCGCCGGAGAAGCGGTAGCCGCGCTCGCCGACGACCGTGTCGTAGCCGTTCGCAAGCCCCTCGATGTGCTCGTGGATGCGCGCCGCCCGGCACGCCTCCTCGATCTGCTCGTCGGTGGCATCGGGCTGGGCGAAGCGGAGGTTCTCGCGCACCGTCGCGTGGAAGAGATACGTCTCCTGGCTGACCACGCCGACGAGATCGGACAGCGACGCGAACGAGAGGTCCTTCACATCGACCCCGTCGATGCGCACGGCGCCGCGCTCGGCGTCGTACAGGCGCGCGACGAGGTAGCCGAGCGTCGTCTTGCCCGAACCGGTCTCGCCGACCACCGCGGTGCTCGTGCCCGGCGCAGCGAGGAACGTGGCGCCGGCGATGGTCCACGGGCCGCTCGGCTCGTACCGGAACCAGACGTCGTCGAACGCGACCTCGCCATTCACCTCGGTGCGGTCGAGCGAGCGGGTGCCCTCGTGCTCGTCGATGTCGACCTCGAGATCGAGGTACTCGAAGATGCGATCGAACAGCGCGAGCGACGCCTGCACGTCGATGCCGACGCTCAGCAGCGCGCCGACCGGGAAGAAGATGCGCGTCTGGATCGTCGCGAAGGCGACGAGGGTGCCGATCGAGACCGCACCCCAGCCGTTGGCGATCGACCAGCCGCCGGCCCAGTAGACGAGCGCCGGCAGGATCGCGAAGGAGGCGCTGATCGAGGCCATCACCCAGCGGCCCGCCATGCGCTGGCGCACCTCGAGCTCGGCGAGCTCGCGCGACTCGCGGCGGAACCGCTCGGCCAGCTCCGGACCGCGGCCCATCGTCTTGCCGAGCAGCACGCCGCTGACGGACAGCGACTCCTGCACCAGCGAGGAGATGTCGGCCAGCGTCTTCTGGCGCTCTGTCGCCAGCTTGCGGCGCTCGGCGCCGACGCGGCGCGTCAGCAGCACGAAGAACGGCACGAGCACGAGCGAGAGGATCGCGAGGCGCCAGTCGAGCAGGAACATCGCGACGACCGCGGCCAGCACCGTCGTGACGTTCGAGACCACGGACGTCGCCGTCGACGTGACGACGTCGTCGACGCCGCCGATGTCGTTGGCGATCCGCGACTGCACCTCGCCGGTTCGCGTCCGCGTGAAGAACGCGAGCGACTGGCGCTGGAGATGCTCGTACACGTCGGCGCGCAGCTCGTGCATGACCTCCTGGCCGACGCGATTCGACAGGTACGTCTGCGCGACGCCGAGGATGCCGACGATGATCGCGATCGCGATCATGCCGATCGCCAGCCATGCGAGCAGCGACGTGTTGTTCGTCGGGATCGCGGTGTCGATCACGTCGCGCAGGAGGAACGCCGGCACCATTCCGAGCGCGCTCGAGAACACGATCAACGCGAGCACGAGCGACAGGCGCCCCCGTTCCGGGCCGAACAGCCGGAAGACGCGGCGCAGGTTGGCGCGGCGGACCTCCGGGTCCTCCGGTCGCTTGGGCTTCTCGCCCACATCGAACGTGCCATGTCTGCCGCGTGCGCTCATCAGTCGTCCTAACGCTAGATCGCATCGGCGTATGCCGCAGCGCACGCCGATCGGCGCCGAGGTGCGAAGGAGATCACATGACCCCCGAGGACTCGTAGGCTTCCCGCCATGGCGCACGACCACGAACACGGTCCCGACTGCGATCACGATCATGCGGACGACCACGTCCACGGGCCGGACTGCGATCACGACCACGACGACGCGCCGCGCCAGCATCCGGTCTTCGAGGCCGAGGAGCTGAGCGACGAGGAGGCCGAGCGCCTCGCCGACGAGCTGGCCGAGGCGACCGCGCGGATGGCGAGCGAGCTCGCCTGGGCGATCGGCCCGTACCGCGAGCGGGAATCGTTCGCGCTCGCCGGCGCCCCGGTCGCGGTGGTGTTCGAGCGCGCCCAGAACTCGAAGGCCAAGCCGAAGCACCGCTCCGGCCAGCTCGCGCCGGAGCTCCTGCCGTTCCTCGTCGACGCGACGGTGCGCACGCGCGAGCGCATCGCGTACGCCGAGGACGAGGACAACCCATTCCTGATCGCGCTCGTGCTGGCGTGCTTCTACGCCGTCGAGTCGTCGCGCTCCGGCGCGCTCGGCCTCGGCCCCGAGACCCGCCGCGTGCAGCCCTCTGTCGAGGTGCTGAAGGACGACCAGGCGACCGCCGACATCTTCGGCGTGCCCGGCACGGCGATGCTGCGCGCGATCGCGCCGGTCGAGGCCGAGACGGGCGGCGAGACGATCGCCGCCGTCCAGCTGGTCTGGCGCGCCTGACGTCAGCGTGACGCAAAGGGGTCAGGCCCCT
>CAWUMZ010000110.1:0-5331 GCA_963923625.1 uncultured bacterium | reverse complement strand
GGCGCGTTGACGGCGCCGCCGATGTGGCCGGCGACCGGATCCATCGGCTCGACCTCGCCGCGGTAGCGCTCGGGCGCGCGGGCGTCGAGCACCGTCGTGCCGGCCGCGAGCGCGGCCTGCACGTCCTCGGCAAGCACGAGATCGTCGGTGCGCTCGGGGCCGAGCGCGATGTCGCCCCCGCCCCGCGGCGGATCGCCGCCGATCAGCGGCTCCGTCCATGCCTCGAGGCCGCCACGCAGCACGCGGCTGGCGACGCCGTGATGGCGCAGCAGCCACCAGGCGCGGGCGGCGCCGCCCGTGCCGTCGTCGTAGAGCGCGATCGGCGTGTCGCCGCGCAGCCCGGCCTCCACGAGCGACGCGGCGAAAGCCTCGCGTGTCGGCAGCGGGTGCCGCCCGCCGAGGCGATCCTCGCGCATCGGGCCGCTGAGGTCGTCGTCGAGATCGAGGTACAGCGCGCCCGGGATGTGCCCCTCGCGGTACAGCTCGACGCCGGCGCCGTGCTGACCGAGTCGGAAGCGGCAGTCGACGATCTGGATCGTCTGGAAGGCGTGCAGGTCGCGGAGCTCCGCGACGTCGATCATGGGACTGCTCATGGTGCCTCCTGCGGCTGGGTGAGACGCGGTTGGATCTTCAGACCGCGGGAATGGTCGACGTCGATCTGGATCGTCGTGTGCTCGATGTCGCAGCACGACGCGACCGCTTTCTGCACCTCGTGCAGCGCGTGGTGCGCGTCGAGGCCGGGATCGATGACGACGTGCGCGGAGAGCGCCGGAAAGCCGTCGCTGATCTGCCAGACGTGGAGATCGTGGACGTCGCAGACGCCGGGCACTGCGGCGATCCGCTGCCCGATCGCAGCCGGATCCGTGCCGGGCGGCGCCTCCTCGAGCAGCACGCGCACCGCGCTGCGCAGCACCTGCAGCGATGCGACGACGATCAGCGCGACGACGAAGAGGCTCGCAATCGGGTCGGCCTGCACCCAGCCCGTCAGCGCGATGATCACGCCCGCCACGAGCGCGGCCAGCGAGGCAAGGACGTCGCCGGCGAAATGCAGCATCGCGGCGTTCGCGTTGAGATTCTGCCGCGCCCCGGCGCGCAGCAGCAGGACCACCGGGATCAGGTTGAGCACGATCGCGATCGCGCTGATGATCGCCACGCCGCCGCCCTCCACCGCACGCGGGTGCAGCAGCCGGCCGATCGACTCGACCGCGATGCCGGCCGAGAGCACGAGCAGGAGCAGCGCGTTGATCACCGCCGCCAGGACCTCTGCGCGGCGGTAGCCGAACGTCCACGTGCCGCGCGGCGGCAGGCCCGCCAGCCACGCTGCGCCGACCGCGAGCAGCACGGCGACGCCGTCGGACAGGTTGTGCACCGCGTCGGAGATCAGCGCGAGCGAGTCGAACGCGATGCCGCCGCCGACCTGCACGATCCCGAGCACGACCGTCAGGACGAGCGAGATCCACAGCGCGCGGCCTGTGCTGGGACCGTGCGCATGGCCGTGATGCCCGTGGTCGTGCCCGTGATGCGAATGCCCGTGGTGATGCGCCACGTTCGGATCCTATCGACTCCCAACCTCCGGTCTCCATACGTATTCCGGTGATCTCTCCTATGCTGCAGGCTCGATCTCGATCGAAGGGGAACTACGGGTGAGTAAGAGCACAGCGGTCACGCTCATCGCCGGCGACGGCGTTGGGCCCGAGGTAGCGGAATCCGCGCGCAGGATCGTCGACGCCGCCGGCGTCAAGATCGACTGGCACGAGCACGAGGCCGGCGCCGAGGTCTTCAAGAAGGGCGACGCCACCGGCGTGCCGAAGGACACCATCGAGTCGATCGAGCAGACGCGCGTGGTCCTCAAGGGCCCGCTCGCGACACCGGTCGGCTTCGGTGAGAAGAGCGCGAACGTCACCCTGCGCAAGCTCTTCGAGACCTACGCGAACATCCGCCCCGTCCGCGAGATGCCCGGCGTCCCCACGCCCTACTCGGGTCGCGGCATCGACCTCGTCGTGGTGCGCGAGAACGTCGAGGACCTGTACGCCGGCATCGAGCACATGGAGACGCCCGATGTCGCCCAGACGCTGAAGCTGATCTCGCGCAAGGGCTGCGAGAAGATCGTCCGCCTCGCCTACGCGCTGGCCGAGGCCGAGGGCCGCACGAACGTCGCCTGCGCCACCAAGGCGAACATCATGAAGATGACCGAGGGCATGCTCAAGCGCACCTTCGAGGAGATCGCCCCCGAGCACCCCGACATCGACTCGTGGCACGTCATCGTCGACAACTGCGCGCACCAGCTGGTCAAGCGGCCGGAGCAGTTCGAGATGATCATCACCACGAACATGAACGGCGACATCCTGTCGGATCTCACGTCCGCGCTGGTCGGCGGCCTCGGCTTCGCGCCGTCCGCCAACCTCGGCACCGACGTCGCGATCTTCGAGGCCGTCCACGGCTCGGCGCCGAAGTACGCCGGCCAGGACACGATCAACCCGACCGCGATGATCCTCTCGGCCGTGCTGATGCTCCGCCACATCGGCGAGCTCGAGGCCGCCTCGACGGTCGAGAACGCCGTCATGGCCACGCTCGCGCAGGGCATCCGCACGCGCGACGTCATGGGCGACGAGGGCAGCGTCGGCACGACCGCCTACACCGACGCGATCATCGGCAATCTCGGCAGCAAGGTCGACGAGTGGCAGGCGCGCGAGGTCAAGCAGGTGAAGATGCCCGTGCCGCGCAAGGAGGCCGCGTTCGTCATCCCCGAGTCGGTCGAGCTGATCGGCGTCGACGTCTTCTTCCAGACGGAGGAGGAGCCGGAGGACGTCGGCCTCGCCGCGCAGGAGATCGCCGACGGCACGAAGCTCGAGCTGAAGATGGTCGAGTGCCGCGGCACGCAGGTGTGGCCGAAGACGAGCGCCGAGCTGGACCCGACCGACGTCATGCGCGCGCGCTTCATCACGCGCGGCAGCGTCATCACCAGCGAGGACATCCTCGAGCTGCTCGGCAACTTCGGCGGGCGCTTCAACTGGGTGCACGTCGAGAAGCTGCGCATGTTCGACGGCGAGCCGTCGTTCTCGCGCGCCCAGGGCGAGAAGTAGCAGCGGCTGGATGGGCTCCCGACCGGGGGCCCATCCACTACTGTTTGGTTGTGAAAGAGGTATGATGCGCGCAACGGAAGGACGTCTCCCATGATCTTCGAGCAGCTCATCTACACCGACCTCGGCTGCGCCTCGTACCTCGTCGGGTGCCAGAAGGTGAACGAGGCGGTCGTCGTCGACCCGTCGCTCGACACGCGCGCGCTGATGCGCGCGCTCGAGTACCACAAGGCGAACCTCGTCGGCATCATCGAGACGCACACCCACGCCGACCACGTCTCAGGACACGGCGCGCTGGCCCTCGAGCTCGGCGTCCC
This sequence comes from uncultured bacterium, assembly GCA_963923625.1. GTDB lineage: Bacteria > Actinomycetota > Thermoleophilia > Gaiellales > F1-60-MAGs149 > F1-60-MAGs149. The sequence goes on along the minus strand of CAWUMZ010000110.1, from coordinate 1,934 downwards.
CGTCTACGTCTCCGCCCTCGCCGGTGCCGAGCACGAGCACATCGGTCTCGCGGACGGCGACAGCATCCACGTCGGCAACATCGAGCTCGTCGCGATGCACACGCCGGGCCACCGCCCCGAGCACATCGCGATCCAGGTCATCGACCACACGCGCTCCGACGAGCCGTGGCTCGTGCTCACCGGCGACAGCATCTTCGTGGGCGACGTGGCGCGACCCGATCTGGCAGTCGACGGTCAGGAGGGGGCGTCGGTTCTCTACGAGACGCTGCAGGAGCGCCTGCTCAAGCTCGCCGATGGCGTCGAGATCTTCCCCGGCCACGTGGCCGGCTCGCTCTGCGGCAAGGGCATGAGCGCGAAGCCCTCCACCACGCTCGGCTTCGAGCGGCGCTTCAACGACATGCTCCAGCCGATGGGCGAGGCGGCGTTCGTCGCCGCTGCCAACGCCGGTCTGGCCCCGAAGCCGCCGAATCTCGGGCGCATCGTCGACGCGAACCGCGGTCCGCTGGTCGCCCGTCCGGCGCTGCCGCAGCAGCTCGCGACGCTGCCCGGCGACGGTCCGGTGCTCGATGTGCGGGCGACCGCCGACGTCGTGCACGGCACCGTGCCCGGCGCCTTCCACGTGCCCGTCAACCAGACGGGTTTCGGCACCCGCGCGGGCTTCCTGCTCGACCCGGACGTGCCGACCACGCTGATCGCCGTCGACGCCGCGCAGGCCGAGCAGGCCGCCCGAGGTCTGCAGGCGATCGGGCACTTCACCCAGCGTGGCTGGATCGCGGCGGGCGACCTCGACCTGGGGCTGCGGCTGCCGCCGCTGTCGCTCGATGAGTTCCTCGCCGAGCGCGACGACGTGCAGATCGTCGACGTCCGCAACGCGGACGAGCTGCCCGCACCACTCGCCGATGCCGTGCAGATCCCGCTCCACGATCTGCACACCGCATCGCTCGACGGACTCGACCCCGCGCGGCGCACTGCGGTCATCTGCCAGTCGAGCGCCCGCTCCGGCATCGGCGCGTCGATCCTCGCCGTGCGCGGGTTCGCCGACGTGCATCCGGTGATCGGCGGTGGCATGGGCTCGCCGCAGTTCGCCGCGGCCGTCTAGCGGTCGGGCGCTACGAGAGCTGCATGCGCTCGGCCGGGTAGCCGGCTTCGCGGATCTTCACGAGCACGTGCTCACCGTGGGCGTGGTCCTTCGTCTCGACGGTGATGTCGACCGCGGTGTCCTTCACACCGAGATCGGTGCCATCGCGATGGTGGAACATGTCGACGATGTTGACCCGCTCCGCCGTCAGCACGTCGAGGAACTGGCGCAGCGAGCCCGGCCGGTCGGGCATGCGCGTCGTGAAGCGCATGTAGCGCCCGGCAGTGGTGAGGCCGTGGCGCATGATCCCCTGCAGCAGCAGGAGGTCGATGTTCCCGCCCGAGAGGACGATGACGACGCGCTTGCCGGCGACGTCGCCGAGCGCACCGGTCACCAGCGCCGCGACACCGGCCGCGCCGGCGCCCTCGACGACGAGCTTCTGACGCTCGCTCAGCAGCGTCATGGCCGCCGCGATCTCCTCGTCATCGACGGTGACGATGCGATCGACGTGCTCCTGGACGATCGGGAAGGTGATGTCGCCCGGGCGCTTGACGGCGATGCCATCGGCGATCGTGCCCGCCGACTCCGCCTTGCTGATGGCGCCACTCGCGAGCGAGTCGGCGAACGGCGAGCAGGCCTCGGCCTGCACCCCGACGACCGTCGTCTCCGGCCGCAGGGCGTGCACTGCGATCGCGACGCCCGAGATGAGACCGCCGCCACCGCACGGGACCACGACGAGATCGGGATCGGGCAGCGCCTCCATGATCTCGAGGCCCACGGTGCCCTGCCCCGCGATGATCTCCTCATCGTCGAACGGCGAGATGAACACGGAGCCCTCGCGCTCGGCGATCGTTCG
>CAWUMZ010000109.1:0-5387 GCA_963923625.1 uncultured bacterium | reverse complement strand
CCCCCTGCGGGACAAAATGGTGCCGGATCCAAACTGTCCAAGGGATCCCGGATCCGTGCGCGAAACCGCACCTAGGATGGGGCGACCGCCCCGGGTTCCACCATGCGCCAGCTCACCACCGCCCTCACGCTGCTCCTGCTCGCCCTCGTCGCCGTGGCATCGGCCAGCGCCGCCGACGCGACGGTGCCGACGGATGACAGCGACACCGGCGGCTCGGACATCCCCGACTACGTCTACGCGGGCACGTTCAACGACAACTCGCAGGTGCCGGATTCGCTCCGCCGCACGACCTTCAAGCTCGCGGGCAAGGACACCATCACCGCGACCACGTGGTACCCGGCGTGGAACGGCCGCATCCTCCGTCTCGTCGCGTCGTACCCGCGCTACCCGCAGAAGCAGCGCCTGCCGCTGGTGCACGTCTTCCACGGCGCGGGCGGCCGCGCGGTCTGCAACCAGACCTTCGGCAACGCGCCGGGGCAATACGGCTTCGTCGTCGCGTGCATCGACGGCACCGGCCAGTACGCGCGCGGCTACTCGTACGGCTCGCCGCAGAACCTCGCCGACAACGCGAAGATCATCCAGTTCCTCCGCGCCCGCCTCCCCGGCCTGCGCATCGACCCGACGCGGCAGATCGCGGCCGGCGGCTCGATGGGCGGCGAGGACGCGCTCCTGTTCGGCGTCAAGTACCCCGCGATGGCGCAGACGATCGTGGCGATGGACGCGCCGATCGACATGGCGAAGCGCTTCTGGCACCTGCCGGCGATCCGCCAGCAGGCGCTCTACTCCGAGTGCCAGGGCACGCCATACACCGCCCCGGCCTGCTTCGATGAGCGCAGCCCACTGACGTTCGCGGCCGACCTCGCGAATTCGAGCCAGAAGCTGATCATGTACTGGTCCGTCAACGACGAGATCAGCCCGCAGGAGCAGATGCCGACGCTGGCGCGCGCGATCCACGCGGCAAATCCGTCGCGGCCGTTCCTGATCCGCGTCGGCAACTGGGGCCACGGCGGCGCCTGGCCGCCGGCCACGCGCAACAACGAGTGGCTGGCCGACGCCGGCCTCGCCGACGATGGCATTCGCGCCGACACGAAGCACCCCGATGGCTGGCGCATCGAGGTCGACGCCGCCACGGATCTGACGGACCTGCCGTCGTACTACTCCAAGTAGCGCGGCGCGCGGGTATCCTGCCGCCTCCGATGACGCGGCACCTCCTCACGATCGGCGACCTCGACGCCGCCACGCTGCACGCGCTGATCGCCGATGCGCGCGCCTGCAAGGCCGACCCGGCGTCCGTCCACGGGCGCCTGACCGGACGCACCGTGCTGATGCACTTCACGAAGGCCTCGACGCGCACGCGCGTCTCGGTCGAGACCGCCGTCGTCCGCCTCGGCGGCCATCCGATCTTCACGCGCGGCGACGAGCTCCAGCTGGGCCGCGGCGAGCCGATCTCCGACACCGCGCACGTCGTCTCGCGCATGTGCGACGCGATCTTCATCCGCACCTTCGCGCACGCCGACGTCGAGGAGCTCGCGCGCCACGCCACCATCCCCGTCGTCAACGCCCTCACCGACGACCACCACCCGCTGCAGGCGCTCGCCGACCTGATGACGATCGAGGAGCACCTCGGCGAGCTTCAAGGCAGGACGATCGCATGGATCGGCGATGGCAACAACGTCTTCCACTCGCTGGCCCAAGCCGCCGCTCTGGCCGGGATGCACATCCGCATCGCCGCGCCCGAGGGCTATGACGCGGATCCCGAGGTGATGGCCGCAACTGCGCTGATCGCCGCCGAGCACGGCGGCTCGGTGACCGAGCTGCGGGATCCCGCCGAGGCCGTCGCCGGCGCCGACGTCGTGGTCACCGACGTCTTCGTCTCGATGGGCGAGGAGGCGCAGCGCGACGAGAAAATGGCCGCCTTCGCCGGCTACCAGGTCGATACCGCGCTGATGGCGCAGGCCGCGCCGACCGCGCTCTTCCTGCACTGCCTGCCCGCCCACCGCGGCGAGGAGGTCGCTGCCGACGTCATCGACGGGCCGCAGTCCGTCGTGTGGGACGAGGCCGAGAACCGCCTCCACACCACCATCGCCGTCCTTCGTCACCTCCTGGACTAGACGCCGTGGTCCGCTCCGACGAACGGCTCGCCTACTGGGAGGAGCGCTTCGAGCGCCCGATGGTCGCCGTCTCCCTGCTGGTGCTGTTCGGCATGTGCCTCCGCGTCGCCTTCGCACCCGGATCCGTGCCGCACCTGATCGGCGGCACCATCGCGTACGGGACGTGGATCATCTTCCTCGTCCAGTGGGTCGCGTTGCTGCGCGTGGCGCCGGACCGCGGGCGCTTCCTGCTGCGCCACAAGTTCCTGACGCTGATCGTCGTGGCGGGACCGATCGCGTCCGTCATCTACCTGACCACCTCGCTGCCCGGCTCCATCGCCGCGAGCACCGCGCTGCGCCTCGCGCCGCTGGGCCGCTGGCTGCTCAACCGCGGTTCGCTCGCCTACCTGTTCGCCTTCGGCGCCCTGATCATCGCCACCGCGACGATCTCGTTCTGGCGGGTCGAGAAGACGAGCTTCGGCGAGGCGCTGTACTGGTCCACGACGACCGTCACGATCGGCCCTGCGGGAGAATCGGCCACCCAGCCGCAGACGATGTTCCTGACGGCCCTGCTCGGCTTCCTCGGCGTCGGCTTCTTCGGCGCCATCATCGGCGCGCTGATCTCCACGATCATGCACCGCGAGCAGGAGGCGCTCGAGGAGGGGACGCGCGTCGAGCTCGGCGACGAGATCGAGGAGCTCGAGGAGCGCGTCGACGAGGCCTCCGATCAGGCCGAGGTCGACAACGCGATGCTGGCCGCGAAGCTCGATGCGTTGACCGCGGCATCGGAGGCGCAGAACGCCGCGCTCGAGGCACGCCTCGCCGCGCTCGAAGCGCGGTTGCGGTCGTCGACGGACGACTAGGCCGCCGCGGGCGACGATCCGCCATCGCCGGGCGGCTGCACCAGAGCGCCGAGTGCCGCCTCCGCGTCGACGTCGGGCCACGGATCGACGAACGCGCCTGGGTCGAGCATGAGCGCGAGGCCGATCTGGCTGGCGATGCCGGCGCCGCACCAGAGGGCGGCGATCTCGTCGGGACCGAAGCGCTCGCACGCGCCGAGCTCGGCAAGCTCGGGCGGTACGGGGGTGGTCTCGATCCGGACGAGCTGGCGGTCGATGAAGGCATGGAGGGCGTCGCGCTGGATGATCGTCATGCCGGCCACCTTGCAGCCGACGGCGTCCGCGCCGAGCGACGCGGCGTGACGCGGTTCGCGCGGAGCTACGCGAGCGCCGCGCGCAGCGCGTCGGGATCCGTGATGGGCGTGCGGCAGGCCATGCGCTCGCACACGTAGGCCGCCGGCGCGCCGTCGACGAGTCCGCGCCCCGCGAGCAGCGGCACATCCGCGCAGCGGGGATCGGCCGGATCGCCGAGCACGACGATGTCCCACGGCGCGAAGCGGCGGTCGACGACCTCGCGCAGCGCCCGCGTGCGCGAGTCATCGGGCGCGCCGATGATCGCGATCTCGCGCGGCGTCGTCGACGCCTGCTGCACGACGCCGAGCAGCGTCCCGAACACGTTCGGATGGCGCTCCATCACCGCGCGCACCGCGCCGACGCTGTCGAGCGCGATCTCCTCCCACGCGTACTCGCCATAGATGCGCCCGAGGCGCAGGAGACACGAGGCGATCAGCGACGAGCCGCTCGACGACGGCTGGTCCTCCACGCTCTTCGTCCGCGCGACGAGCTGCTCGCCGTCGGCGGAGGCGAGGTAGAAGCCGCCGCGCGCAGCATCGTGGAAGCGGCGCAGCGCCTCGGCCGTGAGCCGCCGCGCCTCGAGCAGATGGTCGAGGTCGCCCGTCGCGGCGTGCAGGCGCAGCAGGCCGTCGGCGACGGCGCCGTAGTCCTCGCTGAAGCCCTCCGCCGTACCCGGCGTCCCCCGCCAGGAGCGCAGGAGCACGCCGTCCTCGCGGGTGAGGTGCCCGTGTACGAAGGCGGCGATGCGCCCGCCGGTGGCGACGAAATCGGGCTCGCCGAGCAGGCGTCCGGCGTCGGCATACGCGGCGATCGCGAAGCCGTTCCAGGCGGCCAGCGCCTTGTCATCGCGCCCGGGCTGCGGCCGCAACTCGCGCGCGGCGTGCAGCTCGGCGCGGGCGCGCTCGAGGCGCTCGGCCGCCTCCTCCTCTCCGATCCCAGCGCGCTCGGCGGCCTCCTCGATCGGCGCGACGATGCTCAGCACGGTGGCACCGGTGTGCTCGAAGTTGCCTTCGGGCGTGATGTTCCAGACGTCCTTGGCGAGCGCCGCGTCGATCGGATCGCTGACGACCTCGTCGATCTGGGCCGGCGTCCAGATGAACGTCAGCCCCTCCTCCCCCTCCGTGTCGGCGTCCTGTCCAGAGGCAAGGCCGCCCTCGGGCAGCGAGAGCTCGCGATCCATGTAGCGCAATGTCGAGCGCGCGACGTCGGCGTAGCGGTCGCTCTCGGCCGCCAGCGCGGCATGCGCGTACGCGCTCGCCAGTAGCGCGTTGTCGTAGAGCATCTTCTCGAAGTGCGGCACGAGCCAGTAGCCGTCGACGGTGTAGCGGTGGAAGCCGCCGCCGATCTGGTCGTGGATGCCGCCGTCGGCCATCCGGTTGAGCGTGAGCCGCGACATGTACTGGCCGTCGCGGCCGCGACCGCGGTCGTCGCAGCCGAACAGGAACGGGAAGATCGGGCTCGGCGGGAACTTCGGCGCACCGCCGAAGCCGCCGTGCACCTGGTCGAACATCGTCGCGAGCTTGCCGATCGCGCGGTCGATCATCTCGCCACCGGGCGCGTCGTCGAATTCAGCTTCCTCGCTGGCGTGCCGATCGTTGGTCGCCTTGAGCGCCGTCGAGATGCGCTCGGCCTGCGCCTCGACGTCGCCGCGCCGGTCGCGGTACGTCTGGCTGACGGCGTCCATCACCTGTCGGAAGCTCGGCATGCCGGGGCGGTTCTGCGGCGGGAAGTACGTGCCGCCGTAGAACGGCCGCCCGTCCGGGGTGAGCCACATCGTCATCGGCCAGCCGCCATGGCCGGTCAGCCCGACGACGGCCTCCATGTAGAGCGCGTCGACGTCGGGCCGCTCTTCGCGATCGACCTTCACGTTGACGAACAGGCGGTTCATCATCGCCGCCGTCTCGACATCCTCGAACGACTCGTGCGCCATCACGTGGCACCAGTGGCACGACGCGTAGCCGATGCTCAGCAGTACCGGCACGTCGCGTTCCGCCGCCTCGGCGAACGCGGCCTCGCCCCACGGCCGCCAGTCGACCGGGTTATCCGCATGCTGCAGCAGGTACGGGGACGTCTCGTGCGCGAGGCGATTCGACATACGAGGATC
>CAWUMZ010000108.1:0-5424 GCA_963923625.1 uncultured bacterium | reverse complement strand
AGCTCGTTGCCGTCGTTCTGCCAGGCGCTCATGCGCGAAGCATGCCCGAGGCGGATGGTGCGGGGATCAGACCGAGACCGGCTCGGAGGGCTCGGGCAGGGGCGGCGCCGAGGCGGGCACCGCGATGGCGCCGCCGTGGCAGCGCGGACGCCGCACGCGGATGTACTCCGAGATGAAGTACGACCCGACGACGACGGCGACCGCGAGCACCTGGAGGGCGAGCGTCTCGACGGTCGGGAAGATGTTGAGCCACTCCGTCATCCACGCGGGGATGACGCTCTCGAGCACGGGAGTCTCGCTCAGCCAGCCGAGCTCCTGGAACGCGTGGGCGGTGCCGCCGACCATGACGATCAGGACCGCGCTCAGCACGATGCCGGTGGCGAACAGCATCTTCCGGTAGGGCAGGCGGTGCTGGAAGATGAACAGGCAGGCGCCGACGCCGAACGTGAAGGCGAGGCCGATCGCGATGCCGACGAAGACGGGGGCGGTGCCGGCGACGAGGCGGGCGTTCTGCAGGAACAGGACCGTCTCGAAGCCCTCGCGGAACACGCTGGTGAAGCCGAGCACGCCGAGGCCGAGCATGACGCCGGTGCCAGCGCCCGACAGGATCTGCTTCTTGCGCGCGTGCTGGTTGGCGAGCCAGCCCGTCCAGTAGATGTTGTGCATGAACCAGTTGAGCACGAGGATCAGCACGAACACGGCGAGGAAGCCGGTGATCGCCTCGAGGCGCACGCCGAGGTCGGCGTAGCGGTCGAGCAGCATGCCGGCGAAGATCCACGTGAACACGCTCGCGACGAGCGCGGCGGCGGCGCCGAGGAAGACGGGGCGGCGGCGGAAGCGGTTGATGCCCACCATGCTGGCGGTGATGGCGGCGAGCACGAGCGCGGCCTCGAGTCCCTCGCGGAAGACGATCATCGCCGAGTTGAAGATCGCCGTACCCGCCGTCATCGAGTCGGCCATCGTCTCGGCATCGAGCTTCTTCGCCGGAGCGGTGGCCATGACCCAGATCGCTCCGAGCAGGAAGACCGTCACCGCGAGCCAGACGATCGCGCTCTTGTAGTCGTAGCGCTGCTGGGTGCGGGTGGAGGGCATGAGGTGCGAGGCTGGCGTTCGGCTGCGGGTCACCAGTAGGGTGACCTAACGATCGGACGACCGCATCTTAGGGGTACCTAAGCCGCGTCGTCAAGCACGTTCTTCGGACGGGCGAGCGGCGTGGATGAACGGCCCGTCGCGATACCCTGTCACCACTCATGGCGCTCGAGTTCACCACCTCCGGCCAGTCGCACGGCCCCGGCATCGTCGCGATCCTGTCCGGCCTGCCCGCGGGCCTGCGCCCCGACCGCGACCGTCTGCAGCGGGATCTCGCGCGGCGCCAGGCCGGCTACGGCCGCTCGCCGCGCCAGGCGATCGAGACGGACGAGGCGACGATCCTCGGCGGAATGCGCCACGGTCGGACGCTCGGCGGACCGCTCAGCCTGATCGTCAAGAACCGCGACCACGAGAACTGGGGCGCCGCCCAGAGCGCGTGGCCCGTCACCGACGAGGAGCTCGCGGAGGTGCACGCGCGTCGCACGCGCGTCGTCAACGTGCCGCGTCCCGGCCACGCCGACCTGTCCGGCGTCATGAAGTACGAGCTGCCGGACGTCCGCGATGTGCTGGAGCGCGCCTCCGCTCGCGAGACCTCCGCCCGCGTCGCCGTCGGCGCCTTCTGCAAGGACCTGCTCGACACGGTCGGCATCAGCGTGCACGGGCACGTCGTCCGCGTCGGCGCCGTCGAGGCGCCGCGCCGCGACGACATCACCGCGCGCGAGTTCGTCGAGATGGGGGAGCGCCAGGTCGGCTGCCTCGACGCCGACACCGACGCTCGGATGGTTGACGAGATCGAGGCCGCCAAGAAGGCGCAGGACACGCTCGGCGGCATCGTCGAGGTGCGCGCCTTCGGCTGCCCGCCCGGGCTCGGCTCGTACGCCTCCGAGGACTGGCGGCTCGACGCGCGCATCGCGGGCGCCGCGATGGGCATCCAGGCGATGAAGGCCGTGGAGATCGGCGACGGCTGGGACAACGCGACGAAGCGCGGCAGCGCCGTCCACGACGAGCTCCGCTACGACGACGGCTACAAGCGCGACACGAATCGCGCCGGCGGTCTCGAGGGCGGCATGACGAACGGCGAACCCGTCGTCGTGCGCATCGCGATGAAGCCGCTGCCGACGCTGATGAAGCCGCTCAAGACGGCCACGCTCGATACGCACGAGCCGGCCGAGGCGCTGGTCGAGCGCTCCGACACCACCGCGATCTACGCCGCCGCCGTCGTGGCCGAGGCCGTGATCGCCTTCGAGCTCGCGCGCGCCGCCAAGGAGAAGTTCGGCGGCGATGCGGTCGGCGATTTCGTCGCCGCCCACGCGCACTACGTCAACCGGATCCCCTGGTCGCCCGCATGAGCCGGCCCGACGTCCTCGTCGGGTTCATGGGTGCCGGCAAGTCCACCGTCGGCGAGCTGCTCGCCGCGCTCAAGGGCACGACGTTCATCGACGTCGATCGCGAGATCGAGCGCCGCACCTCGCGCTCCATTCCCGACCTGTTCACCGACGGCGAGGAGGCCTTTCGCGTCCTCGAGGAGCAGGTCATCGCCGAGCTGATCGAGGCGGGGGAGCATGGCGTCATCGCGCCGGGCGGCGGAGCGCTGTCGCGCGCCGGCACGCGTGCGCTGGTGCGCGCGAAGGCCCGCGTCCTGTTCCTCGACGCCCCGGCCGAGGTCCTGTGGCAGCGCGTCGAGGCCGACGGCGGCGCCGGCAAGCGCCCGCTCGCGGTCAACTTCCACCGCTTCGAGGACCTGCACAGCCAGCGGCACACGCTCTATCTGACCGCGGCCGACGCGATCGTCGACGCCGCCGCGGATCCGGAGACCGTGGCGATCGCCTGCCGCGACGCCGGCGTCGTGCGCTCCGGGGCACTCGACCGCATCGCCGAGCTGGCCGAAGGGCGCCGCGCATTCGTCGTCGTCGACCTGCCCGTCGCCGATCGCATCCCCGCCGGGTTCGACGTCTACACGCTGCCCGGCGGCGAGCAGTGCAAGACGGTCTCCCACGTCGAGGCCCTCTGGCGCGCCTTCGCCGAGGCCGAGCTCGAGCGTCGCGATCTCGTCGTCGCGATCGGCGGCGGCGCGGTCACCGACGTGACGGGCTTCGCCGCCGCCACCTTCCGCCGCGGGCTCGACTGGGTGTCCTGCCCGACCACGCTCGTCGGCCAGGTAGACGCGGGCATCGGCGGCAAGACCGGCATCGACGTCGCCGCCAAGAACGACGTCGGCAGCTTCCATCCGCCCGTCGCGGTGCTCGCCGACCCCGCGCTGCTGACCACGCTGATCGACCGCGAATGGCGCGCCGGCTTCGCCGAGGTTCTCAAGACCGGCCTGCTCGCCGGCGGTGCGCTGTGGGAGCAGGTGCGCGAGTGGCCCACGACGCGCGGCACCGATGACGAGCGCTGGACGCTCGTGCGCCGCTGCGCGGCGCTCAAGCACCGCGTCGTCGCCGCCGACCCGACCGAGCAGGGCGTGCGCGCGATCCTCAACCTCGGCCACACGATCGGGCACGGCGTCGAGCACGCCGCCGACGGCCGCTACCTGCACGGCGAGGCGATCGCGATCGGCCTCGTCGCCGCGCTCCAGCTGTCGGTCGAGCACGCCGGCCTCGATGTCGCGATCGCCGACGAGGTGACGGGTGCGCTCGAGCGCCAGGGACTGCCGACGGTCGCCGAGGACGTCGAGCCCGCCGCCGTCCTCTCCGCCATGCGCTCCGACAAGAAGCGCGTCGCCGGCCGCACGCGGTTCGTGCTGCTCGAGGCGCCGGGTCGCCCGGTCTGGGGCGTGGACCTCGACGACGACGCGGTCGCCGCGGCCGTCGACGCCGCCTGCCGCTGAGCCGCAGCGCGTAGACTGCGCCCATGATCGCGGTCTTCAACGGCGTCAACCTCAACATGCTCGGCCAGCGCGACCCCGCGCAGTACGGCACGCTCACGCTCAGCGAGCTCGAGAGCCAGGTGTACGCGTGGGCGGGCGAGCGCAGCATGACGGCGCGCTGCTTCCAGACGAACCACGAGGGCGTCTTGATCGACCACATCCACGAGTGCCGTGGCTGGGCCAACGGGCTGATCATCAACCCCGGCGCATGGACGCACTACTCGTACGCGATCCGCGATGCCCTCGAGATCTTCACGGCACCGAAGGTCGAGGTGCACCTGTCCGACATCATGCAGCGCGAGGAGTGGCGGCGCCATTCCGTGATCGCGGACGTGATGGACCACCGCATCAGCGGCCACGGGCCCGACGGGTACCGCGAGGCGCTGGACTGGCTCCAGGAGGCCATCGCCCATGCATGAGCAGCGAGCACGGATCGACCGCGCCATCGAGGCGCTCGGCGCCGCCGGCGTCGACGCGCTGATGGTCACCAACCTCGTCAACGTGCGGTACCTCACGGGCTATACGGGGACCAACGGCATCGTCGTCCTCTCGCGCGATCGCGCCGTGTTCATCACCGACTTCCGCTACGCGGACGGGGTCGAGCACCTGCGTGCGCTGCTCGACGTGGTGATCCTCGAGCGCGACATCGCGGGGATGACCGTCGAGGCGCTCCACGAGTACGCGCCCGGGTGCGTGAGCGTCGGGTTCGAGGGCGCGCTGCCGTTCGCGCTGGCCGAGCGCCTGCGCGGCATGACGCCGCCCGATGTGGAGCTCGTCCTCGCCGACGGCGTCATCGAGGAGCTGCGTCTCGTCAAGAGCGAGGCCGAGATCGCCGCCACGCGCCACGCGGCCGACATCCTCGAGGTGGTCTACGCCGATCTCGCCAACGGCACGCTCGTCGGGCGCACCGAGGCCGACGTCGCGTGGCAGATCGAGCGCACGATCCGCGAGGCCGGCTTCCCGGCGCTGTCGTTCGAGTCGATCGTCGCCGCCGGCGCCAACGGCGCGCGCCCGCACTGCGAGCCCGGCCCGACGGTGATCCAGCGCGGCGACCTCGTCACCGTCGACATCGGCGCGCGCGGCGAGAGCGGCTACTGCTCCGACTGCACCCGCACGTTCGCAGCGGGCGGCGCTCCTGTCGCCGAGGCGGCGGCCGACTACCAGCTGGTGCTCGACGCCCAGCTCGCCGGTCTCGGCTCGGTGCGCCCGGGAGCCATCGGCGGCGCGTGCGACGCGACCGCCCGCGAGGTGATCGCGGACGGCGGCTGCGGCGAGCTGTTCGGCCACGGTCTCGGCCACGGGACCGGTCTCGACATCCACGAGGCGCCGACGCTGCGCAAGGGCTCCGAGGACGTGCTCGCGCCCGGGATGATCGTCACCGTCGAGCCCGGCGTGTACCGCCCGGGCAAGTGGGGCATCCGCATCGAGGACCAGGTCGTCGTGACCGAGTCCGGCCACGAGATCCTGAC
>CAWUMZ010000107.1:0-5484 GCA_963923625.1 uncultured bacterium | reverse complement strand
GCGGTAGTCGAACTTCTCCGACGCGCGCACGAGTCCGATCGTGCCCTCCTGGATCAGATCGAGGAACGGCAGCCCCTGGTTGCGGTAGTTCTTGGCGATCGACACGACCAGGCGCAGGTTGGCCTCGATCATGTGCTGCTTCGCGCGCTGGTCGCCCTTCTCGATGCGCTTGGCGAGTTCGATCTCCTGCGCCGCGGTGAGCAGCGGCACGCGGCCGATGTCCTTGAGGAACAGCTGCAGCGTGTCGGTCGACACCTCGCGCGTCGTCAGGTCCAGGGCCGGGCGCTCGCTCTCCTCGGCCTCGGCCGCCTCGTCGACGATCGTGACGTCGGCCGCCTCGAGGGCGCGGTACACGTCCTCGACCTGCTGGTCGGAGAGATCCAGATCCTCGAGCGTCCCGCGCAGCGTCTCACGCGAGATCGATCCAGCTTCCTCCACCTGCGCGATGATGGTGCGCGCCGCGTCGCCGGACTCGCCCAGCTCCTCGACGCCCTCGCGCTCGCTGCCCTGCTGCATTCCGCTCCTCCGCGATCGGATAACGGGAAACCCTAGAACGGGCATCGGACGACATCGGACACCGCGACGCGGGTCGAGTTACAGCGAGGCGAGGAACTGCTGCGCAGCCCGCCCGAGCCGGCTGTTCGGAGCCAGCGTCGCCACCTGGCGCAGCTCAGCGCGGGCCGTATCGGTGTCACGCAGCCACAGCAGCATCAGCGCGAGATGCAGGCGCGGCGAGGGGTTGCCCGGGTTGTCGCGGACGAGCGGACCCATCTGCCCGAACGACGCAGCCGGGTTGTCCTTGCGGTACCCGGCGATGATCTTGCCGACCTTCGCCTCCACGGACCCCGGGTCCACGGCGAGCGCGGCGCTGAACGCATCGACGGCCGCAGTGCGCTGACCGGCGGCGAGCAGAGCGGCGCCGTAGTCGAGTTGCGGCTGCAGCTGGTCGGCGTGTGCCACCGCATCGGCCTTGAGCTGCGCGAGCGTCTTCGCGGGGAGCGGCGTGGCCGCGACGTAGGGCGGGTAGCCCGTGGGCATCGCGGGATGGATCAGGTCATCGGCGGCGACGCCGTAGAAGGTGTCGGGCGCGGCGTCGCGCACGGTGCGCAGCGCCTGCTCGCCCGCGGCGCGCTGCCCCGACCAGAGCAGCGCGGCGCCGTAGGAGAAGCCGACGAAGGCGTCGGACGGCGCCGCGGCAGCGAGCGCCTTGAGGCGCGCGATCGCCGGCGCAGGATCGGCCGCCTCGTAGTCGAGCAGCGCGGTCGCCGCCTGGGCGTCGGGGCTGTCGTCGCCGGCGAGCGTGGCACGTGCCGCGGCGTCGTCCCCCGCGGCGGCCTGCGCCGCCGCGAGCACGAGCGCGGCAGGCGTCCCCGGAGCTGCGGCGAGGCGCGCCTTCGCCCACGCCACGCGAGCGGCAGCTCCCTGCGGGGCATCGGCAACCGGCGGCACGGCGATCGCGGGCCGCCCCGGCAGCGGCTTGGAAGTCGTCGGCTTCGGAGCCGCCTGCGGCTTGGCGGGGTCGGTGCCGCCGGTCGCCAGCACGGCGAGGCCGACCACGACCAGCGCGATTGCGGCGGCCGCGGCGACGATCGCGACGACCCGCGCGCGCGGAAGACCGCTGCCCGGTGTCGACGCCGCTGCCATGAACGCAGGCTACCAGCGGGATGCCGGCGGGCGGCCTGCAGCGGGAATAGGGTGATCCCGCACCGCGTTTTCCGAATACCGGCTGCCGCTCGGCATAAGAAACCGCTATACATTTCCGTGCGCCGCAGAGGCGCCCGCTACGAAGGTGATGGGACGATGACGACGTACCGCGAACTGCTCGCACAGGTCAAGGAGGAGATCTCCGAGATCGACGCGCGCCAGCTCACCGAGGAGCTCGCCGCCTCGCAGCCGCCGCTGCTGATCGACGTGCGCGAGCCGGACGAGTACGAGCAGGGCGCCATTGCCGAGGCGATCCACATCCCCCGCGGCTTCCTCGAGTCGCGGATCGAGGCCGCCGCGCCCGACAAGGCGCAGCGCATCGTCCTCTCCTGCGCCTCCGGCGCCCGCTCGGCGTTCGGCGCGAAGGCCCTCGCCGAGCTCGGCTACACCGACGTCGTCTCCCTCGCGGGCGGCTTCTCCGGTTGGAAGCAGGCCGGCAACCCGTGGTCCGAGCCGAAGGTGCTCGACGCGGAGCGCCGCCGCCGCTACAGCCGCCACCTCGTCATCCCCGAGGTCGGCGAGGCCGGCCAGCTGCAGCTGCTCGGCGCGAAGGTCCTGATGATCGGCGCCGGCGGGCTCGGCTCGCCGTCGTCGCTGTACCTGGCCGCCGCCGGCGTCGGCACGCTCGGCATCATCGATGACGACGTCGTCGACGCCTCGAACCTGCAGCGCCAGGTCATCCACAACACCGACCGCATCGGCATCCCGAAGGCCGAGTCGGCCCAGATGACGCTGACCGCGCTCAACCCCGACGTCGAGGTCGTGCAGTACCGCGAGCGCCTGTCGAGCGAGAACATCGACCGCATCCTCGAGGGCTACGACGTCGTCGTCGACGGCACCGACAACTTCCCCACGCGCTACCTGCTGAACGACGCGAGCCTGAAGCACCGCATCCCGGTCGTGCACGCGTCGATCTTCCGCTTCGAGGGCCAGCTGACGGTCTTCAAGCCGTACGAGGGACCGTGCTACCGCTGCCTCTTCCCCGAGCCGCCGCCGGTCGAGCTCGCACCGAGCTGCGCCGAGGGCGGCGTCCTCGGCGTCCTGCCCGGCATCATGGGCACCCTGCAGGCGACCGAGGCGCTCAAGCTGATCCTCGGCATCGGCGAGCCGCTCGTCGGCCGCCTCCTGCTCGCCGATGCCCTCGACATGACGTTCCACGAGGTGCAGCTGCGCCGCGATCCGAACTGCCGGGTGTGCGGCGAGCACGCCGGCCCGATCCAGTACATCGACTACGACGAGTTCTGCGCGGGCGGTGCCCACGCGGCCGCCCACTAGGAGCACCCGTGTCCATCTCCTTCCGCATGCCCCCCATCCTCCGCCCGCAGGTCGGAGGCGCCCGTCAGGTCGAGGCGACCGGCGCGACGCTCGGCGAGGCGCTCGACGACCTCTTCTCGCAGTTCCCCGGCGTGAAGGAGCAGATCGTCGACGGCGAGGGCCAGATCAACCGCTTCGTCAACGTCTACGTGCAGAACGAGGACGTCCGCCTCGGGCAGGGCCTCGAGACGCCCGTGCCGGACGGCAGCACCGTCATCGTCCTCCCCGCGATGGCCGGCGGCGCCCGCTGATGACCCCCGGCTCCGCCATCCCGCGGAACGCCGTGCGCGGCGGCGGCGACGTGCTCAGCGCGATCGGCAACACGCCGCTCGTCGAGCTGCCGCACCTCCGCCCCGAGGGCGGCGCGCGCATCTTCTCGAAGCTCGAGATGCTCAACCCGTCGGGCTCGATCAAGGACCGCGTCGCGCTGTCGCTGATCGAGTCGGCCGAGGCGCAGGGGCTGCTCTCGCCCGGTCAGACGATCATCGAGCCGACGAGCGGCAACACCGGCATCGCCCTCGCGATGATCTGCGCGGTCAAGGGCTACCGCTTCCGCGCTGTGATGCCCGAGTCGGCCACGCCCGAACGCGTCCAGCAGATCTCGATGTACGGCGCCGAGATCGTGTTCTCGCCCGGGGAGCTCGGTTCGAACGGCGGCGTCGCGCTCGCGCGCGAGCTCGCAGCTGCGGATCCGAACCTCTACATGCCGTTCCAGTACGCGAACGTGGAGAATCCGAACGCCCACTACCGCACCACCGGCCCCGAGATCATCGAGGCGCTGGACGGCAAGGTCGACGCCTTCGTCGCCGGCCTCGGTACGGGCGGCACGCTGATGGGCACCGGCCGCGCCCTGCGCGAGGTCAACCCCGATGTGCAGATCATCGCCGCCGAGCCGCTGCAGGGCGAGGCCGTGATGGGCCTGCGCTCGCTGGAGGATGGCTACACGCCGGAGATCCTCGACATCTCCCAGCTCGACCGCAAGATGCTCGTCACCAACCTCGAGTCGGTGCAGGCGATGCGCGACCTCCTCACGCACGAGGGCATCTGGGTCGGCGTGTCGTGCGGCGCGGCGATGCACGTCGCGCGCCAGGTCGCCGCCACGATGGAGCCCGACCAGAACGTCGTCACCGTCTTCGCCGACGGCGGCGCGCGCTACGCCTCCGCCAACCTGTTCACCGAGCAGGACGAGGACGTCCTCGAGGACATCCTGGAGACCAAGCTCTGGTGGTAGCCGACGGGCCGCTCGTCGTTCCGCGGTCGATGCTCGACCAGATCATCGCGCACGCACGCGCCGGTCTGCCGAACGAGGCCTGCGGCATCCTGTCCGGCCTCGACGGCCGCGCCACCCGCTTCCTGCCCGCCATCAACGGCGAGGCGAGCCCGTACTTCTACTCGATCGAGGCGCAGGACCTGCTGCGCATCGTGATGGACATCGAGGATGCCGACGAGGACATCGTGGCGATCTACCACAGCCACGTCGAGAGCCCGGCCTTCCCGTCGCGCACCGACGTGGAGCTGGCCGGCTGGCCGGATGCCGCGTACATGATCGTGAGCCTCGGCTCCGAGCCGCCGGAGGTCAAGGCCTTCGCGATCCGCGACGGCAGGATCAGCCGACGCGAGCTCGAGATCGAAGGCTGACGCCGCTCAGGCCGACTTGCGGCGCGAGGCGAGCTGCGGCGGCTCCTCCTCGCTCTCGTCCTCGACGACAGGCATCGGCAGCGTCGTGGTCTCGAACGAGGTGGAGAGGCCGATCACGGACTGCGTGCGGTTGACGCCGTCGACCGTGCGGATCTCGTGCAGCACGCGCTCGAGGTCGGCGGTGCTCTCGGCGCGCACCTTCAGCAGGTAGCCCCACTCGCCGGCGACCGCGTGGCACTCGAGCACGTTGGGGACGGCCTCAAGGCGCTTCGTGAAGTCCGGCTTGTCGAAGGCGGCGTTGTCGACAAAGACGAACGCGACGACGCCGTAGCCCAGCGCGTCGGCATCGACGACCGCCCGGTAGCCCTTGATCACGCCGCGGGCCTCGAGCTTCTTGACGCGCTCGTGCGCCGCGGCCTGCGAGAGGCCGACGCGCTTGGCGAGCTCGCCGTACGTCGTCTTCCCATCCTCTTGAAGAATGGAGATGATCTGCCAGTCGATTGGGTGCATGGGTTCCGTTACCGAATATTTACGCCTTCGGGCTTGCATTACCCGAAGAATCTCTGGTAGGGTACACCCACGACGAACGGAAATCCACTCCGATTCGACTGGAGCCACACCATGCAGCCCTTCGCAGCACTCTCCCTCCTCCACAGCCGCCCCGGCCACGACCAGTTGGTCAACGCCGAGCGTCCGGCTCGCGAGGCGCGTGCGCGACGCCGCCCGGTGCTCCGCTCGAAGCGCGTCTGACGTTTTTCTCTCCACCCTCCTCTCCTCTCCTCCAGTCTCAGCCCCGGCCACCCGCCGGGGCTGAGCTGTTTCTGGGGG
>CAWUMZ010000106.1:0-5509 GCA_963923625.1 uncultured bacterium | reverse complement strand
GGTCGGGCTCGACACGTTCCGCCCGGTCGTCGCCGAGACGCTCGAGGGGCATGAGATGCACTCCGAGGCGTACGCCGTCGATCCCGCGGTCCGCGCCTCGATCGCCGGGGCCGTGGCTGAGGGGCGGCGCGTGGTCGCGATCGGCACGACCACGACGCGCGTTCTGGAGACGATCGCCGATCCCGGCGCGCCCGACGCGGGGCGCACGTCGATCCTCCTGCAGCCGGGCGAGCCCTTTCGCACGGTCGGCGCGCTCGTCACGAACTTCCACCTGCCGCGCTCCACGCTCCTCGCCCTCGTGATGGGACTGGCGGGGGAGTCCCTGATCCGCGACGCGTACGCTCACGCCGTGCGCGAGGGCTACCGCTTCTACTCATTCGGCGACGCGATGGCGATCGTATGAGCACCCCCGGCGACTTCACCGTCGACGCGACCGACGGCGCGGCGCGTGCGTGCACGCTCCAGACGGCGCACGGCACGATCCGCACGCCGATCTTCATGCCCGTCGGCACGCGCGGCACCGTGAAGGCCGTCGATCCGCGCGAACTCAGGGAGATCGGCACGCAGATCCTGCTCGGCAACACCTATCACCTGCACCTCAAGCCGGGTGAGGAGCTGATCCACGAGCTCGGCGGGTTACATGCCTTCATGGGCTGGGACGGACCGATCCTGACCGACTCGGGCGGCTTCCAGGTGTTCTCGCTCGCGCACACCCGGAAGATCGACGACGACGGCGTCACCTTCCGCAGCGTCTATGACGGGACCGAGGTGCGCCTGCGCCCGGAGGACGCCATGCGCGTGCAGGAGCTGCTCGGCTCCGACATCGCGATGTGCTTCGACGAGGTGCCGAAGCCCGATGCGCCGCTGCCGCAGCTCGCGGCCGCGGTCGAGCGCACCACGCGCTGGGCCGAGCGTTGCAGGGAGAGTCCCGCCGCGCCCGGACAGCTGCGCTTCGGCATCGTGCAGGGCGGGATCGACGAGAACCTCCGCGCCCGCAGCGCCGCAGACATCATCGGCATCGGCTTCGACGGCTACGCGATCGGCGGCCTGGCCGTCGGCGAGGATCGGGACGACATGTTCCGCGTCACGCGCAGCACCGCCGACCTGCTGCCCGTCGAGCGGCCGCGCTACTTCATGGGCATCGGCGATCCCGAGGGCATCCTGCGGGTGATCGCCGCCGGCGTGGACATGTTCGACTGCGTGCTGCCGACGCGTCTCGGACGCACGGGTGCCGCGATGACGTCCGTCGGACGCCTCAACCTGCGCAACGCCGCCTTCGCGCGTGACCCGCGCCCGCTCGATCCGCACTGCGACTGCCCGACCTGCACGCGATTCTCGCGCGCGTACATCCGGCATCTCGTCGCCCAGAAGGAGCTGCTCGGCCTGCGGCTGCTGTCGGTTCACAACATGGCCTTCCTGCTAGCCTTGACCACAGCCGCGCGGGAGGCGATCGTCGAGCAGCGCTTCGACGACTTTCTCGCCGAGGCCCTCGAGCGACTGACGACCGGATCCGACTGAATGCAGACCTATCTCCTGCTCTTCGTGGCCATGGCCGCGATCTTCTACCTGCTGATCCTGCGCCCGCAGCAGCGCGCCAAGAAGGCGAAGGCCGAGATGGCCCAGGCACTCGAGGCGGGTTCGCAGATCCTCACCGTCGGCGGCATCTTCGGCACCGTCGTCGCGCTGCGGGAGGACGATTTCGATCTGGAGATCGCGGATGGCGTGGTCATGCGCATGGACCGCCGGGCGATCGCCTCCGTGATCCGCGACACCGATGACGATGAGGACGACGACGCCGACGACGATGATGCGCCGGTGGACGAGGAGCACGAGGACGCCGCCCCCGCGGCCGAGGACGACAAGGCGTAGGTCATGCGTCGCGGCACCGTCCTGATCCTCGTCGCCGTCCTGGCGTTGCTCGTCGCGACCGGCGTCCTGTCGTACCTGCGGGCCCCGGTTCTCGGGCTCGACCTGCAGGGCGGCGCCGAGGTGACGCTCGAGGCGCAGCCGCAGAAGGGCCAGACGGTCACCGACGAGCAGATGAACCAGGCGGTGCAGATCCTGCGCACCCGCGTCGACGCCCTGGGTGTCGCCGAGCCGCAGATCCAGCGCGAGCAGGGCAACCGCATCTCGATCGCCGTCGCCGGTGAGAAGAATCCGGCGCGCGTCTTCGCCCTCGTCGGGTCGACCGGCCAGCTGTACTTCATCGACCTCGAGAAGGGCCTCACGCAGGGCGTCTCGCGCTCGTACGTCGCGGGTGCCGGGATCGTGCCCAAGACGACCCTCTACGACCTCCTCAAGGCCGTCCCGAAGAAGCTGCAGGCCGGTGACCAGAGCATCCTCTACGCCTTCAAGAAGGGCGATACCGCCCAGCCGCTGAATCCCAACGGCGCGGTCACGATGGACCAGCTGCTGCTGCAGCTCGGCGAGCAGACGCTGCCGGCCGACGTTCAGGTCCTGGGCGTGCCGACCGGCCACATCGCCGTCAAGTGCTCCAACAAGTCGCCCGCCGGCTGCCCGCCGAACATCACGCCGATCTCGTCCAAGGCCCCCGAGAAGTTCTTCTGGTACATGTTCGATCTCCCGCCGCTGACGCAGCGCCTCACCGGCGACGACCTCGACAGCGCGAAGGCCGACTTCGATCCGCAGACCGGCCAGCCCGTCGTGCTGATGAACTTCAACGACCGCGGCGCGAAGCTGTTCGGCGACATCACGAAGCAGCTCGCCGACCGCGGACGCTCCGAGTGGAGCGCCGCCGGCGCCCAGGCCGGTCAGGAGGCCGCGTACTTCCAGCGTTTCGCGATCATCCTGGACGGCCAGCTCGAGACGTATCCGACGATCGACTTCGTCCAGAACCCCGACGGCATCACCGGTGGCAGCGCGCAGATCACCGGCCTCGCCTCGCCGCAGGAGGCCAGCGACATCGCGCTGGTGCTCCAGTCCGGCTCGCTTCCCGTGCGGTTCGTCGCCCTGTCGTCGAGCCAGGTCTCCGCGACGCTCGGCGAGGCATCGTTGCGGCAGGGCCTGATCGCCGGCCTCATCGGCCTCCTGCTGATGATGCTGTACCTGATCGTCTTCTACCGCGTGCTCGGCGTCGTCGCGGGCATCGCGCTGGTCATCTTCGCCGCGCTGTTCTACGGCGTCATCCTCGCCATCCCGGTCACCATGACGCTGCCGGGCATCGCGGGCATGATCCTCACGATCGGCGTGGCCGCAGACGCCAACATCGTCGTGTTCGAACGCGTACGCGAGGAGTTCCGCGCCGGCAAGTCGCTGAAGGCGGCGATCTCGGCTGGCTACTCGCGCGGCTTCCGCACGATCCTCGATGCGAATGCCGTCACGCTGATCACCGCCGGCGTGCTGTTCGTCGCGTCGCAGTCGAGCGTCAAGGGATTCGCCTTCCTGCTGGCGATCGGCGTGCTCGTCTCGATGTTCACCTCGGTCGTCGCCACGCGCGCCATCCTCAACGTGCTCTCGAACTTCTCGTGGTTCGACAATCCCCGCGTGATCGGCGCCGAGGCCAAGCCGGTCCGCTGGCGCTTCGACTTCGCCGGGCGCCGAAGGCTGTTCTTCTCGATCGCGGCGGTCGTCGTGATCATCTGCGTCGGCGCTCTCGCCTTCCGCGGCCTCAACCTCGGCCTCGACTTCACCGGCGGCACGCGCATGGCGATCGTCACGAAGAAGCCGGCCACGCCGGACGAGATCAAGCAGCTGCTGGTCAAGGCCGACGGCGAGCTGACCGGAGCGATCGTGCGCGGACAGGGCACGCAGGGGGGTTCCACCTACACCGAGTTCCAGGTCGATGCCAAGGAGATTCCCGCCGCCAAGGTCCAGACGGTCGAGCAGGAGATCAACCAGCAGTACGGACTCGCCCAGCAGGTCGACGTCCGCACCGTGTCGGCGTCGTTCGGCAGCGAGATCCTGCGCGGCGCACTGCTCGCGCTCGCGTTCTCGATCTTCCTGATCATCATCTTCATCGCGCTGCGCTTCGACTGGAAGTTCGCGGTGCCGATGATCGTCTCGCTCCTGCACGACATCCTGATCGCCATCGGCATCTACGCGATCTCCGGCAGGGAGGTGACGAGTGCCACCATCGCGGCGCTGCTGACGATCCTCGGCTACTCGCTCTACGACACGATCATCGTCTTCGACCGCGTGCGCGAGAACGAGAAGGTGCTGCGACGCCAGACGTACGACCAGATCGTCAACATCTCGCTCTGGGAGACGGCAACGCGCTCGCTCAACACGACGTTCTCGACGCTCCTGCCGATCGTCGCGCTCTTCCTCTTCGGCGGCGCGACGCTGCAGGACTTCGCGTTCGCGCTGATCATCGGCATCGCCTCGGGTGCCTACTCGTCCTTCTTCGTGGCGGCCCCGCTGCTGAGCGTGCTCAAGAGCCGCGAGCCCGAGTACCGCGGACGCAAGGGAAGCGATGAGCTGCCGGCGTTCATGCTCGGCAAGGCCGGCGCCGATCAGCAGAAGGTGGCGGTCGCGGCCGGGGTCGACGAGACCCTCGCGGTCGAGGCCGCGGAGATCTTCGAGGTCGACCGCGAGGCGGCGGCGCCCGATGCGAAGCCCTCCGCGAATCCGGCCGCGGGGCCGGATGACGAGGCGATCGAGGCCGCACGCCAGCGCCGTGCCGATCGTCGTGGCAAGAAGCGCCGCTAGCGGCAGCCGCCCGCCCGCCTAGCCTGCGGGGAGTGTCCACCGGCAAGCGCCTCACCATCGCACCCTGCTCGACGGCCGTCTCGGATCGCCTGCAGCAGGAGGCCGGCATCGGTCGCGTCCTCGCCGACGCGCTCGTGCGACGCGGCTGGACCGAACCCGACGAGGTGCATTCGTTTCTGGCGATGGAGGGCAGCCTGCACGATCCGCTGCTGCTCGCCGATGCGGCCACGGCGATCGGGACCCTGCGCACCGCGATCTCCGACCGCACGCAGATCGCGGTGCACGGGGATTACGACGCCGACGGCGTCTGCGCGACCGCGCTCCTCTGCGAGGGGCTCGCCGCGCTCGGCGCAGACGTGCGGCCGTTCATCCCGAGCCGCTTCGAGGAGGGGTACGGGCTGGCCGTCGAGACCGTCGAGCGTCTGCACGCCGACGGCGTGCAGTTGATCGTGACCGTCGACTGCGGCGTCACCGCAGTCGAGGCCGCCGCCCGCGCGGCCGAGCTGGGCGTCGGCCTGATCATCACGGACCACCACCGTCACGGTGACGTTCTACCCGCATGTCCGATCGTGGCGCCCGCGGTACGCGGCACGTACCCGTTCGACGGGCTGTGCGGCGCCGGGACCGCGTACAAGCTGCTGGAGGGGCTCGTCGCCGCGTGCGAGGCGGATCCGGCGATCCTGGACGGCGTCGTCGATCTGGTAGCGATCGCGACGATCGCGGATCTCGTGCCGCTGGTCGACGAGAACCGCGCGCTGGCGCGGCGCGGCATCCGGCGGATCGGGGAGGGCAAGCGCCTCGGTCTCGATGTGCTGCTGCGCATCGCCAAGGTCGACGCGCG
>CAWUMZ010000105.1:0-5601 GCA_963923625.1 uncultured bacterium | reverse complement strand
TGATGGGCCTCGCGCTGCTCGGCTTCGCGCAGCGGCTCGTCGGCCGCGAGGCGCGGGTCGGGCTGCCGGCTCGCCCGACCTCGCTCGTCGGCGCGGGCGTGGCCGGCGTCGTCTTCGCCGTCGGCTGGACGCCGTGCATCGGCCCGGTGCTGACGTCGATCCTGCTGTACGCGGCCACGCAGGGCTCGGCCGGCGGGTCGCTGCTCCTGCTCGCGTACGGGATCGGACTCGGCGTGCCGTTCCTGCTCAGCGGCCTGCTCGCGTCGTGGCTGCTCGAGCGCACGGGTGCGTACCGCAAGTACGGCGCGTGGATCAACCGCATCGCCGGCGTGATCATGATCATCGTCGGCGTGCTGCTCGCAACCGGTCAGCTGACGCAGATCACGCAGCACCTGAGCGGCTACGGCGTCGTGGTCTAGACGGCGTAGCCGGCGAAGCCGAGGTTGAGGCGCGCGCTCGGCGTCAGCGGCGTCGGCCACTCGCCGATGGGGAAGATCCCGAGCCCGATCACCTCGGGCAGCATCAGCCCGAATGGGCCGTCCGCGCGGAGCCTGAAGACGCCGGCCATCTCGGTCTCGTCGCCGAGCTCGTTGAGGAACGTGCCGACGTGCTCGGGCGGCGGGCCGTCGTAGCCGAGCTCCTCACCGAGCTCGCGGACGACCGCCTCGAGGTACGTCTCCTCGCCGTCCACATGCCCGGAGCAGGCGAGATCCCAGTACCCCGGAGACGAGTCCTTGCGCAGCGAGCGGCGCTGGAGCAGCATGCCCTCCGACGTCTCGACGATGACGCTGACCGAGCGGTGGATCAGCGTCGCGTCGGCATGGCACTCGGCGCGCGTGCGGTAGCCGAGCACGGCGTCATCGCGATCGACGACGCAGAACACCTCGTCCTGGCGCTGCACGGGGGCCGGTTCCATGGCGCATATCGTATGACGCGATGGCCAAGGTCCTCTCCGTCGTCGGCAACCGTCCGCAGTACGTCAAGGCGGCGCCGCTCTGCGTGGCGCTCGCGGCGCGGGCCGAGGTCGTCGGAGTCGACACCGGCCAGCACTACGACCCGGAGCTCTCGCAGGTCTTCTACGACGAGCTCGGCATCGCGCCGCCGGCGCACCGGCTCGAGGTCGGCTCCGGCTCGCACGCCGCGATGACCGCGCGCATCCTCGAGCGCATCGAGCCCGTGCTGATCGCCGAGCGGCCCGACTGGTGCGTCGTCTACGGCGATACCAACTCGACGATCGCCGCCGCGCTGGCCGCCGCCAAGCTCGGCATCCCGATCGCGCACGTCGAGGCCGGCCTGCGCTCGTACGACCGCTCGATGCCCGAGGAGGTCAACCGCGTCCTCGTCGATGCCATCTCGGACGTGCTCCTCGCCCCGTCGCAGACGGGCGCCGACAACCTCGCCGCCGAGGGGATCACCGCGGGCGTCCACGTCGTCGGCGACGTGATGGCCGATGCCGCGCGCCTGTTCGGCCCGATCGCGGAGCGCTCGCCGGCGCTCGCCGACCTCGACCTCGAGCCGGGCGGCTACGTCCTCGCCACGATCCACCGCGAGGCGAACACGCGCCAGCCCGCGCTCGGCCGCCTCGTCGAGGCGCTGAGCGCGCTCGACGTCGACGTCGTCCTGCCGATCCACCCGCGCACCGCCGCCGCGCTCGAGCGCGAGGGACTCGCCTTCGGGGGCCGCGTCCGCGTCGTCCCGCCCGCGCCGTACCTCGGCTTCACCGCGCTCCTGCGCGGCGCCGCGGTGCTCGTCACCGACTCGGGCGGCGCGCAGAAGGAGGCGTGGTTCCACGAGGTTCCGTGCGTGACGCTGCGCGATCGCACGGAATGGGTCGAGACCGTCGAGGCGGGCGGCAACGTGCTCGTCGGCGATGCCGCGGACGCCATCGCGGCGGCCGTCGCGCACCCACCGCGCCCCGCCGCCTGGCCGCCGCTCTACGGCGATGGGCACGCCGCGGAGCGCATCGCCGACGTGCTGCTCGGCTCCTGACGGGGCATCGCGGGCGCTGAGCGGGGTACCATCCCCGACGTGCAGCGCGATGTCGCAGTCGTCGGCGCCGGCTACGTCGGCCTCCCCCTCGCAGTCCGCCTCGCCGAGGCCGGGCGCACCGTGGTGTGCCTCGACCCGGCCGCGGACAAGATGGCGCGCCTCAACGCGGGCGACTCGTACATCGAGGACGTCGCCTCCGCCGACCTCAAGCGCCTCGTCGACGCGGGCCAGCTCGCCGGCACCACCGACGAGGGCGAGCTCCGCGACGCCGACGCGATCCTGATCTGCGTGCCCACGCCGCTCGCCGAGCACCGCGAGCCCGATCTCGGCGCCGTGCGCGCCGCCACCGCTGCCGTCGCCCGCAACCTCCGCAAGGGCCACGTCGTCGTGCTCGAGTCGACGACGTACCCGGGCACCACGCGCGAGGTCCTGCAGCCGATGCTCGAGGAGGGCGGCCTCACCGCCGGCGTCGACTTCCACCTCGCGATGTCGCCCGAGCGCATCGATCCGGGCCGCACCGACTTCACCGTCCACACGACGCCAAAGGTGATGGGCGGGATCACGCCCGCGTGTGCCGACCGCGCCGCGGCCGTCTACCAGGGAGCCGTCGACACGATCGTGCGCGTCTCCTCGCCGGAGGCCGCCGAGCTCGCCAAGCTGCTCGAGAACATCTTCCGCACCGTCAACATCGCGCTCGTCAACGAGCTCGCGATGCTCTGCGATCGGATGGGCCTCGACGTCTGGGAGGTCGTCGACGCGGCCGCCACGAAGCCGTTCGGCTTCATGCGCTTCGAGCCCGGCCCCGGCCTCGGCGGCCACTGCCTGCCGATCGACCCCTTCTACCTGACGTGGAAGGCGCGCGAGCACGAGTTCTCGACCGAGTTCATCGAGCTCGCCGGCAAGGTCAACGAGAACATGCCGCACTACTGCGTCGACCGCATCGCGCGCGTCCTCAATGACGCCTCGAAGAGCGTCCGCGGCGCCGACATCCTGCTGCTCGGCGTGGCCTACAAGAACGACGTCGGCGACATGCGCGAGTCGCCCGCGCTGCCGATCATCGAGCTGCTCCGCGACCGCGGCGCCAACCTCAGCTACCACGATCCGCACGTCGCGGCCATGCCCGAGCTCGGCCTCGAGTCGGTCGCGCTGACGGCCGACGCCGTCGCCGCCGCGGACTGCGTCGTGATCGTCACCGGCCACAACGACGTCGACTACGCGATGGTCGTCGACCGCGCCAAGGCGGTGCTCGACCTGCGCAACGCGACGGGCCGCCGCTCGCTCGGAGGCGCGAATGTCCAGCGCCTCTAGCCCGGTCCGGATCGGCATCATCGGCCTCGGCTACTGGGGCCCGAACCTGGCGCGTGCGCTCGCCTCGACACCCGGCTGCGAGCTCGCGTACGCCTGCGACCTCGACGAGGGCAACCGCGCCCGCATCGAGGGGCGCTACCCCGGCACGGTCCTGACCGACCGCTTCGACGACCTGCTCGAGGACGACACGCTCGACGCGATCGTCGTCGCCACGGGCGCGCCGAGCCACCACGCGATCGGCATGCGCGTGCTCGAGGCCGGCAAGCACGCGCTGATCGAGAAGCCGCTCGCGCTGACGGTCGCCGACGCGCGCGAGCTCGTCGAGACCGCCGACCGCAAGGGCCGCGTGCTGATGGTCGGCCACCTGCTGCGCTTCCACCCCGTCTTCCAGCAGCTCCAGGCGATCGCCGATTCCGGCGACCTCGGCCGCGTGCTCTACCTCTACACGAACCGCCTCAACTTCGGCAAGGTCCGCGCCGACGAGAACGCGCTGTGGAGCCTCGCGCCGCACGACATCTCGCTCGCGCTGGCGCTCGCCGGCGAGCGGCCCGAGGAGGTCTCCGCCCGCGGCGAGGCGTTCCTGCGCGAGGGCGTCGAGGATGTCGTGTTCGGCTACCTGCACTTCCCCAGCGGCCTCGTCGCGCACCTCCACGTCTCGTGGCTCGATCCGCACAAGAGCCGCAAGCTGACGGTCGTCGGCTCCGAGGGCATGGCCGTCTTCGACGACACCGAGGCCGACCGCAAGCTGACCGTCTACGAGAAGGCATCGTCACCGTCGCGCTTCGACACCTGGGGCGAGTTCCAGGCGCTGCGCACCGGCGACGTCAAGATCCCCCAGGTCCCGAACGCCGAGCCGCTCGTCCAGGAGACGAAGGCCTTCGTCGACGCGATCCTCGCCGGCAAGGCGACCGTCGCCTCCGGCGACGAGGGCCTCGCCGTCGTCGAGGTGCTGACCGCCCTGCAGACGTCGCTCGAGCAGCACGGCGCGCCGATCCGGCTGGACGCCTGATGCCCGGCATCCACCCGACCGCGATCGTCGAGGACGGCGTCGAGCTCGGCGCCGACGTCGAGATCGGGCCGTACGCCGTCGTCCGCGCGGGCACGGTACTCGGCGATGGCGTCACCGTCGGCGAGCACGCCGTGCTCGGCAAGCGACCGAAGCTCGGCCCGAAGTCGGTCGCCAAGGGCGGCGAGCTGCCCGGCCTCGTGGTCGGCGCCGGCTCCACCGTCTCCACGCACGCCGTCGTCTACGCCGGCACGACGCTCGGCGAGCGCGTCATCATCGGCGACCAGGCGTTCGTGCGCGAGCGCTGCTCGATCGGCGCGCAGACGGTGATCGGCCGTGGCGTCACCGTCGAGAACGACACCTCGATCGGCGAGGGCTGCCGCGTGCAGTCGCAGTCGTACATCACCGCCAAGAGCGTGCTCGAGGACGACGTGTTCATCGCGCCCTGCGTCGTCACGACGAACGACAACTTCATGGGCCGCACCGAGCGCCGTCACGCGCTGCTCAAGGGCCCGACGATCCGCCGCGGCGCGCGCATCGGCGGCGCCGTCTGCCTGTGCCCCGGCATCGAGGTCGGCGAGGAGGCGTTCATCGGCGCCGGCGCCGTGGTGACGAAGGACGTGCCGGCCGGCACCGTCATGGTCGGTGTGCCGGCGCGCATCCTGCGCGACGTCCCCGAGGACGAGCTCCGCGCCAACGGCGGCTAGCCCGCGATGGATGCCGCCCTCGCCGGGTTCCTCACCGGCCTCTCGCTGATCGTCGCGATCGGCGCCCAGAACGCCTACGTGCTGCGGCTCGGCCTGGCCCGCAATCACGTGGGCATCGCCGTCGCGATCTGCGCGGGGGCCGACGCGCTGCTGATCGCCGCCGGCGTCGGCGGTCTCGGGGCGCTCGTGCAGGCGCACGGCGACGTGCTCACCGCGATCGCGCTGATCGGCGGCGCGTACATCCTCTGGTTCGCCGTCCGCTCGTTCCGCAGCGCGCTGCACCCCGACGTCCTGCTGCCGACGGAGCAGCCGCCGCAGGCCGCTGCCGCCGTCGCCGTCGCCGTGCTCGGCTTCACGTTCCTCAACCCGCACGTCTACCTCGACACGGTGCTGCTGCTCGGCACGATCGGCGCGTCGTTCGGCGACCAGCGCTGGTGGTTCGCGCTCGGCGCCGCGCTCGGCAGCATCGTCTGGTTCACCGGCCTCGGCTTCGGCGCCCGGCTGCTCTCGCCGCTGATGGCGAAACCGCGCACCTGGCGCATCCTCGACGCCGCGATCGGCGTGGTGATGGTCGTGATCGCGGCGACGCTG
>CAWUMZ010000104.1:0-5622 GCA_963923625.1 uncultured bacterium | reverse complement strand
GAGCTGCTGCAGGATCAGCCGGTGCTCGGGTTCGACATCGAGACCGCCTGCACGCGCCTCCCGCCCGACCAGCGCGAGGACCGCGCCGCGTTCGAGCCGTGGAACGGCACCGTGCGCCTGGTGCAGATCGCCGCTCCCGGACCGGATGGCGGCGCGATCTCGCTCGTGCTCGACTGCTGGGCGGTCGATCCCGCGCCGCTGCTGCGCCTGCTCGGCGACGGTCGTCGCGTGCTCGCGCACAACGCGCGCTTCGAGCAGAGTTGGGTGAAGTACCGCTGGGACATCGAGCTGACCGATCTCCTCGACACGTGCGCGTGGTGGACCGTGATCGCCGGGCACCTCGATGCCGCCGGCTTCGCGCACGGGCTGGAGGATGCGAAGCTCGTCACGCTGGCCGACCGCTTCCTGCACGCCGAGCTCGACAAGACCTTCCAGACCTCGGATTGGTCGCAGGAGGAGCTCTCGGAGGGGCAGCTGGCCTACGCCGGGGAGGACGCCGCGATCCTCCTGCCGCTCGCCGACCTCCTCGAGGAGCTGGGGGAGGAGCTGGGCTGCGCCGAGCAGGCGCGCCTGGCCTCGGCCGCGGGCGGCCGACGCGCTTCGATCTCGACGCGCTTCGCCGCCGAGCGTCACGGCGATGAGCGCGAGGAGGCGCTGGCGATGATCGCCAGCGCACAGTCCGGCGACGATCTCGAGGCGGCCGGCGGCTACATGCGCCGCATGGTGCTCAGCGCCGCCTCGCGGCAGGCCGTCGCGTCGGCCTACGTGGCGCGCCGCTCGCAGCTGTCGGCCTGATCCGCGCGCCGATCCCAGGCGCCGGTGAAGAGCGCCCACGAGCCGACCGCCGCCAGGCCGCCGAGCGCCGCGAGCCGGCCGCGCCGCGAGCCCACCAGGCACGCAACCCCGATGCCGATGCCCGCGTGCGCCGCGTACAGCGCATGCTCGGCGGCCCCGAGGCGCCGTTCGGCCGGCGGCACGGAGAGCGGCCACCACAGCCGGGGAACGGCGCGGTTGAGCGCATCGTGGACGGCGTTGACGCCATCATCGGCCGAAGAAACGGGTCCCGTCAGGCGGTCCGCGAGGGTGCGGGAGGGAGGTGCAACGCCATCCATGGGGCTCATGGTACGGTTCCGCCTCGTGCGGTGACCTACCCGCGCAACGACTATGCCTCAGAAGACTCTCTCCGCCAAGCCCGCCGACGTCGAACACGGCTGGTACATCATCGACGCCGACGGCGAGGTGCTCGGCCGCCTCGCGACCCGCATCGCCGACGCGCTGCGCGGGAAGGGCAAGACGAACTTCACGCCGCACGTCAACACGGGCGACTTCGTGGTCGTCATCAACTGCGAGCGCGTCCGCGTCACCGGCAACAAGCTGGAGCAGAAGCGGTACTACCGCCACTCGGGCTACCCGGGCGGCCTCCGCGAGCGCACGCTGCAGGAGCAGCTCGATCGCAATCCGACCGAGGTGATCCGCCATGCCGTCAAGGGCATGCTCCCGAAGAACAAGCTCGGCGCTGCTCAGCTGAACATGCTGAAGATCTACGCCGGCTCCGACCATCCGCACGCGGCTCAGCAGCCGCAGCCGCTGCCGTAAGGCGAAGAGGGAAGACGATGAGCGACAAGGCCATCTATCGGGCAACCGGCAAGCGCAAGACCTCGGTCGCGCGCGTCACCCTGACCCCCGGCACCGGCACCGTCACCTGCAACGGCCGCCCGGCCGAGCAGTACTTCGATCGCGCCCCGCTGCGCGCCATGGCGCTCAGCCCGCTCGTCGAGGTCGGCCTCGCCGATCGCTTCGACGTCACGCTCCGCCTGCATGGCGGCGGCATCAGCGGCCAGGCCGGCGCCTCGCGCCACGGCATCGCCCGCGCCCTCGTCGAGGCCGATCCGAATCTCCGCGGTGATCTCAAGCGCGCAGGCTTCCTCGCCCGTGACGCCCGTGCTGTCGAGCGCAAGAAGGCCGGCCTCAAGAAGGCCCGCAAGCGCCCGCAGTTCTCGAAGCGCTAGGAGTCCCACGATGGCCCGTGCCTGGTTCGGCACCGATGGCATCCGCGGCGTGGCGAACGAACGCCTGTCGCCCGAACTCGCGTTGCGTGTCGGTCGTGCCGCCGCGCTGCGCCTTCGGGGCGAGCACCCGGAGCCGGTGATCCTGATCGGCCGCGACACGCGCCGCTCGGGCACCATGCTCGAGGATGCGCTGGCGGCGGGCATCGCCTCGGCCGGCGGACACGCCGTCCGTCTCGGCGTCCTGCCGACGCCGGCCGTCGCCTGGGGCGTCCTGCAGCGCGGTGCCGCCGCCGGCATCGTCATCAGCGCCAGCCACAACCCGTACCCCGATAACGGCATCAAGCTCTTCGGTGCCGACGGCTACAAGCTGCTCGACGCGGAGGAGGAGGCGATCGAGGTGCTCCTCGACGCCGAGGCCGAGCTGCCCACCGGCGCCGGCGTCGGCACGACCAGCAGCGCCACCGGCGCGGCCGACGCGTACGCGGAATGGGTGGCCGAGGTGGCCGGGGTCCCGCTGGAGGGCATGCGCATCGTCGTCGACTGCGCGCACGGGGCCGCCACCACCGTCGCGCCGCGCCTGTTCGAGCTGCTCGGCGCCGACGTCACCCTGATCGCCTGCGATCCGGACGGCTGCAACATCAACGTCGAGTGCGGCTCGACCCACCTCGGGCACGTCGCGGCCGCCGTCCTGGAGGAGGGCGCGACGCTCGGTGTCGCCTTCGACGGCGACGCGGATCGCGTGCTGTTCGTCGATGC
Source organism: uncultured bacterium (assembly GCA_963923625.1). Taxonomy (GTDB): domain Bacteria; phylum Actinomycetota; class Thermoleophilia; order Gaiellales; family F1-60-MAGs149; genus F1-60-MAGs149. Next base: position 2,857 of record CAWUMZ010000104.1, on the reverse strand, counting down.
CGCCGGCAACCCCGTGGACGGCGACCACATCCTCACGCTGCTGGCGGCCGACGCGATCGCGCGCGATGCGCTGCCCGGCAACCGCGTGGTCGTCACGAGCATGGCGAACCTCGGCGCACACCATGCGCTGCGCGCGCTCGGGTGCACGCTCGAGATCACCGACGTGGGCGACCGCTACGTGCTCGAGGCCATGCGCCGCGACGGCGCCGTCCTCGGCGGCGAGCAGTCGGGCCACGTGATCGCACTCGACCACCAGACCACCGGTGACGGACCGCTGACGGCCGCGCTCGTGCTCGCCGCCCTCGCGCGCTCCGGGCAGACGCTGGCCGAGGCCGCCGCCGCGGTCGAGAAGTTCCCGCAGAACCTGATCAGCGTGCGCGCGCGCCGCGAGGGGCTGGGGGACTGCACGCCACTGTGGGACGCGATCGCCGAAGCCGAAGCCCGTCTCGGCGACGACGGCCGCATCGTGGTCCGCGCCTCGGGCACCGAGCCGCTCGTGCGCGTGATGGTCGAGACCCGCGACGGAGCCGAGTGCCGCGCGATCGCCGAGCAGCTCGTCGCGATCGTCGAGCGCGAGCTGCCCGTCGCCGACTGACCGCAGAGGCATCCCGCCGCAGACGGTAGGATTGCCCGTGTGTGCGGGATCATCGGCTACGTCGGGGCGCGCCCCTGCAAGGAGCTCGTCCTGTCCGGACTCGAGCACCTCGAGTACCGCGGCTACGACTCCTCGGGCCTCGTGCTCGTCGGTGACGGCACGCTCGATCGCGCCCGCGCCGTCGGCCCCGTCAAGGAGCTGCGCAAGGTCGCGGGCGACGTTTCCGAGACTGCCACGCGCGGCATGGGGCACACCCGCTGGGCCACGCACGGCGGCGTCGAGGTGCGCAACGCGCATCCGTTCACGTCCGAGGACGGTCGCTTCGCCGTCCTGATGAACGGCATCTTCGAGAACTACGTGGAGCTCCGCGCCGAGGTGGCCGCCAACGGCCATACGCTCTCGTCCGACACGGACTCCGAGGCACTCGTGCACATGATCGAGCAGGAGTACGACGGCGACCTCGCCGAGACGTGCCGCCGCATCTTCCCGCGCCTCGAGGGACACTTCGCCTTCCTCGCGATCGCACTCGACGAGCCCGACCGGATCGTCGCCGCCCGTCTCGCCTGGCCGCCGCTCGTGGTCGGACGCGGGGAGGGGGAGAACTTCATCGCGTCGTTCACGCCCGCCTTCCTCGAGGAGACGCGCATGATCCAGGTCGTCGACGAGTCCGAGATCGTGATCGTCACGGCCGACGACGTCCAGTTCCGCGCCGTCGCCGACGGCGCCGTCCGCGAGCACCCGATCGAGGAGGCCGACGACTCGATCGAAGTGGCCGCCAAGGGCGGGTACGAGACGTTCATGCTGAAGGAGATCCACGAGCAGCCCACGGCGATCGCCGACACGATCGCCGAGCGCTTCCACCACGGCGAGCTCCACCTCGACGGCTTCGGCCTCAGCGACGACGACCTGCGCGAGATCAACCGCGTGCTGATCGTCGGGTGCGGCACCGCGCTGCATTCCGGATTGGTCGGCCGGTACCTGATCGAGGAGTGGGGCGGCGTGGCGACCGAGGCCGACGTGGCCAGCGAGTGGCGCTACCGCAACGGCGTGTTCGATCCCAAGACGCTCGTGCTCGCGATCTCGCAATCGGGAGAGACGGCCGACACGCTCGCGGCGATGCAGATCGCGAAGGATCGCGGGGCGCGCGTCGTGGCCGTGACGAACATCATGGGCTCCGCCATCGCCCGCGCAGCCGACGGCGTGCTCTACACCCGCGCCGGGCTCGAGATCGGCGTCGCCGCCTCCAAGACCTTCACCGCGCAGGTGACGCTGATGACCCTGATCGCGCTGCACCTCGGCGCGGTGCGCGGCCATCTCGCACCCGAGGACGTCTCGCTGATCGGCGCCGAGCTGCGCGAGGTGCCCGAGCTGGTCCAGGAGATCCTCGATGACAAGGCGCTCGACGCCCAGCTCGACCTGCTCGCCGACCGCTTTGCGCACGATCGCTTCTTCCTCTACCTCGGCCGCCACCTCGGCCTGCCGATCTGCCAGGAGGGCGCGCTCAAGCTGAAGGAGATCTCCTACATCCCGACCGACGCGTACGCCGCCGGCGAGATGAAGCACGGCCCGATCGCGCTGCTCGGCGAGGACACGCCGGTCGTCGCCGTCGCGACCGACAGCCACGTGTTCGAGAAGATGGCGTCGAACCTCGAGGAGGTCCGCGCGCGCGGTGCGCACGTGATCGCCGTCGCCACCGCCGGCAGCACCTCGATCGAGCAGCACGCCGAGCATGTCCTGTACGTGCCGCGCACGCGCCCCGAGCTGCAGCCGATCCTCGCGATCGTGCCGCTGCAGCTGCTGGCCTACAAGATCACCGGTCGGCTCGGCCTCGACGTGGACCGCCCGCGCAACCTCGCGAAGACCGTCACCGTCGAGTGAGCGACGGGCTCGCCGCCCCGCGGCTCCTTGTCGGCCTCGACCTGATCGAGATCGAGCGCGTCGAGCACGCCCTCGAGCGGCACCCCGAGCGCTTCCGCGAGCGCTGCTTCACGCCGCGCGAGATCGCCGAGCTCGACCGCAAGCCGCGTCCGAGCGAGAGCTACGCAGGGCGGTTCGCCGCGAAGGAGGCGATCGGCAAGGCGCTCGGCACCGGGGTGCACTTCACGTGGACCGAGATCGAGGTCGCCGGGCGCGGCAAGCCGTCCGTGACGCTGCACGGCTGGACGCGTGAGGTGGCGGCGCGCAAGGGCGTCCTGGCGATCGACGTATCGATCACGCACTCGCGCACGACGAGCGCCGCAGTGGCGATCGCGATCCTGGAGC
>CAWUMZ010000103.1:0-5670 GCA_963923625.1 uncultured bacterium | reverse complement strand
GGACCGAGTCGTGACGCATAGGGGTCTGGCCCCTTTGCGTCACACCAGCGGTTCGGAGGCCTGGCCATCCGCAATCCGCGCGAGCGTGCCGTCGCGCTGGGCGGCGAGGAACTCGTCGCCCGCCAGCTCGATCATCCGGGCGAAGCGGTAGCCCTGCGTACGCGGCTCGGCGGCACCGGCCTCGCGCAGCGCGGCGAGGCGGCCCGGCTCGCCGAGGCGGTAGCCGCGATGGTCGGCGTGCATGCACTCGAAATCGCGCTCGGAGAGCTCGGCGAGCTCGAGCGCACCCGCGGCGACGGCGGCCTCGACGAGCTCGCTGCCGCGTGCCGTGCGCTCGAAGATCACGTTGACCCCCGGCGCCTCGTCGTGCAGCGGCCGCCCGTCGGCATCGAGCAGCCAGCCATCGGGGACCGACAGGTCGGCGACCTCGCCGAGCTGGTCGGGGCACACCTTGCAGCGCCACGGGGCGTCGTAGCGCCAGCGGGTCTCCTCCTCGTCGAGGTAGGCCTCGCGGTACGTCAATTCGGCGCGGTTGCCCGCGGCGTCCTCGAGGGTCGTCAGACCCGGCCAGCCCATGCCGCGGTAACGGAACAGCGTCAGCGCGTCCGGATCCACGCCGTGCGCCGTCGCCATGTCGCGCGGCATATGCCGACTGGCGGTCGTACCGCAGAAGATCGTCAGCAGATAGGCGACCTGCTCATCGACCCGCGCGTCGCGGTGGGCGAGGTTGCGGATCGCGTTGAGGTCGCACGGCTTCGCGATGACGGCGAAGCGGACGCCCTCGTCGAGCAGCTCCATGACGGGCAGCAGCGGCGCGACCGGGCCGTAGCGCGACTGCGCGCCGCTCAGCACCTGATCGGGCGTGCGCGAGATCTGCGGCAGGGTGAGCGCGGGATCATCGGGCGCGGCGCGCACATGCAGCACGGCATCGACGCGGCCGGACGACAGCAGGAACATCCCGAGCGCCGTCAGGACGCCACCCGCGGCGGCGGTGTGGCGAACGGCCGAATCGGCCGCCCATGCGCGGTGCATCGCGCGACGCGGACCCCAGACCGGATCGAGCGTCGTGCCGTCGTCGAGCCTCGAGGGCTCGGCACCGATGACCGTTGCTCCCGGACACACCTCGACGAGCGCCGGATCGGCATCGGCGGGCAGGTGCGGGCGAAGGTTGCCGTTCGTGGCCAGCCGCATCTCGATGCGCGAGTCGAGGCTCGCGCAGATGCCGCAGCTCGAGCAGAGGCCGCCGGCGACCACCTCGGCGAGCGTCGCGGGCCGGTTGGCGGGCTTCACGGCGCCTCGTCGACGCCGTCGTAGTCTGGCTCCGCGTCGACGCCCTCCCAGCGGGAATCGGGATCCTCGCCGCCGCGGATGCCCCAGTCGCCCTTGTCGATGCCGCCGAAGTGCTCGCCGGCGACGGCCTCGATCGGCTCGCCGAAGGCCTCGACCTCGAGGTCGCGCGCGTGCAGCACGACCGTGACGACGCCGCGGCCGAGCTCACCGGTGCGCAGGTCCTGCGCGAGCGGCTCGACGCCGGCGCGCACGGCGGCGCAGCCCTCCTCGGCGAGCTCGGGCTGCGCGTCGAGCCAGCCGCCCTCCAGCGAGTCCATGGCATCGGCGCCCGTCTCGAACTCCGCCAGCCACGCCGCACCGTTCGTCCAGGTGCGGATCTCGCTCACGCGCTCAGCACCTTGCCCGGGTTCATCAGCCCGAGCGGATCCATCGCGTCCTTGATGCGGCGCATCATCGCCATCGTCTCGGCGTCGTGCTCGACGGGGAGGAAGCGCGCCTTCCCGTAGCCGACGCCGTGCTCGCCGGTGCAGGTGCCCTCCATCGCGATCGCGCGGTGAACGAGGCGATCGTGGAGCTGCTCGACGGCCTCGACCTCCGCCGGGACATCGGGGTCGAGCGCGATCGTGAGGTGGAAGTTGCCGTCGCCGACGTGGCCGACGATCCCGGCGAAGACGCCCGACTGGTCGAGGTCGACGCGGGTCTCCTCGATGCACTCGGCCAGGCGCGAGACGGGCACGCAGACGTCCGTTGCCATGCCGCGCGCGCCGGGGCGCAGCGCGATCGTGGCCTCGTAGGCCTGGTGCCGCGCCGACCACAGGCGCTTCGATTCCGCCGGATCGGTCGCCCACTCGAAGCCCTCGGCACCGTGCGCCTTGACGATCTCGCCCAGCGCCTCCGCGTGCTCCTGGACGCCGGCGGCGGTGCCGTGGAGGTCGAAGAACAGCGTGGGCTTCTCCGCGACCGGCAGCTCGGAGCGCTCGGCGATGCCGCGCATCGTCACCGCGTCGGCGAGCTCGACGCGGGCGACGGGCAGTCCCATCTGGATCGTCTCCGTCGCGGCCTCGACGGCGGCGTTGATGCTGGGGAAGTTGACGACCGCCGCGGCCGTCGTCTCCGGCAGCGGGTGCAGCTTGAGCGTCAGCTCGGTGATGACGCCGAGCGTGCCCTCCGAGCCGATCATCAGGTGCGTCAGGTCGTAGCCGGCCGACGACTTGCGGGCGCGCGAGCGCGTACGCATCACCGCGCCGTCGGCCGTCACGACGGTGAGGGAGAGGACGTTCTCGCGCATCGTCCCGTAGCGCACCGCCGTCGTGCCGCTGGCGCCGGTTGCGGCCATGCCGCCGAGCGTCGCGTCGGCGCCCGGGTCGACCGAGAAGAAGACGCCGTCCTCGCGCAGGCGCGCCTCGAGCTGCCGGCGCGTGACGCCGGCCTCGACGGTCACGTCGAGATCCTGCGGCCGCACCTCGACGATGCGGTTCATGCGCGTGAGATCGATCGACACGCCGCCGCGCAACGCCGCGACGTTGCCCTCGAGCGACGAGCCGGCGCCGAACGGGATCATCGGAATGCGCCTCTCATGGCAGGCGCGCGCGATCGCCGCGACCTCGTCGGTCGACGCGGGGAAGACGACGAGGTCCGGGCGGGCGGTCTCGTGCCACGACTCGTCGTGGCCGTGGCGCTCGAGCTCGGACTCCGACGTGGTGACATGGTCGGCACCGGTGATGCCCTCGATGACGGCGCGCAGTTCGGCGAGGTCGCTCATGTCCGTGACCGTATGCGAGATGGCGGACGATGCGCAAGCGGGAGCCGGTCCCAGCCGGTGATAGCGTGAGGCGGTCGTCACCGAGGGGAATCCGTGGACTATTCGATCGAGCACGCCATCAATGCGTTCGTGCGCGAGCACGCGTTCCTCGTGAGCCTCACCGAGCTGCTGGCGGCGTGGATCGTGCCGATCGTGTTCATCGCGGCTGCGGTGCCGTGGCTCATCTCCGGGCGCGGCGTCGATCGCGGCAAGCGCGCGACGACCGGCGCGTACTTCGCGGCCGCGCTCGCGCTCGGCATCAACCAGATCATCATCCGCCTGATCGACCGTCCACGCCCGTTCGAGGCGCACATCGACATCGTGCCCGTCGGCCATGCCTCGACCGATTCGTCGTTCCCGTCCGACCACTCGACCGCGGCCTTTGCCATCGCGACCGCCGCGTGGATCGCGTACCCGCGGGCCGGCAAGTGGCTGATGGTCCTCGCGGTGCTCACCGCCGTCTCGCGCCTGATGATCGGCGCGCATTATCCGACCGACGTGATCGGCGGCGCGGTCATCGGCGCGATCGCCGCGCTGATCGTGATGCGCCTCGACCGCGTCTGGCTGCCGCTCGCGGCGCTCGTCGCGCGGCTGACCGACCCGATCCGCTTCTGGATCGCCGGCCTACCGGGCGTCCGCGCGCTCACGCGCTGAGGTCAGCTCCTCGGGTGTGTTGGCGTTCCGCAGCGAGTCGAGCTGCGGATCGACCGCGGCGACGCCGGGGAGGGCGAGCAGCGCGGCCTCGTCGATGAACCGCGTGCGCACGCGGTCGAAGATGCCGCCCGGGCCGGCGATGCCGTCGGCGAGGGCGGCCGTCACCGTCGGCAGCGTCGATGTGCGCCACGCCGCGGTGAGGGGGTGGCGGAAGCCCTGCGCCTCGGGGACGAGCAGATCGTCGTCCGGGGCCATCGCAGCCAGCAGCGCGGTGACGAACGCGGGGTGGAGGAGCGGGGTGTCGACGCTGGCCACGAACACGACATCCGCGCGCGGGCCGATCGCGGCGAGCCCCGCCTCGATCCCGCGGAGCGGCCCTTCGTCGGCGACGCGATCGCGTGCCAGCTCGATGCCCGCTGGCAGCTCCGGCACACGCTGATCAGGTGCGGCGACGGCGACGACCGGACCGCCCGTCGCCGCCTGCAGCACGTGCGCCACGTGCGCGGCCAGCGGTGTGCCGTGCCAGTCCAGCTCGGCCTTCGGCGCGCCCATGCGCGTGGAACGGCCGCCGAGGAGCAGGATCGCCGCCATTGGGAGAAGGTACCAGCGGGTGGTAGGGTCACCGCCATGAAGACGTGCGTGGTGATCGGAGCGGGGTGCGCCGGGCTGACGGCTGCCGATGCGCTGGCGCGGGCGGGCGTGCAGGTGACGGTGCTGGAGGCGCGCGATCGCGTGGGCGGGCGCGTCTGGAGCGACCGCACCGCGGGCGGCGCGCTGATCGAGCGCGGCGCCGAGTTCATCACCGCCGGCTACGACGCGACCGACGCGATGGTCGAGGAGCTCGGCCTCGGATACATGGGGATGGGCATCCGCTATCCCGACCGCGAGCTGCGCCCCGATCCGGGCATCGATCGCGCCGAGGCGCTCGCCGCCGCGCACGCGGTGGAGGAGGCGGCAGCGGCCGCGGGCCCCGACGCGATGGCGCTCGACATCCTCGCGGTGGTCGAGGACGACGCGATCCGCGAGCTGCTCGCCAGCCGCTCGCAGAGCGCTTCGTCCGTCGCGCTGGACCACCTGCCGGCGGAGCGCCTGCGCACCGTCGGGCACCTGCTCGACGATGGCGAGACGCGTCGCATTCAGGGCGGCAACCAGGGCATCGCGCTACGTCTGGCCGAGCGGCTCGGCGCGGCAGTGAAGTTGAACGATCCCGTTACGCGCATCGAGCACGACCCGGATGGCGTTCGTGTTCACGCAGCCAGCGGTGTGCACGAGGCCGACGCCTGCATCGTCGCCGTGCCGCTCGCGGTCACGCAGCGCATCGCGTTCGACCCGCCGCTGCCGGCCGACCGCGTCGCCGCGATGGATGCCATCCCGGTGGGGCAGGCCGCCAAGCTCGTCGTCCCCGCGGCCGAGCCGATCGCACCGGCCGCGATCATGTCGACCGCCGATCGCTTCTGGGCGTACACGACGCCGTGCGACGACGTCGGCGGCACCGTCGTCGGCTCGTGGATCGGCGGCGCGCCCGTGCTCGACGCACTCGACGTCGATGCCGGTCCGGAGACGTGGATCGATCGCATCCGCGGGTTCTGGCCCGAGCTGCCGGCGCTCGATGACGCGGCCGCCGAGACGACGATCTGGCGCCGAGACGAACCCTGGACGGGCGGTACCTACTCGGCCGTCACCGGCATCCCCGACGACCGCGACCGCCACCCGATCGGCGACGCCATCGGCCGCGTGTCGTTCGCCGGCGAGCACACCGCGCCGCGCGACTGGACGGCGACGATCGAGGGTGCGATCCGCAGCGGCCAGCGCGCCGCGGCCGAAGTCATCGACGCGCTTCGCTGATGTGACGCAAAGGGGCCAGACCCCTATGCGTCATGTCGAAGTGGTGTGCTGGAGATGGTGGTCGTCATGACGCATAGGGG
>CAWUMZ010000102.1:0-5803 GCA_963923625.1 uncultured bacterium | reverse complement strand
GTAGAACGGCGTGGAGACCGACTCGCGCACCTGGCCGATCGCCTCGGTGAAGAGCGGGAACACGACGCCCCACAGGACCGCGAAGGCGAGTCCGACAAGCAGGAGGTTGTTGAAGAGGAACGTCGCCTCGCGACTCACCACCGACTCGATGCGACGGTCCGCGCGCAGGAGCGGCAGGCGCCACAGGATGAGGGCGAACGAGCCGATCAGGACGGAGCCGAGGCCGAACATGAAGTACCAGCCGATATCGGTCGCGACGAAGGCGTGGATGGACGAGAGGATGCCGCTGCGCGTGAGGAACGTGCCGAAGATCGACAGCGCGAAGGCGCCGGCGATCAGCGCGATGTTCCAGACCTTGAGCATGCCCTTGCGCTCCTGGACCATCACGGAGTGCAGGAATGCGGTCGCGACGAGCCACGGCATCAGCGCGGCGTTCTCGACCGGATCCCACGCCCAGAAGCCGCCCCAGCCGACCTCGGTGTACGCCCAGTGCGCGCCGAGCAGCATGCCGATGCCGAGGAAGCCCCACGAGGCCAGCGTCCAGCGACGCGACGCGACGACCCAGCGCGCGTCGGTGCGGCCGGCGAGCATCGCCGCCATCGCCAGCGAGAACGGGATCGCGAGGCCCACGTAGCCGAGGTAGAGGCTCGGCGGGTGGAGCGCCATGTACGGGTTCTGCAGCGACGGGTTGAGACCGATGCCGTCGGGAGGCGCCGTCTGCGTGACGAACGGGCTGGCCGGCACGACGAGCAGCAGCAGGAAGAACGCGGCGATCAGCGACAGCACCATGATCATCCACGGCTGCAGTTCGCCGAGAGCGTTGCGCGTACTGCGCAGGCCGAGCAGGCTGAACACCGCGAGTACCGTCGCCCAGAGCAGCAGCGATCCGGCCTGCGAGCCCCACCACGCGGTGATCAGATACACCGTCGGCAGCGAGCGCGATGAGGTGTCGGCGACGACCTTGAACGAGAAGTCGTGGGTGAACAGCGCGTGCAGGAAGACGACATCGGCGATCGCGACGAGCGCGAGGATCCCCCAGAGGCCGTGGCGCGCGCTCGCCAGCAGGCGGCGATCGTGTCCGGTCGCGGCCCACAGGGAGGCGCCGGCGGTGTAGACGGCGACGAGCAGCGCGAGGATCAGCGCGCCTTGCCCGATCAGTGCCACGTCAGCTCCCCGCGGCTCAGGACTTCGTGTCCGAGCTGGTCGCCTTGTCCGAGTACTTGGACGGGCACTTCGTCACCAGCGAGTCGGGCACGGCGGTGAACACGCCGTCCTTGAGCGTGCCGTCGATCACGACGTCGCGACCGACCTTGTACGCGTCGGGCACCGCGCCCGTGTAGACGACCGGGAGCGTCTCGGAGCCCTTGTAGTCCTTGACGGTGAAGTGCAGGCCGCTGGCGTTCGCCGCGTCGCCGCTGGACTGCGTGACCTTGCCCTCGAGGCGCACCTTCTTGCCGGTGTAGGCCTGCGCCTGCGACACCATCAGCACGGGGATCGACGAGTCGGCGAAGGCGGTGTAGACCGCGAACGTCCCGAGCAGCGATGCGACCACGAGCGCGATCACGAGGCGCACATGGCGAAAGCCCTGCTTGGGCTCCTCGGGGGTGGCGGCGGGCGTCTCGCTCACGGCACTCAGTCTATCGGAGACCGGCGGATTTCAGCCGGATCAGGCGGCGTCCGGGTAGGCGTCGTCGATGCGCTGCAGCTCGTCGCGCAGCTCGGCGCGATCGATGTACGACATCGCGTCCGCGTAGCCCTGGCTGTAGGCGGTGCGCAGGTACCAGCCGATCAGCTCGGGATCCCAGTTCTCGCGGGGAACCTCGAACAGCTCCGCCCACAATCCGGCCAGCCGGAGGTCGAGCAGCCGTGCGAGATCCTCGTGCGCTTCCACCTGCCAGCACGCTACTCAGGCCGCCGGACACCAGGATCCTGAGCCGATATCGTGCGCGTCATGGCCGTCGCCTTCACCGTCGATGCTCCGCGCCCGTTCGAGGCGAATCCGGGGATCGTCTCGTTCCGGTCGAAGCAGCCGGTCGACGCCATCTCGGTGCGCGTCAACGGGCGTCAGTACAAGCTGGTGACGCTGTCGAAGCCCGTCAAGCGCGGTGTCGTCGGGCCGCTCGGCCTGCCCTCGCGCGACGAGACGGTGACGGTGGTGGGCCTGCACGACGGCCACGCCGTCGGTCGCGTGTCGGCGACGAACGTGCTCGGCCTGCCGAAGGCGGCCGCGATCGCGCGCCCGACGACGATGACGCCGCCGAATGCGCAGCTGCGGATGCAGCGCCTCTCGCGTCCTGCCGGCTCGGCCGCGGCCTGGGCGGTCAACCTCGCGACGGGTCGCGGCGCGTCGTGGAACGCGGGCGCGAAGTTCACCGCCGCGAGCACGGCGAAGCTGCCGATCATGATCACGTACCTGATCCGCCTCAAGCGCGACCCCGTCGGCGCGGCCGAATGGGGCGCGCTGCAGTCGATGATCCGCGCCTCGTCGAACGACGCGGCGAATACGATGCTGCAGGCCATCGGGGGCGGGAGCGTCGACACGGGCGGCGCGCGCGTCAACGCGGTCATGCGCAGGCTCGGGGCGATGCACTCGGACGAGGCGGGCGGCTACCTGCCGAACCAGGACCGCAAGGGGCTCAACCCGCCCGTGCAGATCAACGACCAGCCGCAGCTGAAGTGCTGCAAGGTCGTCACCGCGCACGACCTCGGCGTGCTGATGCAGTCCGTCGTGCAGGCCGCGGGCGGCACCGGACGCGCCCACGCCGCGGGGCTCACCGGCCGCGACGCGCGCGTGGCGCTGTGGCTGCTGTCGCACACCGACTACCCCGGTCTCTTCCACCCGTGGACGCACTGGGTCGTCGCCCACAAGATCGGCTACATCGACGTCGTCTGGCACGACGTCGCCGCGGTGTTCGAGCCGTCGGGCACGCTGATCACCGTCGCGCTGACGGAGAACCAGGGCGGCGCCAGCGAGTCGGGCGCCGCCGCCTACGCGCACGGCGTGCTCGACATCGCGCAGACGGGGCTCGACGAGCCGAAGCCGACGCCTCCCCGGCGCTCGGTACGATCCTCCGGGTGAGCGCCTCCGCCTTCGAGGGCCTGACGTCCGCGCAGGTCGCGGAGCGTCGGCGCGCGCTCGGCGAGCCGACGCACGAGCGCACGAGCATCCCGGTCCGCGCGATCCTCCGGCGCAACGTCTTCACGCTGATCAACCTGATCACGCTCGGCTTCCTCGTGCTGATCCTGATCGCCGGCGCCTGGCAGGACGCGCTGTTCGCCGCCGTGATCGTCATCAACGCGCTGATCGGCATCGTCCAGGAGCTGCGGGCGAAGAAGGCCCTCGACCGTCTCGCGCTGCTGATCGCACCGCACGCGACGGTGCGCCGCGATGGCGCCACCGTGTCGATCCTCGCGGATGAGGTGGTGCCGGACGACATCGTGGAGCTGCAGCCGGGCGACCAGATCGTGGCCGACGGCGAGCTGATCGAGGCGCGCGGGCTGGCGATCGACGAGTCGATCCTCACCGGCGAGTCCGATCACGTCGCACGTCGAGCGGGCGATGCGGTCTACTCCGGCGCGTACTGCGCCGCGGGTGCCGGCGTGTACCGCGTCACCGCCGTCGGCGCGTCGGCGTACGCCAATCGTCTCACGTCCGCCGCGAAGCAGGCGACGGATCAGCGTTCGCCGCTGCAGCTCGACATCGACCGGCTGCTGCGCGCACTGCTGCTGCTGATGATCCCGCTCGCGGCTGCGCTCGTGATCGCCTTCCGCATCCACTCGACGGACTTCCAGCAGGCCGCCGAGACCGCGACGGCGGGCCTCATCTCGGTCGTGCCCGAGGGGCTGATCCTGCTGACGAGCATCACCTTCGCGCTCGGCGCCGTCAAGATCGGGCGCGCCGGGGCCCTCGTGCAGCGCCTCAACGCCGTCGAGTCGCTCGCCGGCGTCGACACGATCTGCGTCGACAAGACGGGCACGCTCACCGACGGCTCGCTGCGCCTCACGGCCGTGGTGGCGGCACCCGAGCGCACCGAGGACGGCGTGCGTCGGCTCGCGGCGCGGCTGGCGGCCTCAGCCGAGATCCGCTCCGGCTCGTCGGACGCGATCCTCGCTGCCATTCCGACGGCGGCCGAGCCCGTGCTCGCCGAGCTCCCGTTCTCATCGCGCTGGAAGTGGTCGGGCGTGCAGCTCGCCGATGTGACGATCGTGCTGGGAGCACCGGAGGTGCTGGGCGCCGGTGCTCTCGCGGAGACCGTGACCGCCTTCCAGGAGCAGCGAGGACGCGTCCTCGTCATCGGCACCGCCAGCGGCCTGCCGCCGATCCCCGAGCACGATGACGTGCCGCCGCCAATGCCGATCACCTTCGAGCCGGCTGGCATCGTCGTCCTCGAGGAGCAGATGCGCGCCGATGCCGCCGAGGTCGTCGGATTCTTCCGCGCGCAGGGCGTGGATCTGAAGGTCATCTCCGGCGACGCGCCGCGCACGGTCGAGGCGGTCGCGGAGGCGGCGGGCTTCGGCGATACGACGGCGATCAGCGGCGCCGATCTGCCGATGGGCGACCTCGAGGCGCTCGGCGACGTGGCCGTCACGCACAGCGTCTTCGGACGCATCACGCCGGAGCAGAAGCGCGAGCTCGTCGATGCTCTGCGCCGTCGCGGCCGCTACGTCGCGATGATCGGCGATGGCGTCAACGACGTGCCCGCGATGAAGGCCGCGCGCATGTCGATCGCGCTCGGCTCGGGCTCGCAGATCGCGAAGGGCGTCAGCGACATGGTGCTGCTCAACGGCTCGTTCTCGTCACTGCCGCAGGGCGTGGCCGAGGGGCGGCGCATCCTCTCGAACATCCGTCGCGTCGCGAAGCTCTTCGTCGTCAAGAGCGCGTTCGCCGCGACGCTGATCCTCACGATCGGCGTCTCGGGCGCCGCCTACCCCCTGCTCCCGCGCCACCTCTCGCTGGCTGGTGCGTTCATGGTCGGCATTCCCGCGTTCGTGCTCGCCGTCGCACCGAGCGTCGGCCTGCCGACGAAGGTGCCGTTCCTGCGCGATCTCCTGCGCTTCAGCGTGCCGGGCGGCATCGTCAGCGCGATCGGCGTGCTCGCGGCGTACGGCATCACACGCAGCCTGCCGGGGCACACGATCGCCGACGCGCGCTCGACCGCGCTGATGGTGCTGATCCTGATCGGCTTCTATCTGATCCTCCTGCTCGAGGACGAGGCCGTCGAGCAGTCGAACGTGCGCGCCTGGGGCGTCGGCGTGCTGATGGCCGCACTCGTCGCCGGCGTGATCGTGGCCTACGAGATCCCGTTCGTGGCCGACTTCTTCGCGATCAGCCCGCCCGACTTCACCGAGTGGCTCGTGATCCTCGGCTCGGTGATCATCGCGATCGGCATCCTCGGCATCCTCGGCTTCCGCGCACCGCTGTTCGTGCGCAGCCTCTTCCAGCGCGCCCGTTCCGTCGACTGACGCAAAGGGGCCAGACCCCTATGCGTCACATTGAACGCTCTGGTGTCCCCGAAACCGCTGGGTGACGCAGAGGGGTCTGGCCCCTTTGCGTCATGCGACGTCGTTCTCAGTCGGCCGAGACGGGCTCGGGAGCGCTCTCGCCCCCGCCGCCGTTGCCCTTGCCGCGGCCGCGCCCACCGCGACGGCGGCGGCGCTTGCGCGGCGCATCGCCCTCGGCGCGCGGCTCGGACGAGCCCTGCGTCGGCGTCTCGGCGACGACATTCGGGTTGTCGACGACGGCCTCCTCGGCCTCGCCGGACTCCTCGGCCGCCTCGATCTCCTCGGCGCGCGCGATCTCCTC
>CAWUMZ010000101.1:0-5849 GCA_963923625.1 uncultured bacterium | reverse complement strand
CCCGTCGAGCGGGCGATCTTCGCCGACTTCTCGATCGACACGGCCCCGACCAAGCCCGTCGTGCCGTACGCCAGCGCGATCTTCTCGCGGGCGTCCGTCGAGGTCATGCGCGGGTGCACGCGCGGCTGCCGCTTCTGCCACGCCGGGACGTGGTACCGGCCGGTGCGCGAGCGCAAGGTCGAGGACGTCGTCACGGCCGGCCTCGCCCAGCTCGAGTGCACGGGGTACGACGAGCTGTCGCTCACCTCGCTCGCCACGAGCGACTACTCGGGCGTGTCGCGCGCCATCCGCGAGATCAAGGAGGTCCGCCCGGATCTCCACCTGTCGCTGCCCTCGAACCGCGTCGACACGGGGCCGGTCGCCCTCGCCGCAGCGGCCAACACGCGCCAGCGCTCGATCACGATGGCGCCCGAAGCGGCAACGCAGCGGATGCGCGACATCATCTGCAAGACGATCACCGGCGAGATGATCGAGAACGCGATCGACTCGGCCTTCGCGGCCGGGTACACCAGCCTCAAGCTGTACTTCATGATCGGCCTGCCTCTCGAGACCTTCGAGGAGGTCCAGGGCATCGTCGATCTGGGCTTCAAGGCCCGTGAGATCGGACGGAAGCACTACGGCGAGGGCGGCAAGTTCACCGTCCACGTCTCCGCCTCGAACTTCGTGCCGAAGCCGCACACGCCGTTCCAGTGGAGCGGCATGGCGCCCCCGGACCAGCTGCGCGTGAAGCAGGACTACCTGCGTCGCGCGCTCAAGGGGCGCCAGGTCAAGCTTTCCCTCCACGACGTCCGGACGAGCATGCTGGAAGGCGCGCTCGGTCGTGGAGATGCGATCACCGGGGATGTGCTCGAGACGGCGTGGCGCGCGGGTGCGCGCTTCGACGCCTGGTCGGAGCACCACCGCGAGGAGCTCTGGCGCGACGCGTTCGCCGCCGCCGGGCGCGACCTCGAGGTGGAGGCGACGCGCGAGCGCGATCCCCTCGACCCGCTGCCGTGGGATCACGTGCGCAGCGGTGTGTCCAAGGAGTTCCTGCTGGATGAGTGGTGGCAGAGTCGCGCCGAACGGCCGACCGGGGATTGTCGATGGGATGGCTGCAGTGATTGCGGCGCCTGCGTCGGCCCCGTGCGGAATCGGTTGGTGGAGGCCTGATGCCGCACATCCCGCAGTTCATGCCGTGAGGATCGAGCTCCGCCTCGCCATCCGGGACCGTGCGCGGTTCCTGAGCCATCTCGAGATGGTGGATCTGCTGCTGGCCGCGTTTCGGCGCGCCGGCTACGAGATCGCGCTGTCGAACGGCATGCGTCCCAAGCCCGTGATCAGCCTCGCGCTCGCGCGCGGCGTCGGCACGGCGTCGGAGGACGAACGCTGCACGATCGAGCTCGTGGGCGACCACCACGACCTCGCCGACCTGATTTCACGCCTCTCCGCGACGTGTCCGCGGGGAGTCGTGCCGCTGGAAGCCCGCCTCGCCGGTCCCAAGACCGTCGTCGTCGGGGCCACCTACCGCATCACCTTCGATGCACCGGGCGAGCTCCTCGCCCGTGCCGTCGACGCGTACCTCGCGTCGCCGGAACTGCCCATCGATCGCCGCAGCCCGAAGCAGCGGCGCACGGTCGACGTCAAGCGCTACGCCCCCGAGCCGCGGCTCGATGGCAGCAGCGTGATCGTCGACATCGCCATCCTCGAGGATGGCTCCGCCAAGCCGGACGAGGTCGTTCGCGCGCTCGCAAGCTGCGCGACCGCCGACCTGCCGCTGGCCGGAGTCACTCGACTAGCCATCGCCATGGCGCCGAAACCGGCGCGCGTGGCGGCAACGGAGACCCCATGAAGAAGATCCTGATTTCCGCCGATGCGTACGAGACGAAGGCGGCGCTGATCGAAGACGATCGCGTCGTCGAGACGTACATCGAGCGCGAGGAGCGTCGCTCGCTCCTCGGCAACATCTATCTGGCCAAGGTCGACACGGTCCTGCCCGGAATGGAGGCGGCCTTCGTCGACGCCGGTCTGGACAAGAACGCGTTCCTGCACGTCGCCGAGATCCGCATCGACGGACTCGATCAGCGCGCACGCCGCTCCAAGCGCATCCAGGACCTCGTCAAGGGCGGGCAGTCGCTGCTCGTCCAGGTGACGAAGGACCCGATGAAGACCAAGGGCGCCCGCGTGACGATGGATATCTCGCTGGCCGGCCGCTTTCTCGTGTACGTCCCGGACGGCGAGGGCGGCGGCGTCTCGAAGCGCCTGCCCGACGGCGAGCGCGACCGCCTGCGCGATCTCGTCAAGCAGCTCAAGCCGCGCCTCGGCGGCGGTCTGATCGTCCGCACGGCCGCAAAGGGCGCCGACCTGGCCGAGCTCGAGCGCGACCTCGCCCTGCTCGAGGACCAGTGGGAGGGCATCCGCGCCCGCGTCGAGACGGCCAAGGCGCCGAGTCTGATCCACGCCGAGGTCGACATCGCCCTCGGCCTCGTGCGCGATGACTTCCGCCAGGACGTCGACGAGCTGATCGTCGATGACGAGGCGATGCACGACCGCATCGTCTCGTACGTCCAGGAGCGTTCGCCCGAGCTCGCCGAGCGCGTCAAGCGCCACACCGCCCAGACCGGGCTGTTGCGCCGCTACGGCGTCGACGAGGCGATCGAGAGCACGCTCAAGCGCCGCGTCGATCTGCCGTCCGGCGGCTACCTGCTGTTCGACTACGCCGAGGCATTCACGATCGTCGACGTCAACACCGGCCGCTTCGTCGGCAAGGGGCGTCTGGAGGACACGATCCTCCACAACAACCTCGAGTCGGCGCGCGAGGTGGTCCGCCAGCTGCGACTGCGCGACCTCGGCGGCATCATCGTCATCGACTTCGTCGACATGGAGTCGAAGACCAATCGCGACCAGGTCATCGCCGCCCTCAAGGAGGAGCTCGCGAAGGACCGCTCCAAGGTGTACCTCGTGTCGATCAGTCCGCTCGGCCTCGTCGAGATGACGCGCCAGAACGTGACCGACGGCGTCCGCGAGATCATGACGACGGAGTGCCCCTGCTGCTCGGGTGAGGGTCGCGTGCTGAGCGACGAGACGATCGCCCTCGACAACCTGCGCACGCTCCGCCGCCAGGCGACGCTGTCGTCCTCCGAGGCCTTCCTCGTCGAGGTCAACGCGCAGGTCGCCGCGCGCATGATCGGCCCCGGTGGCACGCGCCTCGAGGAGCTGGAGAAGGACACCGGCAAGCACTTCTCGATCGTGGCCCGCGACGACGTGCCGCGCGAGCGCTGCGAGTTCGTCAAGCACGGCAAGGTCAGCGAGGTCCTCGAGGATGCGATCCCGGTCGAGATCGGCCAGGAGCTCGAGGTGGCGATCTCCGAGCCGCACATGTTCCAGGCCGCCGACGCCGTCACGGTGATGGAAGGCGGCTACCGCGTCGTGATCGCCGGCGCCGGCCCGTACCTCGGCGAGACGCACAAGATCAAGATCGAGCGCGTCGGCCGCCTCGAGGCCCACGCAGTGCTGCTCGATGCCGCGCCGATCACGGAGGAGGAGATGATCAAGATGGTCGATCCCCGCTCCGACGTGCACGAGCCGCCGCGGCTCGTCGGGGAGCGCATCGACCTCGAGGGCAAGAAGCGCAAGGGCAAGCGCAGCCGTACGCCGTCGGCCACGATCGACACGCCGACCGGCGACGTGACCGCGTCCGTCGGCGAGGAGACCGAGCCGCTCGACAAGCCGGTCGAGGTCGAGCTGCCGCCGGAGGCGCACCTGCTCGACGAGGACGGCAACCCGGTCGAGCAGCCGAAGCGCACCCGCACCCGGCGCAAGCCCGCTGCGGCTCCCGCCGAGGGTGTCGCGGATGATGAGGCCTCCGAGGACGTCAAGGCCGACGACGAGGGCGATGAGGACGGTGACGACGGCGATGTCTCGGCCGAGGGTGCGCCGCGCAAGCGCCGCCGCCGCGGCCGCCGGGGCGGCGCGCGCCGCCGTGCCGGTGCGGCTGGAGCCGAGGGGGTCGATGCGGATGCGGACGGCGCTGAGCCAGTCGTAGCCGACGCCTCGCCGAGCGCCGATGGCGATGCCGACGGCGAGGCCGCGGCCCGCCCGAAGCGGCGTCGCAGCCGCGGCGGACGCGGTCGTTCCGCGAGCAGCCGCGCCGCTGCCGCCGAGGGCGGCAGCACCGACGCGCCGCCGGCTTCCGGGGGCGCCGCGGGCGACGACAAGCCCGCCTCGAAGCCGCGCGCTCCGCGGGGCGGCAAGCAGGGCGATGCGGCCGCACCGGCCGCTGAGAAGCCCGCTGCGGAGCCGAAGCCGAAGGCGCCGGCCAAGAAGAAGGGCCTGCTCGGCAGGATCCTCGGCAAGGACTCGTGAGCACGGAGCAGGGGAGCGGAGCCTCGCGCACCGCTTCTCTGCTACGTTCCCGCCCGTTGCCGCACGTCGCGGCCCGTCTCGAGGTCAACCATGTTCGCAGTCATCGCAGTCGGCGGTAAGCAGTACCGCGTCACCAAGGGCGAGTACCTCGTCGTCGATCGCCTCGCGGTCGACGAGGGTGGCACGTTCACGCCCGACGTCGTCCTCGCCTCCGACGGCAAGACGACCGCCGCCACGGCCGATGCCTGCAAGGGCGTCAAGGTCTCGGCGCGCGTGCGCGAGCACAAGCTCGGACCCAAGATCAACATCCGCACGTACAAGGCGAAGAAGAGCAGCTCGCGCCGCATGGGTTACCGCTCGCGGCAGAGCGTGATCGAGATCGAGTCGATCGCCTTCGGCAAGAGCACCCCGGCCAAGGAGGCTGACAATGGCGCATAAGAAGGGCCTCGGCTCCTCCAAGAACGGCCGCGACTCCCAGTCGAAGCGGCTCGGCGTGAAGGTCTTCGGCGGTCAGACGATCCGCGCCGGTGGCATCATCGTGCGCCAGCGCGGCACCAAGTTCAATCCCGGTGCGGGCGTCGGCCTCGGCGTCGACCACACGATCTACGCGACGCAGGACGGCATCGTCGAGTTCGGCCAGCGGCGCGGCAAGCGCATCATCTCGGTCGTCTCGGCCGAGGCCTGATCCGGGTAGCCGCCCGTGTTCTCCGACCGGGCGACGATCTACGTCGCAGCGGGACGCGGTGGTGATGGTGCCGTGGCGTTCCGGCGCGAGAAGTTCGTGCCGCGCGGCGGTCCCTCTGGCGGCGATGGCGGCAACGGCGGCAGCGTCGTGCTCGTCGCCGATTCCTCGCTGCGCGACCTGACGGCCGTGCGTCATCATCCGCACCTGACGGCGGAGGACGGGCGCGGTGGCGAGGGCTCGAACCGCACGGGCGCGATGGGAGCGGACCTGCTCGTCCCGGTGCCGGTCGGCACCCAGGTGCTCGACGAGGAGGACACGCTGCTCGTCGACCTTGCCAAGGCGGGAGCGACCGCGGTGATCGCCCAGGGCGGACGTGGCGGGTCGGGCAACCGCCGCTTTCGCACGGCCGTACGCCAGGCGCCGCGCACGGCGGAGCTCGGCGGGCTGGGGGAGGAGCACACGCTCTTCCTGCAGCTGAAGCTGCCGGCCGACGCTGCTCTGCTCGGCTTTCCCAACATCGGCAAGTCGTCGCTGCTGCGCCGCATCTCGAACGCCAAGCCGAAGGTCGCCGACTACCCGTTTACGACGATCGAGCCGGTGCTTGGCGTCGTCGATCTGGCGGTCGACCGCCAGATCACCGTGCTCGATGTGCCGGGATTGCTCGAGGGTGCGGCCGAGGGTCACGGGCTCGGCCTTGACTTCCTCGCGCATCTCGAGCGCGCCCGACTGCTGCTGCACGTGGTCGATGCGAGCCTCGAGGTCGATGAGGCGGTCGCGGGCTTCGTCGCGATCCACGCCGAGCTGGCCAACTACCAGGAGGAGC
>CAWUMZ010000100.1:0-5871 GCA_963923625.1 uncultured bacterium | reverse complement strand
AGGCCGACGCGGCCGTCGCCGCGGTCGAGACGTGGCTCGTCACCGACGAGACCTCCACGCGTGAGACCGTGATCCTCGCGGACCTGGCGCGACGGTACGGACTGCCGCGCCCGGCGCTCGTCGCCTTCCTCCAGGGCATGCGCGACGACCTCGGCACGCCGAGCATCGAGACCGAGGGCGACCTCGACGTCTACTGCTATCGCGTCGCCGGCTGCGTGGGGGAGATGATGGCGTCGATCCTCGGCGTATGGGACGACGCGGCGTGGAACGCGGCGCGCGCGCTCGGCAACGCGATGCAGCGCACGAACATCCTGCGCGACGTCGATGAGGACCTCGCCAACGGCCGCATCTACCTGGCCGCCGACACGCTCGCCCGGTTCGGCATCACCGATCTCGCCACGCAGGACCGCACCGAGCTCTACCGCGACCAGATCGCGCGCGCCGACACGCTCTACGACCAGGGTCTGGCCGGCGTCCCGATGCTCGTCCACGGTCGCCGCTCCGTCGCGGCAGCCGGCGCGATGTACCGCGAGATCCTGCGCGAAATCGAACGCGGTGGCTACGGGGCCAACCGCGGGCGCTCCGTCGTCTCGCGCCCGCGCAAGGCCGCTCTGGTCGCGAGCGCGTTCGTCCGACCCAAGCGGTGGTCATGAGCGAGCAGGCCTTCCCCGGCACCGTCGCCTCGGTGCGCCGCGCGCTCGAGCGCACGTTCGTCGAGGAGGATCCGCGCGACGCCGCCTGGCGCGGCCGCGTCGGCGCCGCGCGCATGTCCGTGCGCGTCGATGTGATGGCGGACCCCGACGACGATGCGCAGGCGATGGTCGTGGCCTCCAGCGAGGTGCTGCCGGTGCCGCGCTTCACCGGGCCGATCGCCACCGCGGTCCTGCTGGAGCACGACGGCTTCGTGCTCGGGCGCCTGCGCCACGACGGCAGCGCGCTGGTGGCAGAGCAGTCGATCCTCGGCGGGCACACGCTCGCGCAGGAGGAGGTGACCGTCGCGGTCTGGACGGTCGGCTGGTTGTCGGCGAATGAGGGCGCGCGCCTCCACATGCGTGTCGGCGGGATGGATCCCGGCGAGCCCCGCACCCCCGACGTCGACGTGCGCCGCGGCGCCGAGGAGCGCGTCGCCGTGGTGCGCGAGCGCGCGGCGCGCTGGCTCGAGGCGAACGGCTTCGTCGACGATCCCGTCTGGGGTCTGCACGGCGAGGCCGGCTCGACGCGCGTGTTCGTCTCCGCGATGCACCATCTGGAGCGCTCGGCGGTGCTCGTCATCGCCGCGCCCGTGCTCGTCGACGTCGACCTCACCGACGAGCTCGCGCTCGCCGCGTGCGCGATCGCCGACGAGAGCCCGGTCGGCCGCTTCGCCTACACGGATGCGCGCCGCGAGCTCTGGTTCGAGCACGCCATCCTCGCCGACGACCTGCAGGACGTCGAGCTGATGCACGCGGTGCGCGCAGTCGCGGAGACGGCCGATGCCGTCGACGAGCGGCTCGCGGCCGCGCACGGCGGTCGCCGCTACGTCGACTCGGCCTAGAGCTTCGCGCTCGGCGCGAGCTCCTTCTGGCTGACGTCCGGCGAGACGGTGCTGGCGCGGGCGATCGCGCCGTTCTGCTCCGTGTCGGTGATGAACCCGCTGGGGGAGACGCACACCATCAGGCTGCTTCCGCTCGCCTCGGTGCCTGTCAGGCACGACGCGTCGATCTGGTTCGCGCGGGTCTGCACCTGCAGGCCGCCGTCGCTGGCGGCCGCGACCTTCGCGGCGATCTGGCGCGCCGTGTCCTCGCCCACCAGCTGGGCGGCGGCGGCGAGCGCGGCGGCCCCGTAGCCCTTGAAGTCGCGCTTCTTGCAGGTCGGCGTGTCGGCGCCCTGTGTCACGCAGACCCACGCGATCGACGAGTCCGCGAGGTTGAGTCCGACGCGCGTCGTGCCGGCGTCGCCGGTGACGGCGACGAGCCCCTTGTCACCGAGCCGCGCGAGGGTCAGCTCGCCCTGCGATCCGTTGAGGACCGTCGCGTAGACGACGCGGCCGTTCGGGTGCTGCGCGGCGAGGGCGAGGACGCCGGACGGGGTCGGGGCGGGGAAGGCGGGCTTCGACTGGCTCGTGTCGGCCGCGGCGGTCGTCTCGCCCGTCCCGGCGTCGAACGGGGAGATCGTCACGGCGTTCGCGCCGGTCGCCGGTGGAGCAGGTGCACCGGATTGCGTCGGCGCCGCCGAGGTGGCGCCTCCACACGCCGCGAGAAGTGCGGCGAGCGCGAGCAGCGGGAGCAGGCGGCCGGGGACTGGCATCGTCCCATCCTATCCGCCGAGGATGTGCGCCTCCGCGTTGGTACCCTGCCGCCATGGTCGACGGCGAGTTCTTCCTCGAGGATCTGCAGGGCGCGATCCACCGCGCCTTCGAGGAGGGACGCGAGCCCGCGGCGATCGTCCTGCACCCGTCCGCGGTCATCCACGTCTCCGACCCCGCCCTCGGCCTGGAGCCGCTCGGCGCCTCCGAGATCGACGCCGTGGACACCGTGCCGGTCGAGCTCGATCCCCTGCAGGAGCTCGGCGAGGTCGGCGTGCGCGAGCGCCGAAGCCAGCGCCCAGGCGCCTAGACTCCGGCGAGGACGGCCGCTCCACCGCCGTCCTGCTTCGACTGGTAGAGCGCCGCATCAGCGACTCGGTACAGGCCGTCCCACGACTCCCACGGCAGATCGCCTTCCTCGCAGCTGACGATCCCGACCGAGCAGCGCACTCCGCTCCCCTCGACGCGCAGCTTCTCGATGGAGGTGATGATCCGGTTCGCGGTTCCCCGCGCGGCGGGGGCGTCGGCATCGATCAACACGATCGCGAACTCATCGCCGCCGAAGCGCGCGCACAGATCGCCCTCGCGCACGTGCTCGAGCAGGCAGCGCGCCACCAGTTGGAGCATGCCGTCGCCAGCTGCATGCCCGTGCGAGTCGTTGACGTTCTTGAACCCGTCGAGGTCGAGCAGCAGCAGCGAGCAGGCGCGGGGGTTGCGCTGGTGGGCCGCCAGGATGCGTGAGACCTCGTCGACGAACGCGGCGCGATTGAGCAGGCCGGTCAGTTCGTCGGTGTGTGCGCGGCGATACAGCTCCTCGCGCTGGACGACGATCGTCATTGCGACGGCGAAGCGCTGGGCGATGCTCTTCACCCGCGTTACGAGGTACTCGGTATCGCGCTGCGTGTCCGCCGGGAAGATCAACACGAGAGCGCCGTGGGTGACCCCGCCGCCCGCGAGCGGGGAGCAGATCGTGAGGCGGTCCGCCGGCGCGTGCGCGCAGCTGCTCGCTCTGTCTGCCGGGGAACTCAGATGCACGACGCCGCGCTCAAGCGCCTTGCACGTCGCCTCCGTCAGCGTGCGCGCGCAGACGTCGCCGCACGTGGCATGCGATGCGAGGACGAGCTCGGCGCCCGCCGTCGTCTGGTACACGCAGACGTGCACCTCGGGGTAGAGCTCGAGCACTGCCGCGCGCATGATCTCGAGCACCGCGTCGATGGTCGAGCACAGCATCGCCGCTTCGGTCCTCTCGACGATTCGGCGCAGTTCCTCATTGTGCTGCTCGAGTTCAGCGACGCGCCGCTGGAGTTCATCGGCATCGGGGAGCACCGAAGTCGTCGCGTCCGCGCCGCCGACGCTCGGAGTCGACACCGGGAGAGGAGCCGGATGCTCGTGTGCGCGTCCCATCGAAAGGCCCCTAACGGACGAACCTCGGACGGTTTCGGGAGGATCCCCGCAGCGGGCCGGGCGAGGGAACCGGTGCGAGCAGATGCCCTTGCACCAAGTCGGCTCCCAGCTCCCGCACCACCTCCATCTGCGCCGCCGTCTCGACGCCCTCGGCGACGACCTCGAGTCCGAGCGAGTGGCTGAGCAGGATGATCCCGCTGACGATCGGCTTCACCCGCGCGCTCTGCTCGCCGACGAGGCCGGTGATGAACGAGCGGTCGATCTTGACGTGCGTGAGGTCGAGGGTGCGCAGTTGGGTCAGCGAGGTGAACCCCGTGCCGAAATCGTCGATGGCGATCCCCACGCCGCACGACCGCAGCTCCTCCAGCTGCGCCGACGCCACATCGCGCGGCTCGAGAGCGGCGCGCTCCGTCAGTTCGAGCGTGAGGCGCGAGGGATCGACTCCGGCCACACGCAGGTCGGCGAGCACCGCAGCGGCGAAGCCGTTCGTGAGCTCCTCTGCCGCGATGTTCTTCCACAGCGCGATCGCATCTCCCGGGGGCGCAGCGACGACGACGTGCGGCAGATCGACCAGCGCGCGGCGCCGGACCTGCGCGCCGAGGGCGCGGATCGCGCCGCTCTCCTCGGCGATCGGAATGAACTCACCGGGCGTGACGTCGCCGAGCTCGTCGTCGTGCCATCGCGCGAGCACCTCGACTCCCGCGACCGCGTCGTCGGCGACACGGACGATCGGCTCGTACGCGACGCCGATCGCGCCGCTCTCCACGGCCCGCTCGAGTCGCGCCTTGACCGTCGCACGGCGACGTATCTGGCGCGGGTCGGAGACGCCGCCGCGGCGACCGTTGGGGGCGGTTGGCACGCCGTCGGGCAGCATCCGCGGAGTTCGATCGCGTTCGATCCAGCGACCGACCTCCGCGCCGACCTGCGTGGCCGCCTGGAGGCATCGCGGCGAGGGCTCGCCTGCGGGGTTCGGGATCAGCTCGAACGCGCCGACGATCTCGGAGTCGACCACGATCGGGACCGTGTGCGAGCCGCTGATGCCGACGCCCTGCATGGCGGCCAGCACGACGGCGGGCAGGACATCGGCGCCGTGGCGCGTCGCGGTCTCACGGGAGTGGATGATCACCTCCGGCGGGAATGCGAGACCCGCCCGTGCACGGTGAATACCGGTGAGCGCACCGGTCGGGTCGACCCATAGCGGGTCGACTGCGAGATTCTCACCGTCGTGCCACCAGAGGCCGCCGGCATCCACGTGGAGCTCGCGGACGATCGCGGTGAGCGACTGCTCCAGCAGCTCGTCGAGATCGGCAGCGCTGTCGACCAACTCGCCGACGCAACGCAGCAACGCGGTGTGCGCTTCGCCATCCGATGCCGTTCGCTCCTCCAACTCCCGGACGCGGGTACGCGCCTGGATGAGCGCCGACGTCTGGGTCGCGAGATCCCGGAGCGCCTGCAACTGGCGCAGGTCGAGCTCGCGCGGCTCGTAACCGATCACGCAGAGCGTCCCGAAGGCGCGTCCCGCGGTTGAGACGATCGGTACGCCGCAGTAGAACCGAACGTGCGGCTCGCCGACGACGTAGGGGTTGTCCCGGAACCGCTCGTCGAGCGTGGCGTCGGGAACGTGCAGTGTGCGCTCCGGCTCGAGGATGGCGTACGAGCAGAAGGCGTCGCGACGGTCGACATCCGTTGCCTCGATGCCGAAGCAGGCTTTGCAGACCTGCCGCTGTTCGGCGACGAGGGTGATCAGGGCCGCTGGCGCGCCCGTCACCAGCGCGGCGGTTCGGGCGATCGCGGTGTACGCCTCGTCGCAGCCCGGGTGCATGAGCTCGGCGGCATACAGATCGGCGAGCCGCGCCGCCTCGCCGATCAGGATGGGCGGGGTGAGCGCTCCCGCGGGGCGGCTCGCGACCGCGGGCGGTTGGAGGGCCTGGCTCGCGTCGACTGTTCCGCTCACCCCGCTTGGACTCCGATCCCGCCTGACGACTCCGGCGCCGTCTCCAGCGTATCGCGCGCGTGTGCATCGCGAAAGGCGCTGCGGCAGGGTCGACGGAGAACCCCGCGACGTCTGCGGCTAACCCGCAGCCAGAGCGATCAGATCGTCCAGCGCGGCCGGCGAGCCATCGCCGATGCCGAACATGCCGGCGAGCCGGCCGACGACGTCCTCGGGCGCCGCGCCGTGCTCG
>CAWUMZ010000099.1:0-5881 GCA_963923625.1 uncultured bacterium | reverse complement strand
CTCCGCTACGGCGTGGATACCGCGCGACGCGGCTGGGCGACGAAGGCCGACATCGTCAACACGCGCACCTGGCCGCAGATCCGCAAGCTGCGCAAGCGCGGCTAGGGCTGCAGCGCGAACGCTGGCCGGGCCCGGTCGGGCTCCACCCAGGTGCGGCGTGCGGCGGGCGCCATCAGCACGCGCTCGCTCCAGTACGCGCGTGGCGCCGCCGATGGCAGCTCCGCCAGCGTCGCCTCGACGCCGAGACCACGCGCCACGGCGTCGGCGACCCCGCAGGCGAAGAACACCGTCAGCGTCTCGTGGTACCCGTCGTCATCGGTGTTCGGCACGCCGTGGGCGTCGTTGAGGCGGGGAATCGACGCGCGCAGCAGGCGCAGGGCCTCGTCCGGGCCGTGCTCGACGGTGAGCGCGTGGGCGGCGGTGATGTGGCCGCGATGCGTCCACTCGGCCTGCGGGAGCGACGCATCGAGCAGACCGGCGGCAACCTGGGTGGGCGTCAGCATGCCCGATCTCCCGGGAGACCCCATGAATACACGATGTGAAACGAAACACTGAAACGTTTCACAGAGGTTCCTTCCGCATAGCTGCCAGCATGGTCGAATCCGCGGACCGCGTCAACTCCGAGCGGGCTTGTACGCTCCCGCCATGGCGACCGCCAAGCGCCCCACGATCAAGCAGATCGCCGAGGAGACCGGACTCTCCGTCACCGCGGTCTCCTACGCCCTGCGCGGCGAGCGCGTCTCAGCCGCCACGATCGAGCGGGTGCAGGCCAAGGCGGAGGAGCTCGGCTACGCGGCCGACCCCGTCGCGCGCGCGCTGCGCGGCGGCCGCACCGGCACGATCGGCGTGATCGTAGGGAGCCTTGCCGACTTCTGGCAGCAGACGCTGGCCCACGCGCTGCAGCGCGAACTGCGTGCCCGGGGTCTGCACACGCTGCTCGCCGATGCCGACGGCAACGCGGGCGAGGAGCTGGACCTCGCCGCGCGACTCGTCGCCCAGCGCGTCGACGGCCTGCTCGTCGCCCCCGTCGGACCGTCGGGCGGCGACTGGTCGCGCATCGCGTCGCAGGTGCCCGTCGTGACGATCGCCGGACGGCTCGTCGGCGCCGATGTCGCCGGCGAGGTCGTCTTCGATCAGTCCACCGGCGTGGGAGAGATGCTCCGGCACCTGCACGCGCTCGGGCATCGTCGCATCGCCGTGCTGTCGTGGGCCGTCGAGGCGGCACCCGATCGGCCGACGGAGCGGGCCGTGCGCGAGCAGGCCGCTGCGCTCGGCCTGGACTGCGAGATCGTGCCGTGCGCCTACTCGCTCGACGGCTCGCGACCGCTCGCGCTCGAGGTGCTCCAGCGCGAGGACCGGCCGACGGCGCTCCTCTGCCTGTCCGACTCCATCGCGTACGGCGCGCTGCACGGGTGCCGCGAGCTGGGACTGCGTGTCCCCGCGGACGTCTCGATCGCCGGCTTCGACGACCACCCGCTCTCGCGCCTCGTCGATCCCCCGCTGACGAGCGTCAGCTGGAGCACCGAGCGAACCGCCCGCTCCGCCGTCTCGTTCCTCGTCGACCACCTCGCGGGTGAGCACGGCGGCCATCGTGTCGAGATCGCGCCGACGCTCGTCGTGCGCGAGTCGACCGGCCCTGCCGCGTAGCCACTACCCGGTGTACGGCTTGCCGGACGGGTCGTTCGGGCTGACCCAGCCCCACGGCGGCTGCTGGATGTCCGAGTCGCCCGGCAGGTTCGCGTCGGGCGCGGCGAGGTACGTATCGGGCTGCGGCACGTACGTCGAGACGAACGTGTCGTCGGACAGCACCTCGCCGTCCTTCTTGACGACGCGATGCACGTCGACGGAGAAGCCGTCCTGGCCGTCGACGTACTTCGCGACCTGCCCGGGCGCCGCGTACTTGTCGATGATGTAGCGCTTCTTCGGCTTCTCGATCGCGTAGCGGTCGGACGTCGTCGACGTGACCGTGCGACCGTCGGGCGCCGAGTAGAGGTTGACGATCATCGTGCTGGCGTCTGCCGTCGCGCGGATCAGGACCGGGTGCGAGAGGTTGTTCGTGAAGCGGAAGTCGAGGTCGTCCCAGGACACGGTCGCGTCCATGCCGAGGGGGTAGTGCGAGATGTAGAGGTCGTGGTTGTGCCGCTCGTTGACGGCCAGACCGGCGGCGAAGACGGCGTCGAACAAGGTGCTCGCGACCTGGCAGACGCCGCCGCCGATCGACGGGATCAGGAGCCCGTCGACGATCGCCGAGCCCTCGAGGAAGCCGCGGTCGGGCGTGCGCGGGCCGACGGCGTCGTTGAAGGAGAACTCCTGCCCCGGCATGACGAGCCGGTTGTCGAGGATGCCGGCCATCAGCGCGACGTTGTGGATGCGGTTCTCCGAGGAGTCGCCGAGCTCCGTCACGGCGCCGGCGATTTTCGTGGTGATGCCGAGCTTCGAGGCGTCGTCGGTTGAGCGCCTCGGCGCGATGCGCGTGAGGGTGATGTCGGCCTGGCGTGCACCGCCGGCGACGGCGGCGGCGCGCACGGCGTCGGCCACCTCAGCGGGATCGAAGCCGATGCCCTCCTTCGCCGGCACGACCCAGGCGCGCTGGCCGTTCGTGTCCCACATCGCGTTCTGCGGGTCGCGGATCTTGTTCCCGAGAGCCTCGGTGACGGCGGGGGCGAGCAGCTTGGGGTTGAACGTGATGCGCGCCTTGCCGTCGACGTTGCGCACCATCACCGCGTTCTGCAGCGTGGCCGTCGAGAGGGCGCCGACGCGATTGCCATCGGCGTTGAGCGCGACGGGGGCCGAGGCCAGCTGCACCGCCTCGCTTGCCGCCTCCTTGGCGGCCTGCGTCGAGATGGCCGGCTTCGTCACGGTCGTCGTCAGCTTCAGCTTGCGCTCGCCCGCGAGGGCGGTGGTCGCCGTGGCGAGCAGGATCGCACGCGGCGAGATCGAGTGGCCGTTGCGCGCCGGCGAGATCGTGGTCTTGCCGTTGGCGATGCGCACGGTCGCGTTGCGCGCGGGCTCGGCCAGCATCCGCAGGTTCGCGGGGATGCGCGGGTGCACCGGGGTGGCGATGGTCGGGGCGATGTCGGACGAGTAGACGAGCGGCAGCAGGAGCGACTGCAGACGCCCGGTCTGCATCGCGTGCTCGACGGTCTGCGTGACGTCGATGCGGGTGTCGAGCTGCGCCGGGTTCATCGGGGCGGACTGGGAATCGAGCGTGACGGAGACGTTCCGGTTGAGCTGCGGCACGAGCTCGTCCTTCAGCTTCTGCTTGGCGTCGTCGGGCGAGAGGCCGCCGATGTCGACGCCGTTGACAGACACGCCCGGGGCGACGCTGCCCTGCATCGTCAGGCCGCGGATCACCGCGACGGCGACCAGCACGAGCACCACGAGCACGAGGATGCGGCGATTGCGCGTGCTCTTGCGCGGGCGGCGCGGCGTGGCACGGTAGACCGTGCGCGGGCCGGGTCCGGAGCCGGGCTTGAGGGGGGTGCGGGCAGGCGTCGAGTGGGCCATCTCTACCGGCGACCCATGATACCCGTCGTCTGCTCACCCCAGTGCGATCCCGCTCGCAGCACGGGTAGCATCACCAGCAGTGCACCAGCCAGACCCCGACGAGCAGCGCCGCGACGCCCCGTTCACGTGGATCTCGAGCCAGCGCGGCCGGTCGGCGCGCGCCGGGCGCCGCCATTGGGCCGATCTGCGCGGGCCGATGCTCGCCGCGGCGATCATCGGCCTGTTCCAGGCTGGCCTGGTCGGCCTCGCGCTCGAGGCGTTCTCGCGGTGGGACGTCCGCGCGGTCGCGGTCGTCCCCGTGGTCGCGATCACGACGTTCCTGCTGGTCCTCTTCCTCGGTCTCGTGCGCTCGTCGGTGCGTGATGGCAGCGTCCTTGGCGGCGGGCCGGCCGCGGCGATCCTCGAGGTGGTCGCGATCACCACGCCGGTGCTGCGCGAGGGGCTCACGCCGGCCGCCGCCCAGCTGCTCGCCCGCGAGGCGCAGGAGCGGCTCGGCTACGCGGCGATCGCGGTGTCGGACCGCAGCACGGTGCTCGCGCACGTCGGGCTCGCGGCGGACCATCACGGAGCAGGCACCGCGGCGCCGCCCGGGGCGGTGCAGGCGATGGATGAGGAGCGCGTCGCGCGGCTGCCTGCCGGCTGGCGGCACGGCTGCACCTCCACATGCCCGCTGCGCTCGGCCGTCGTCGGGCCGCTCATCGTCCGCGGTCGCGCGGTTGGATCGATCATCGCGTTCTCCGAGGGCGCGCTCGAGATCTCGGACCAGGAGCGCGCGGTGATGGAGTCGCTGTGCGGCCTCGTCTCGAATGCGCTCGCCGTCGGCGAGGTCGAGGTGCACGCCCGCGCCAGCGCATCGGCCGAGCTCGCGGCGCTGCAGGCGCAGATCGAGCCGCACTTCCTCTTCAACGCGCTCAATACGATCGCGGCCTTCATCCGGACGCAGCCCGACGAGGCGCGCCATCTCATCACCACGTTCGCCGAGTACTGCCGCTCGACGCTGCGCCAGCCGTCGCAGTTCGTCACCTTCGCCGACGAGCTGCGCCACGTGGAGGCGTACCTCGAGCTCGAGCAGGCGCGCTTCGGCAAGGACTTGGTGATCGAGCGCCGCATCAGCCCAGCCGCGAACGACGTGATGGTGCCGCCGTTCCTCGTGCAGCCGCTCGTCGAGAACGCGATCAAGCACGGCAAGACCGACCAGCCGCTGCGCGTCGTCGTGCGCGCCGATGTGCGCTTCGGCCGTCTGCGCGTGATTGTGCGCGACAACGGCCGCGGCATCGCGCAGGAGGACGCCGAGCGCGTGCTCGAGCCGGGGCACGGCAGCGGGGCGGCCGGTCTCGGTCTCGCCTCCGTGCACCGCCGCATCCAGGCGTACTACGGTGACCAGGGTCGCCTGCGGATCGCGAGCGCACCCGTGCTCGGCACGTCGATCAGCATCCTGGTGCCGATCGAGCCGCCGTCCGCGACGGAGGCCGCGGCATGACGCTGCTCGCGCTGATCGTCGACGACGAGGCGCCGGCGCGCGGCGAGCTGCGCCACCTGCTCGGCGGCATCGACGGCGTCGAGGTGGCCGGCGAGGCGGCGAGCGCGCGCGAGGCGCTGCTGCTTGCCGAGCGCATGGCGTACGACGTCGTCTTCCTCGACATCTCCATGCCGGGCGGAACGGGCGGCATCGAGCTTGCGCGCACGCTGGCCGCGCTGCCGCACCGCCCGACCGTGGTGTTCGTGACCGCGCACGACGATCGCGCCATTCAGGCGTTCTCCGTCGAGGCCCTCGACTACCTGCTCAAGCCCGTACGCGAGGACCGCCTGCTGACGACCGTGCGTCGCGTCGCCGCGATCCGCGCGGGCACGGCGCCGGGTGCGGCGACCGAGGTCCGCATTCCCGCCACCGGTGCGACGGGGGAGACACTGCTGATCGACCCGGTCGAGGTCGCCTATGCGGAGGCCGACCGCGACCACGCGCGCATCGCCCTCGCCGACGGCCGCGTCCTCGCCTCGCCGCGCTCGCTGCGTGCGCTCGAGGACCTGCTGCCGGGCACGTTCATGCGCATCCACCGCTCGCAGATCGTCAACCTCGCGCTCGTCGCGGCGCTCGAGCCGATCGGCGAGGGCCGCGTGCAGGTGCGGCTGTCGGATGCCAACGGCACGGCACTCGAGGTCGCCCGCCGCCAGACCCGCGCGCTGCGCACGGCGCTCGGGCTCCGCTAGGCGAGGGCGGCTACGCTGCCCCGCATGGAGGCGCTGTTCGCCATCGAGGAGGCGCTCGTCGGTCTCGCGCCGGAAGAGCGCACGGCGGCGGCCGCGCCCGTGCTCGTCGATCTCGTCTTCGACGCGCTCGCGATCGACGAGGACGAGCTCAACGCGGTGACGCGGC
>CAWUMZ010000098.1:0-5882 GCA_963923625.1 uncultured bacterium | reverse complement strand
AACGAGGGCGACGCCGGACTGCGCCCCATCCTCGCGGGCTTCGCCGGCTCCATGCCGATGATCGAGCTCCTCGCCGTGGACGGCGGCGACGGCTCGACCTGGGCGGGCTGCGTCGGCGACCTGCTCCCCGAACTGCCCCTCGACCTCGCTGCCGCCGGTGTCCAGACGTGGCACGACGATCCCTATGCGCGCGGCGTCTACACCTGCGTGCATCCCGGCAGCCATCCCGACGACGCTGTGCTCCGGCAACAGCATGGTCGATTGACGCTCGCCGGCGAGTTCACCGACGACGTCTTCAGCGGGTACATGGAGGGTGCGCTGCGCAGCGGCGTGCGCGCCGCGCATCTCGTCGATCCGACGCTCCCGCTGCCGCCCCCGGCCACGCACTGAAGCGTCCAGCGCGCGGCAACGCAGTAGGGGCGCCTGGATTCGAACCAGGGCCTGACCGGTTATGAGCCGGCTGCTCTAACCGCTGAGCTACGCCCCTCCGCGACACAGGATAGGCGGCGGCACCCGTACCCTGTCGCCATGGTGCGCCCCAAGCCGATCCATCTCGCCATCGGCGTCCTCGGCGTGCTGATCATCGCCGGGACGTTCCTGATCGTGCTGCCGGAAGTGGCGTCGTACGGCAGCGTCGTCGAGCAGTTCCGGCAGTTCACGACGCGGGACATCGTGCTGCTGGTGGCCCTCGCGATCGCGAACGTTCTCACGTTTGCGCCGCCCCTGCAGGCCGCCCTGCCCGGACTCGGCTTTCGAAGGGCGCTCTCGTCATCCCAGATCTCCGCCGCGTTCGCGCACGCGGTGCCGGGCGGCGACGCACTCGGCGCCGGCGCGCAGGTGGCGCTCTACCGACGCTGGGGCTTCTCGCCGCACGCGATCGCCGTCGCGCTGGCGCTCGTCGGTGCCTTCAACGGGCTGTTCTTCGTCGTCCTCCCCCCGCTCGGAATCGTGCTCCTGCAGTTCGATGGACAGCGCGAGACGGGACTCCTGCTCCTCTCCATCGCCGCGCTCGTGGTCCTGATCGGCGTCGGCGCCGTCGTCGTCGGGGTCATCCGCAGCGACGATGCCGCTCGTCGGGCTGGCACGTTCGCGGCGCGCCTCGCCGCCCCGGTACTGCGCCTGCTGCGCCGTGGCCCTGCCGGCGACTGGGGCGACCACCTCGTCGGTTTCCGCCGCGAGGGCATCGACGTGCTCCGCCGACGCTGGCTCGGGTTGCTGGCGGGCACCCTGCTCTCCAACCTGGCGGTGTTCGCCTGCGTCGTGGTCGCCCTCCGCGTGTGCGGCGCCGGCACCGACCAGCTGTCCTGGCAGGAGATCCTCGTGGCGTGGTCGCTCACCCGCCTGCTGCTGCTGATCCCGATCACGCCCGGCGGCATCGGGTTCGTCGAGCTCGGCATGACCGGCCTCCTGGTCGCGTTCGGCGGTGACAACACCGCGGTCGTGGCCGGCGTGCTGCTCGAGCGCGCGCTCACGTTCCTGCCGCCGATCATCCTCGGCTTCGTCTTCGGCGTGCAGCTCGGCGTCTCGCGCAAGGGCGGCGTGCGCGACGCTCCTCCCGCCTAGCTACTGCTGAGTCGCGTCGCCGCGCCCGGGGGCGCCGGCCACGTCCAGCGCACGAGTGGCCCGTGCCGTCACGAGCTGGTACAGCACGAGCAGCTGGGTGATCGCGAGCGCGTCGGAGCGGTAGAGGTCCATGCCGCGCGTGAACTGCCCGAGCCGATCGAGCTGCAGGTGGCGCGCGAAGTGCAGGCGATCCCAGATCGCCTCCTCGATCGCCTGCGCGCGGCCGGGTGGCAGCAGCCCGGGGACCGTCAGCAGCTGCTCGCCGTGCGGCAGATCGGTGATCGTGAAGTCGTCCTCCCCCTCACCGCCGAGACCGGTCAGGTCGGGGTGCGGGACGGTCGGGCGCAGCAGGATCTCGGCGTCGAGGTTCTTGTCGGCCGGATTCTTCCCCTGACGGAACGTGATGACCAGATCGGCGAACGCGCGCTGCGGCCGCACCCACTTGACCGAGTCGCGCTCGCGGCGATCCATCTCGTCGAGCACCTCGTCCGTCGTATACCCGCGCCGCGTCGTATCGCGCAGGAGCTTCCACGAGCGTCGGATCTCCTCCGGCGGATCCATGTAGACCGCGCAGTCGAACCGCCGGCGCAGCTCGTCGGTCTGCAGGCAGAGCAGCCCGTCGACGACGGTGTACGGCGCGGGCGTCAGGTACTCGGGCGGACCGAGCGTGCCGTCGGTATGCCGGTACGTCGGCTTGAGGATCGCGCGCTGCATCGTCAGCGCCTCCAGATCCTGGGCCATGATGTCGAGGTAGTTCGCCTCGGGATCGAGGGGGGTGATGCCCATCACCTTGCGCTGGCCGCGGTCGTAGCGGTGGTAGTCGTCCGACGGCACGTGCGCCACCTGCGCCTCGCCGAGCACGCGGGCGAGGCCGCGCGTCAGCGTCGTCTTGCCGCTGGCCGAATCGCCGACGACGGCGAGCACCGTCGACTGGGCCACTCCTGCGCGCATCGCCGCCATGCCGGAATCGTCGCAGGTTCCCGATGTCTGCGCCGTCAGCATGCTGCCGCGCGCCTGTCGGCGGCGGCGGATCCGCGGTAGGATCGCGCCATGGCGGGGAACCCCGGAGAGTCCAAGCGCAGCGCGTTCTACGCCACGCGCTCGATCAGCCGCGATGTCGTGGTGCCGGAGTATCCGGAGCTCGGGCTGATCGCCTTCGACAGCCCCAACGATCCCGAGCCGTCGATCCGCGTCGAGGACGGCC
The DNA here is from genome assembly GCA_963923625.1 of uncultured bacterium. Lineage (GTDB taxonomy): Bacteria > Actinomycetota > Thermoleophilia > Gaiellales > F1-60-MAGs149 > F1-60-MAGs149. The sequence goes on along the minus strand of CAWUMZ010000098.1, from coordinate 3,115 downwards.
GCATCGTCGAGATCGACGGCGTCGCCGAGGCCGACTTCGACCTGATCGACGCCTTCCTGGCCGCCCATGGAATCGATGCCGCGGTCGCCGAGGAGGCAATGGCGCTCGACGACCTCGAGTTCGCCCGGATGGTATGCGGGCACGACGTCCCGCGCACGGAGATCCTGCGCCTCGTCGAGGGCATGACCCCGGCCAAGATCGCCCGCGTGCTCGGCCTCCTCAGCCCCCTCGAGCTGATGCAGGCGATGGCGAAGATGCGCGCACGCCGCACACCGTCGATCCAGGCGCACGTCACCAACCGCATCGACCATCCGCTGCTGATCGCCGCCGACGCTGCGAGCGCCGTCGCCCTCGGCTTCCGCGAGCTCGAGACGACCGTGCCCGTCCTCCGCGACGCGCCGCTCGTCGCGCTCGCGCTGCTGATCGGCAGCCAGGTGCCCGCGCCCGGCGCCCTGACGCAGTGCAGCGTCGAGGAGAAGACCGAGCTCGAGCTCGGCCTGCGCGGCCTCACGACCTACGCGGAGACGGTGTCCGTCTACGGCACGGAGCGCGTGTTCCTCGATGGCGACGACACGCCGTGGTCGAAGGCGCTGCTCGCATCGTCGTACGCCTCGCGCGGTCTCAAGATGCGCTTCACCTCCGGCTCCGGCGCCGAGGTGCTGATGGGCGCGGCCGAGGGCAAATCGCTGCTCTACCTCGAGGCGCGCTGCGTGGCCGTCACCCGCGCCGCCGGCTCGCAGGGCACGCAGAACGGCGGCATCGACGGCATCAACGTCACCGGCTCCGTCCCGGGCGGCATGCGCGAGATCCTCGCGGAGAACGTCATGGCCACCCTCTACGGGCTCGAGTCGTGCACCGGCAACGACACGCAGATGAGCGCGTCCGACATCCGCCGCACCGCGCACACGCTGCCGCTGCTGCTGGCGGGCTCCGACTTCCTGTTCAGCGGCTTCGGCTCGATTCCCAGCTACGACAACGCGTTCGGCGCCAGCAACTTCAACGCCGAGGACATCGACGACTACCTGATGGTGCAGCGCGACTGGGGCTTCGAGGGCGCCCTGCGCTCGCAGGACGATGCCGCGCTGCTGCCGCTGCGCCGGCGCGCCGCCGAGGCCTGTCGGGCGGTGCTCGACGAGCTGGAGCTGATGACCTTCGACGACGGCGAGGTCGAGCGCGTCGTCACGGCCCATGGCAGCCTCGACGTCGCGGAGGAGCAGACCGACGCCACCGCCCGCGCCGGCGACGCGATCATCGAGCGCGAGCTCACGGCTGTCGACGTCGTGCGCGCGCTCGCGATCCGCGGCTTCGACATCGAGGCCGAGCGCGTGCTCGAGATGACGCGGCAACGCCTGTTCGGCGACCACCTGCAGACGTCTGCGATCTTCGGCGAGGACATGAGCGTGCTGAGCGCCCTCACCGATCCCAACGACTACGCCGGACCCGGCACGGGCTACCGGCCGTCGCGCGAGCGCCTCGAGGAGATCGCTCGCGTCCGCCAGGAGCGCTCGCACGCCGAGCTGCTGGCCGAGCAGGCGCCGCACCGCGGCTGCGTCGTGCTGACCGAGACGGGACCAGCCGCCGTGCGCCCCCGCCCCGACGAGGTCGTGATCGGACTGTCCCCCGCCTTCGGCGACGACGTGTGGCTGACGCTCTCCGGCCTGACGGTCGCCGAGGCGCTGCGGCAGCTGCTCGCCGGCATCGAGGAGGAGGGCGTCGCGGCGCGCGTCGTGCGCGTCACGCACTCGCTCGATCTCGGCATGATCGGCTGGACCGCGGCCAACCTGTCCGGCAGCGGGGTCGCGCTCGCCATTCAGGGCAAGGGCACCGCACTGATCCACCGGGCTGACCTGCCCGTCCTCGCCAACCTCGAGCTGCTCAGCATGGCCCCGCTCATCGACGCGTCGCGCTACCGCCTGATGGGTCGCAACGCCGCCCGCCACGCGCGCGGCGAGAAGCCGTCGCCGGTGCTCCTGCCGGAGTCGGGCGAGCCGATGGGGCCCCGCTACCACGCCAAGGTCGTGGCGCTGATCAACCGCGAGAGCCAGTGCCTCCGTCCCGGCGAGCCGCAGGCCGTGGAGGTGTCGTGGCCGAACTGAGGTATCCCCTGGGCGAGCACAATCGCGCCGACGTGCGGTCTCAGACCGGCCGGACGGCCGACGAGCTGACCGTCGACGGCATCCGCGCGGGTGCGGTCACGGCCGCGGACGCCGCGGTCGATCCCGACACGCTGCGGCGCCAGGCCGCGTTCGCCGAGCAGGGCGGCAACCCGCAGCTCGCCGAGAACCTGCGCCGCGGAGCGGAGCTCGCGCTGTTCTCGGACGACGACGTCCTGCGGTTCTACGACGCGCTGCGCCCAGGGCGCTCGTCAGTGGCGGAGCTCGAGGCGATCGCCGACGAGTTGGAGCGCGGCGGTGGATCGTCGTGCGCAGCCCTCGTGCGCGAGGCGATCGAGCACTATCGCCGGCGCGGGCTGATCTCCTGACGTGCTCGTCGCCGGCGTCGATGTGGGCAACGCGACGACCGAGGTCGCGCTCGCGCGCCTGATCCCCGGGCGCGAGCCGGAGCACCTCGGCGTGACACGCGGTGCGACCACCGGCGCCAAGGGCACGGCAGCCTCCGCGCAGGGCGTCATCGACCTGATCGACCGGGCCAGTCGCCGCCTCGGCGAGCGGCCGCAGCGCATCCTGCTCGCCGATCTGCACCCGGTCGAGACGGGGCTTCGCGAGCTCGCGGCGGATGAGGTGCACGATCTCGGCGGGGTCGGCATCGCCCGGCCGGTCAGCGCGACGCCGAGCGGCGTCGGAGCCGGTGCCGGCCAGCTGATCGATCTCGCCGAGCTCGCCGGAGAGCCGCTCCCGGTCCCCGTGATCCCGATCGTCGGAACGATCGACTTCGACGAGGCCTCCGCGGAGCTGAACGCAGCTCGCGCACGCGGGTGGTCCATCGTCGCGATCGTCGTCACCGACGATGACGGCGTGCTGATCGGCAACCGCGTCGACCGGAAGCTCCCCATCATCGATGAGGTCGCCGATGCGGACACGCTGCCGCGCGGCGCGTGGGCGGCGGTCGAGGTGGCGCCGCTCGGCGGGACCGTGGCGCAGCTCTCCGATCCGCT
>CAWUMZ010000097.1:0-5904 GCA_963923625.1 uncultured bacterium | reverse complement strand
ACGCTCGTCATCGATCGTTCGCGCATCCGCGAACTGGAAACCGCACACGCACCACAAGGGGAGGACCAATGAGGAAGCTGATCGCACTGATCACGATCGCCGTGGTCGCCGCAGTCGCGGCGGCGTGCGGCGGCTCGTCGAGCTCGTCGACGAGCAGCAGCGGAGGCAGCGGCGGCGGCAGCGCCGCGCAGTTCACGCCGCCGGACGTGCCGATGCAGAAGACGCTCGGCGCCGGCGAGGGCGCGCTCAACCTGATCGCCTGGGCGGGCTACGCCGAGGACGGCTCGACCGATCCGAAGGTCGACTGGGTCACGCCGTTCGAGAAGAAGACGGGCTGCCAGGTCAGCACGAAGACCGCCAACACGTCGGACGAGATGGTCACGCTGATGAAGTCCGGCCAGTACGACGGCGTGTCGGCGTCGGGTGACGCCACCCTGCGTCTCGTCGCCGCCGGCGACGTCGCGCCGGTCAACACGGACCTGATCCCGAGCTACGCGGACATCTTCGCGGACCTCAAGATGCAGCCGTTCAACTCGGTCAACGGCGTCGCCTACGGCGTCCCGCACGGCCGCGGCGCGAACATCCTGATGTCGCTGCCGGGCGTCGTGAAGCCCGCACCGACCAGCTGGAGCGTCGTGTTCGAGAAGGACAGCCCGTACAAGGGCAAGATCACGGCGTACGACAGCCCGACGTACATCGCCGACGCGGCGCTGTACCTGATGAAGACCCAGCCGGATCTGAAGATCACGAACCCGTACGAGCTGGACGACAAGCAGTTCCAGGCCGCCATCGACCTGCTCAAGCAGCAGCGCGCGAACATCGGCGAGTACTGGTCCGACTACACCAAGGAGCAGGCGGCCTTCACGTCCGGCGACTCCGTGGTCGGCACGTCGTGGCAGGTCATCGCGAACCTGCTCGCGGCGGACGGCGTCAAGGTCGACACCACGGTGCCGAGCGAGGGCGCGACCGGCTGGTCCGACACGTGGATGATCTCGTCCAAGGCGGCCCATCCGAACTGCATGTACATGTGGATGAACTGGATCACGTCGCCGGGGCCGAACGCCCAGGTCGCCGAGTGGTTCGGCGAGGCGCCGGCCAACAGCAAGTCGTGCGATCTGACGAGCGACAAGGCGTTCTGCGACACGTACCACGCGGCCGACACGGCCTACTGGAAGAACGTCTACTTCTGGACGACGCCGATCGCGCAGTGCGGCGATGATCGCGGCGCGACCTGCAAGGACTACTCCGCCTGGGTCCAGGGCTGGACCGAGGTGAAGGGCTAGAAGCGCCATTCCGCCCGCCGGGTCGATCCCGGCGGGCGGAGCCGCCGCCCGTCCGATGGCCACGGCCGCGACACCCGTCCCGCGTCGACGCGGGAGCTTCCTCTGGCGCCACCCGTACGCGCGCCTGGCGCTCCTGCTCGCGCTGCCCGTGGCGTGGCTCGTGCTCGTCTACCTCGGATCGCTGATCGTCCTGTTCGTCAACGCCTTCTGGCGACTCGATCCGTTCACCGCGGAGATCGTCCGCGAGTACGGCTTCTGGAACTTCCAGACCCTGTGGGACGGCGAGGTGTACCGCGCGATCGTGCTGCGCACCGTCTCCGTCGCGGCGATCGTCACCGTCGTCGACGCGCTGCTCGCGTTGCCGATCGCCTTCGCCATGGCGCGTCTGATCCGCCCGGCCCGCCGCGCCGTGATGGTCGTGCTCGTGCTGCTGCCGCTGTGGTCGAGCTACCTCGTGAAGGTCTACGCGTGGCGGGTGATGCTCGGCGAGCAGGGCATCCTCAACAGCATCCTCTCCCCCTTCGGCCTGCACGGTCCCGGCTTCGGCACGACGGCGGTGACGATCGTACTCGCCTACCTGTGGCTCCCGTACATGATCCTCCCGGTCTACGCCGGCATGGAGCGCATCCCGAACGGCCTGCTCGAGGCGTCGGGCGATCTCGGTGCCAAGCCGCTGCGCACCTTCACGTCGGTCGTCATCCCGCTCGCCTTCCCCGCGATCGTCGCGGGTTCGATCTTCACGTTCTCGCTGACGCTCGGCGACTACATCGCGGTGCAGCTCGTCTCGAGCACGCAGTTCATCGGCAGCGTCGTCTACGCGAACGTCGGCACGGCGAACAACCTGCCGCTCGCGGCGGCCTTCGCGCTCGTGCCCGTCGCGATCATGATCGTGTACCTCCTCATCGCCCGCCGGCTCGGCGCGTTCGAGGCCCTCTGATGCGCCTGTCCGGCCTCTCCCGCGGGCTGATCCTCGCCGCCTCCGGCCTCGTGCTGGCGATCCTCTGGGCGCCGCTGTTCGTGATCGCGCTCTACGCGTTCAACGATCGCCGCATCCAGTCGTGGCCGATCAAGGGCCTCTCGCTGCAGTGGTTCGGCAAGGCGATCGACAACCCGGGCGTCCGTCACGCGCTGCTCACGTCGCTCGAGATCGCGGTCTGCGCGGCGGCGGTCGCGCTCGTCCTCGGCACCCTGCTCGCGCTCGCGGTGCACCGGTTCGCGTTCTTCGGCCGCACCGCGCTGTCGTTCGTCGTCGTGCTGCCGATCGCGCTGCCGGGCATCGTCACCGGCATGGCGCTCAACGCGACGTTCCGGACGGAGGTCTTCGGCATCAGCCTCAAGCTCGGGCTGCTGACGGTGATCATCGGCCACGCGACGTTCTGCATCGTGATCCTCTTCAACAACGTGATCGCGCGCATGCGCCGCGTGCAAGGCTCGCTCGAGGAGGCCGCGATGGACCTCGGCGCCGGCGAGACCCGCGCGTTCATCGATGTCACCCTCCCCCAGCTGCGCGGCGCGCTGCTGGCCGGCGCGCTGCTCGCCTTCGCCCTCTCGTGGGACGAGATCGTCGTCACGACGTTCACGGCGGGCGTCGGCATCGAGACGCTGCCCCAGTGGATCCTCAACAACCTGTCGCGTCCGAACCAGCTGCCGATCGTCAACGTCGTCGCGCTCGGCACGATCCTGCTGTCGGCCATCCCGGTGTACGTCGCCACGCGCCTGTCGGCGGATGCGGGTGCACCGCTCAGCGCGATCGATGAGCCGTAGACTCCGGTCGGGCCGGTAGCTCGAAGGTCGAGCAGGAGACTTTTAATCTCTCGGTCAGGGTTCGATTCCCTGTCGGCCCATCAGGGGCCCCTCAGGCGAGGATCAGCAGCTGGTCGCCCGGCCCGAAGGCGACGCCACGCGACTTGGCCGGATTGACCACGACCCCACCGCCGCCGAGGCCGCCCTCGACGGCGCCCGACGCCATGCGGAAGCCGACGGCGACGTGGCCCTTGGCCCGCGCCGCCGCGACGACGTCGCCGTACGCGAGCTCGCCGTCCGCCACGTAGTTCGACGCGGGTACGAGCACGAGCTCGACCCCCTCGGCGTCGAAGAGGTCCGCGAACACCCCGCGCAGGTCGACGTTCTCCGACAGCTGCGCGAGCATGAGGCTCGTGAGCCGCTCGCTGACGACGAAATCGTCCGGGTGCGCGACGCGGGCGAGATCGACGTCGCGGACGTCGAGCAGCTCGGTGACGAGCCGCACCCCGGCGTTCGGGCTGCCCTCAGCCTGCGTCGCCTGGCGCACCTGCAGGAGGGTGAGCAGCGTCTGCGCATCATCGGACGCCACGTCCTCGGTGCGGTAGCAGAGGATGATCACCTGGTCGTAGCGGCGACCGCCGATCTGCGCGGCGAGGTGCGGGCCCGAGGCCGTGTCCATCTCGACGATCTCGACGGAGGTGTTCGCGAGCTCGGGCAGCTCGACCGGCTCGGCGAGCCGCGTCGGGTCGACGAGCAGGCGCACCTCGGAGCCCGCGAGGACGTAGCGGTCGAGCTCGCCGAGGATCGTCGGCGCGAGTGCGTTCCAGCCGATCAGGAGCGTCGTCTCGCACGCCGGCTCGATCGCCCGCTCGACGTGCCCGTCGTGCTCGACCGGCTCGATCGGATCCCGCGCACGGAGCGTGTCGTCGTCGGCCGAGATCGCGATCACCTTGTCGCCCACGGCGAACACCCGATCCATCCGCGGGGCGAGGATCGTCGTGCCATCGGCGCTGCACACGCCGATCACCGCGGACTCCTCATACGCCATCAGGCTTGCACCGAACGTATGCCCGACGAGTGTTGGCTCCTCCTGGAAGTAGATCTCGTCGCCGTCGAAGTCCAGCAGCTCCTGGAACACCGCGCTCAGTCCCGACTGCCGGCACACCTGCGCGGTGACGCGGGCGATCACGTCGCTCGACACGACGATGCCGATGCGGCCGTCGCTCGCGCGCTCGATCGCGTCCGCGGAGTCCTCGCGCTCGAACTCGGCCGTGACGCGCAGGCGCTGCAGCCCCGGATCGAGCGCCATCAGCGCGAGCACCGCCTTGACGCTGCCGGGATCACCGGCGTCGTCGTCGAGCAGGACGAGGATCGACTTCGCCGCTTCCGCGCGCACCATCGCGAGGTTCGCGGGGTCGGACGTGCTGCCGGAGCGGCAGATGACCCTGGTGCGCCGCCCGCCGCCGGCACGCGCCTTGACCTCGTCCTCCATCTCGACCTTGTCGCGGTCGGCGAGGATGACCACCACCGGGTTGCGCTGGTTCTCGTTCGCGATCTCGAGCTCGGCGAGGATCTGGTGGAGCTTCGGCGACCACCCGAGCACGAGCGTGTGCCCCTCCTCCACGACGAGCGAGCGGCCCTTGCGCAGCTCGTCGAGCCGGCTCTCGATGCCGGACGAGATGATGCCGATCAGGATCGACAGGACGAAGATGCCGGCGATCGTGACGAGCAGCGCGACGATGCGCCACGGCCAACCCTGATCCGCGCCGAGCGCGCCAGGGTCCAGTGCGTGCATCAGGTTCGCCCACGCCGCCTCGCCGAGGCGCGTGCCGCCCGCGCCGCCGCTGGTGCTCAGCCCAAGCAGCCGCACGACGGCGGCGGCGATGATCACCACGATCGCGGTGACCAACCCGAGCCACGCGATGATCGCGACGGTGCCGCGCGAGAGCGTCGCGTCGAAGCGGTAGCGCAGGCGATCGCGGAAGGTGATCTCGCGCGTCATCCGATCACCACAGGCTGCCGAGTCCAACGCCGGCCGGATTGCCCAGGTGGATCAGGCGGATGACCGAGAACGCGAGGATCAGCACGCCGGCCGCGCCGAGGCCGATCTTGATGCGCTCCTGGCGCACGAGGCTCGCGACGCCGAAGAGGAACAGGCCGATCGCGAGGATGATCGAGAGGATGTCGAACGCCGTGCTGAGCGCGTCGATGCGGTCCGCCTCGGCGAACTTCGCCTCGGCCTGCGCGTCGAGCTTCTTCGCGGCATCGTGCTGCGGGTTGGACCAGTGCGGGTTATCGGCGGTGAACGGCGTCGGCGTCGAGGCCGCGTGCGGCTGATCCTCCCACCAGTCCACGGACGCCGCGAGCTCGGGCGACATCAGCGACGCGTGGATGTAATCGGCGAGCTCGGCCTGCTTGCTGTGCAGCGCCTTCGTGTACTCCAGGAAGATCGCCTCGTCGGCGGTCTCGAGCGCGGTCGCGTCGTTGTAGTCCTGCGACGCCGCATCGGCGGCGCGGATGCCCATGCTGTACTGCGCCGCGACGGCGCCGCTCAGCTGCGAACTCTGGAACGTCGCCCACGCGGTCAGGATGGCGGTGATGCCGAGCAGGACCGCGAGCACGATCTCGGTTCGGTCGAGGCGCCGCTGATGCGCCGCATCCTCACCGCCGACAGGCGTCCTGCCGGTCTCCTGCGCTTCCGCGGTCACGTCGCGCTCTCCTCCGACGAATCGACGACGACGGAACCGTACACGGCACCAGCGCCGCGGGCAATCGCCCGACGCGCGACGCGCGCGTCAGTCGCCGGACGGGGCGGCGGCGCCGTCGTGCGCGGCGCGGCGGCCGAGGATCAGGATCATCAGCCGGTTCGCCGCCAGCG
>CAWUMZ010000096.1:0-6003 GCA_963923625.1 uncultured bacterium | reverse complement strand
GCGGTCGCGGGCTTCGTCGCGATCCACGCCGAGCTGGCCAACTACCAGGAGGAGCTCGCGCTCCGGCCCCGGATCATCGTCTTCAACCGCATCGACCTGATTCCCGAGGAGGACCGCGCGGAACACGTCGACACCTTCCTGACCGCACTGGCTGCGCTGGGGGATGCCCCGGCGATGCGCGACGTCCTGCGTGACGACGCGACGGGCGCGCCGATCCTCGTCGCCGTCTCCTGCGCCACGGGCGACGGTGTGCCCGAGCTGATCGGGCTGCTCGGCCGGGTCGTGCCGGAACCCGAGGCCGAACCCGAGGCCGAGGAGCAGCTGGCGCAGTATCTCGTCTACCGACCGGGCCGTACGGGAGGCTCGCAGGTGCGCGTGCTCCGCGACGAGACGGGCGTGCGCATCGTCGGCACGCCGATCGAGGACGACATCCAGACGGCGACCGACGACCACGCCGAGCAGCTGCTCGCCGCGTACATCGAGGAGCGGCGCCTGACGCCGCTGCTCGTGCGCGCCGGGGCCAAGAAGGGCATCGTCGTGAAGATCGGCGAGCGAGAGGTGCCGTTCCGTGTCTAGACGCATCGGCGTGCTCGGCTCGATCTGCAACCCGCCGCACCTCGGGCACGCCGAACTCGCCCGCTGCGCCGCGACGCAGCTCGACCTCGAGCGGGTGCTGCTGATCCCGACTGGGACTCCCGCCCATCGCGAGGCGCCGATCGTGGACGCCGCCACCCGGCTGCGCCTCGCGGAGGCCGCGGCCCTGGATGAGCCGGTCCTCGTCGCGTCGTCGATCGAGGTCGATCGTCCGGGGACGTCCTACATGGTCGACACGCTGGCGCTGCTCGCCTTGGAGCACGGTGATGCGACCCTCGTGCTCCTGCTCGGCGCGGACCAGTACGCCGCGCTCGACACGTGGCACGACCCGGCGGGCATCCGACGCCGTGCGGCCATCGCCGTCGCCCCGCGGGGCGACGGCGCGCTCGATCTCGATCCGGGTGTGGAGGCGATCGCGATGGACGTCGTCGAGGCCTCCAGTACCGAGATCCGCCGCCGCGTCGCCGCAGGCGAAGCCATCGACACGCTCGTCTCACCGCACGTGGCGGAGCTGATCGACGAGCTCGGCCTCTACCGCGGATGAAGTTCCGGTTGCGGACGTCTCGCCGGGTGATACGCTCACGGCATGGTGCTCACCGGGGACGGGTCCGCTGATCGATAGCGCGCAGCTCGCCGAGCTGGCCGCCGAGTACGGGGCCGAGAAGCTCGCGACCGACATCGTCCTGCTCGACATGCGCGGCGTCGTCGACTACACCGACTTCTTCGTCGTGATGAGCGGTCGCAACACCCGCCAGGTGCAGGCGATCGCCGAGGAGGTCGCCTTCAAGCTGAAGAAGGAACACGGGCTCCTGCCCGTCCGCACGGAGGGGATGAAGGAGGGGCAGTGGGTGCTGATCGACTTCGTCGACATCGTCGTCCACGTCTTCGATCCCGAGGCTCGCGAGCTCTACCGTCTCGACGACCTGTGGGGCCAAGTGCCGCACAACGAGGTCGCGGAGGCGTAGCGGCGGCACGTTCGCAGGACGTTGCTATCCTGCGGCTTCCCGGGGCCATAGCTCAGCTGGGAGAGCGTCTGGCTGGCAGCCAGAAGGTCAGCGGTTCGATCCCGCTTGGCTCCACTTTCGGGGGTTGACGCGCAGGAGCGTCGACCGCGGTGACGTTCAGCCGAATCGGCATCGTGGCGGAAGCCGCGACGGCCTCCGCCACGACGTCGATGGCCTCGCGCCGCGGGAACGCGACACCATGTGCTCCTACTTCGCGTAGCGCGCGGTGAACGTCTGCGAGATGGTCGCGGCGGTATCCGCCGCCTTGAAGGCGCACGTCCACTTGCCGATGCGGTTGCTCACCATGCTCGGGGTGCAGTCGAAGCCCGCCGTCGAGAACGGCATCTGCATCACGGACGCCTTCTGGACGATCGCGTACACCGAGTCGCAGCCCGTCATGGTCAGGAATGGCTCGGCGAGATTGCTGCCCTTGATCCTGACCTTCGTCGCGCCGTGCAGGCCGGCCATCTTGGCCACGGTGCAGGTGCCGTTGACGGATGTCACCACGGCTGGAGCGGACGCGGCGGGTGCGAACGGAGCGGCGACGGCGAGTGCGGCGCAAGCCGCGGTGGTGGTGAGGATGGTGCGGAATCTCATCGGACCTCCCGGTCGGGTCGGGCGCCGTCGGTGGCACCCGACCCATCGTAGGTCCGGGCAGGTGTCTCTCAGACGTGTCTGCGGTGACGATGGCGCACGATGCGGCGCTTTCCCCTCGGCGGCTTCGGTACACCCGCAGCGGGCGGTGCAGGCGGGGCCGGTGCGGTAGGCGGAGGAGGGTTCGCTCCGGTGGGCGGCACCGGACGCGTCAGGTCGGCGGCCGGATCCGGCGTCGTCACGCGTGGCGCCGCACTCCCGAGCAGCGTCTCGCCGATGAAGCCCGTCGCGGTCGTGCCGGGTGGGATGACGAAGATCGCCGACGCGGTGTGCAGCAGGTACTCGTTGAGCGCGTCATCGGCGGCCAACCGCGTCTGCATGGGGATGAACTGCCGACGCGGATCGCGCTGGTACGCGATGAACGCGAGTCCCGCGTCGTATTCGCCGTCGGCATCGAGCCCGTCGTGGAATGAGTAGCCCCGCCGCAGGATGCGCTCATCCTCGCTCGCCTGGCCCGTGCGAGGATTGGCCAGACGGATGTGGCTGTGCACGGGCGTCTGCGCGTTGTCCACGCGGTCTGTCTCGTTGACGCCGCCGAACGGCGCACCTGTGGCACGGCGGCGTCCGATGGCGTTCTCCTGCTCCGCGAGCGAGCTGTCGTCCCACTGCCGGACGCGCGTGAAGACACGGCGGTAGACCTGATATGTCCCGCCCGCCGCCCACGCAGGCCCGTCCTGCGGATCGATCCACACGTTGCGCGCCATCCGCGCGGCATCGCCGGTATCGAGGTTGGCCGTGCCGTCCTTGAAGCCGAGCAGGTTGCGGCCCGCACCCTGACCTGGCATCGCCGGCGGCTCGTTGAAGCCCTGCTGCACCCAGCGCAGCACTGCGCGCCCCTGCGCGAGGCGAGCGAGCGAGCGCAGGGCATGACCGGCGACGAGCCGGTTCTCGGCGCAGCACTGCACCGACAGGTCTCCGCCCGATCGCGCGGCGACGAGCGCATCGCCGGGGAAGGCGGGGATGTCGACCAGCGCCGCAGGCCGCTGCGCCGCCAGTCCGAAGCGCGCGTCGAAGAGCGACGGTCCGAACCCGACGGTGATCGTCAGCCGGTCGGCGTACTGGCCGAGCGCCTCGCCGGTGTCGGCCGGGGCCTTGTCGGGCGCATCGGCGCCGGGCAGCGCCTGGCCGCGCGTGAGCGTGCCGATCGCGGACTGCCAGCTCTGCAGGAGCGCGATCAGCTGCGCCTTGGTCGTGCCGTCGACGAGATCGAAGGCGCCGAGCTGCAGGTGCTGCTGGCCCGGGGTGGTGATGCCGGCCTGGTGGATGCCGGTCGGGTCGATGACCGCCGTCAGATCGGGCGCCGGTGCCGGCGCGCCGAGCGCCGCGCCGATCAGACCGGAGGGCTGTGCGAGCAGCGCCGCGGCGCCGCCGGTGACCGCCGTGGCCAGGAGGCCGCGACGGGAGATGCTGGGTGTGTCCATGTGACGACTCTCTCCAAGGGTGATGTGCTGCTCGGGAGACGCGTCGCGACCGCGAACCTGACGATGCGTTTCTGAGACTTCCTCAGGAACGAACGGACTAGGGCAGATCCATGCGGCCGAGGCGCCACGCACCGGCGACGACCGCCAGCGCGATCACGATCAGCAGCGCGATCACGCCCGTGCTCGCGTCGAGCGTGGGCCGCAGGTCGCTGGACAGGCCGTAGAGTCCGCCGTCGGTGATGGCGCGGCCCCAGGCCGTCATGCTGAAGCGCTCGGCGGAGGGGGCGACGGTGGCGATGGCGCCCTCCCAGACGAGGATGTAGATGACGCCCGCCACGAGCGCGCGCTTGAGCAGCAGCCCCACGGCGACGAAGACCGCGGCGTAGACCGTCGACACCAGCAGCGTGCCGAGGATGCCCCGTGCGATGTTCTCCCCGCCGACGCCGACGTGATCGCCGAGCACCACGATCGTGATCAGTGCGGGGGACAGCAGCGCGGCTGCGCAGATCGCGGCGGCGAGCACCTTCTCCGCGACCACGCGCAGGCGAGAGATCCGCGCCGTCGCCAGGTACACGATCGTGCCCGACTCGCGCTCGTCGCCGATCGCCGTGACCGCCAGTACCAGGGCCACGAGCGGGGCGACGGTCGTGACCAGCAGGCGGCCGACGATGATCGCCTGCGGATCGGGTGAGACGCCGCCGTTGATGATCGCGATGGCGGCGAAGAACGGCACGCTCAGCACGGGCAGGAGCAGCGCGAGAGAGCGTCGGCGCAGGAGCAGCGCCCGAATCGTGAGGCGCGTGACGGTCATCGGCGCACCCCGCGGGCCCGCTGCGTCAGGTAGCCGTAGACGCTCTCGAGGTCCTCGTCGGTCGGCTCGATCGACGCGATGCGCGTGCCGCAGTCGCGCGCGAGACCGGGCAGCGCCTGGGCGAGGCCAGTCGGGTCCGCGGTCTCGACGATCAGCTCGCCGTCGCCGATCTCCACCTGCTCGACGCCGGGCAGCCCGGCGAGCGCGGCCCCGAGCGGACGGGCGGGTGCCGCGACGATCTGCACGCGACGCGGGCGCTCGTCCATCAGCTCGCGCAGGGCGTGCGGCGCGCCCTCGGCGACGAGACGGCCGTTGACCAGCACGAGCACGTTGTCGGCGACGCGCTCGACCTCGCCGAGCACGTGGCTCGAGAAGAGCGTCGCGATGCCTTCGGACCCGAGCCGACGGAGCAGTGCGATGACCGCCTCGCGCTGGCCGGGGTCGAGGCCGTTGAGCGGCTCGTCGAGGATCAGCACCTGCGGACGGTGCACCAGCGCTTGCGCGATCTTGACGCGCTGGCGCATGCCCTGCGAGAAGCCCTTGACGTCGCGCTCGGCGACGTCGGTGAGGTCGACGGCTGCGAGGGCATCGGCTGCCGCGCCCTTCACGTCCTTGACGCCGCGCAGGCGCGCACACGACTCGACGAACCCGCGTGCGGTCAGCCCCGGCCAGAGACCGTCGCCGTCGGGCACGAGGCCGATTGCCGCGCGGGCGTCACCGCTGCGACGCGGATCGAGCCCGACCACGCGCACGCGTCCCTCGTCGGGGCGGGCGAGGCCGGTCGCGAGGCGGATCGCCGTCGACTTGCCCGCGCCGTTGTGGCCGAGCAGGCCCGTCACGCCCGGCTCGATCGCGAACGAGATGTCGCCTACGGCGACGGTGTCGCGGAACCACTTCGAGACCCGATCGAACTCGAGCAGCGGCGTCATGCGTCGCTCCGGCGGTAGCGCAGCGCGAGGATGCCGATGCAGACGGCGACGATGATCGCGTTCGAGATGAGCAGCAGGGCGGTATCAGGCGTGTCGAAGCGCTGCAGCGGTCCGTCCTTGACGACGGACGCCGGCGCTTCGCCGATGATCTTCTGCGCGAGCCACACGGGCTGGAACTGCAGGTTGACGAGGCGCGAGTTCGGCCCCAGGTTGAGCGCGTTGCGCAGGATGCCGCCGATCAGCCCGGAGACGATCAGCATCAGCACGAAGCCGACGGTCGCGAAGGCGCGGCGGCTCGTCAGCGAGGCGACGGCCAGACCCATCAGCGTGTAGATGAGTGAGATCAGCACCCCGCCGATCAGGATCGCCGGCAGCTCGCGCAGGTGACTCCCGATGTACCCGAACGGATCGTCCGAGAAGAACACGTTGCCGACGTAGAGGAACAGGAGCGGCAGGGTCGTCACCGCGAGCAGCGGCACGGCGCTCGCGAGCACCTTGCCGACCACGTACTCGCGCGGGCTCATGGCGGTCGACAGGTAGAGGTCGAGCACGCGGCTTCGTCGGTCGGGGCACATCGTCTCGGGGATCAC
>CAWUMZ010000095.1:0-6118 GCA_963923625.1 uncultured bacterium | reverse complement strand
GGCATCGAGTCGATCGGCAGCACCCTGACCCCCGAGCACAATCCGGACCTGGGGCACTTCGTCGACGGGCTCCAGGCCTTCCTCGACGAGACGGTCGAGCTGCAGGCCTTCCAGTACGAGATCGCGCTCGAGGCGCGCCGCGACGCGGCGCTCGGCGAGGAGGTGACGGCGCTCTACGACGCGTACATCGCGGCGACCGGGGAGTCGCTCGAGGCGGTCGGCATCCGGGCCGACGACACCTTCACGCGGCTCGTCTTCGCGGCGCTCGACGGCCTGTCGTTCCAGCAGCTCGTCTACGGCCGCAACGCCAAGACGGACGCCTGCGTTGCCGAGCTCCGCGCTCTCCTCGCAGCGCGCGCCGCGGGCGCCTGACCGCCCGCTTTCGCGCGGCGGCTACACTCCCGCCCGTGAGCACCCCGAATCCCATCCGCCAGCGCGGCGTCATCGACCTCGCCAAGGTCGAGCAGGCGGCGGCCGACCTGCTATCCGGCCTCGGCTACTCGCTCGACGACGAGTCGCTCGCCGAGACGCCGAAGCGCGTGGCGCGGATGTACGACGAGATCCTCACCGCCAAGCCGTTCGAGTCGACGACGTTCCCGAACGACGGCGAGTACGACGAGCTCGTGGTCGTGCGCGACATCCCGTTCCACTCGCTCTGCGAGCACCACCTGCTGCCGTTCACCGGCGTCGCGCACGTCGGGTACATCCCCGGACCGCGTATCGTCGGGCTGTCGAAGCTGGCGCGCGTCGTCGACCTCTACTCGCGCGAGCTGCAGGTGCAGGAGCGCATGACGGCGCAGGTCGCCAATTGGCTCGAGGAGACGCTGCAGCCGCGCGGCGTCGGCGTGGTGCTCGAGGCCGAGCACCTCTGCATGACGGTCCGCGGCGTTCGCGCGCCGGGTTCGCGCACGACGACGTCGTCCGTGCGCGGACTGCTGCGCCACGACCCGCGCACGCGCTCCGAGTTCTTCGCGCTCGTCGGCGCCTCGACCGGCGCGTAGGCGCATGACGCTCCGCCGCGCCTGGCTCTGGATCGCCGGAGCCGTCCTCGCCGACATCATCCTGCGCGCGCGCTTCCTGGGCGTCCCGCTCAACGTCGACGAGGCGGGCTACGGCGCCGTCACGCGCACGTGGGTGCGCGGCTTCGCGCTCTACGGCGATGTCGCCTGGGTCGATCGGCCGCAGGGTCTGCTCGGGCTGTATCGCATGGCGCTCTGGTTCGGCGACGAGTGGGCGATCCGCATGCTCGCGCTCAAGGCCGGAGTCGCGCTCGTGCTCGCGCTCGCCGTGATCGCGTGGACGATCGGCGGGCCGCGCGCCGCCGTCATCACCGCGTGGCTGATGGCCGTGATCGGGCCGGCGCCGCACATCGAGGGCTTCACCGCCAACGGCGAGCTGCTCGGCGGCGCCGTCGCCGCGGTCGCGATCGCCATCGGCTTCCGCTGGAGCCTCTGGCCGCGCGCCTGGTTGCTGCTGATCGCCGGTGTCGTCGCCGGCCTCGCCCCGCTCGTCAAGCAGTCGGCGTTCGACGGCGTGCTCGTCGTCGGCGTGCTCGTGCTCGTCGTGGCGTACCGCGAGCGAGACTGGCTCGCGGGTCTCGGTCGGCTCGCGCTGCTCGGCGTCGGCATCGCGATCCCGTGGACGCTCGCGGTCATCGACGCCGCGTTCTCCTCGCCGGGGGTCAGCGGCTGGTGGTTCGCGATCTACGGCTACCGCGCGCAGACCGAGTCGATGTTCTCCGGTGATCTCGGTTTCCGCGCGACGCTGCTCGTCGACTCGATCCCGTGGATGCTCGTCGACGCCGGCGTGCTGCTCCTGCTCGGCATCATCGGCCTGCTCGCCATGCGCCGCGAGCGCTGCCTGCTCGTGCCGCTCGTCTGGCTCGGCGCGTGCTCGCTCGGCTTCCTGATCGGCGGGCTCTACCACCCGCACTACTGGGTCCAGCTGCTGCCGCCGTTCGCGCTGTTCGCCGGCATCGGCGGCATCTGGCTGTGGGAGAACACGACGCCGCGCGTCGGCCTCGCGGTGATCGCGGTGGCCGCCGCGATCCCGCTCGTCGCCGCCTTCCCCGTCTACTTCGCCTCGAGCCCCGAGCTCGCCAGCGCCCGCTCGACGAACGACCCGCGCGTCATCAGCGCGATCACCGTCGGCAACGAGGTCGCGCGGATGACGGGCTACGACGACCGCATCCAGGTCCTCTGGGCGAACGCCGCCGTCTACTGGTACGCGAACCGCATTCCGGCCACGCGCTATCTCTGGTACCGCAACATCGAGCGCATCCCGGGCGGGCGCCAGGCCGTCGTCGACGCGTTCGCCGGCGATGCGCCGCCGAAGGTCGCCGTCGGGTACCAGCCCGTCGAGGCGCTCGACATCGATGGCGCGATCCAGTCGGTGCTCGACACCCGCTACGCGCAGACGACGGTGGACGGCCAGCCCGTCTGGCGGTTGTCGAACTAGGCCGCGGCGGGGCGCTTCGCCGCCACGGCGATCGCCGCGAGCATGCCGGCGGTGACGACCACGGCGGGGATCGACAGCGCGATCGAGCCGACGACGCCGGCGATGGCGAGTCCGAGCCAGGCGGTGCGCGGCACGGGCACGCCGGCGCGCACGCGCATCAGGATCAGCGCCAACAGGATCAGCACGACGCCAGCGCCGAGGGCGAATGCCGGCACGTCGTAGAACTGCGCGAGCAGTCCCTTGTCGCCGACCTTCGCGATCACCTTCTTCAGCGCGAGGGCGATCAGGAAGATCCCGAGTACGGGCAGGAAGTGGAGGTAGCTGTAGACGTCGCGGGCCAGTGCCGGCTGGCGTTCGACCGGGGCGGCGGCGATCGCGTGCTCGAGCGGCTCCGCGACGGAGCGGAAGTACGCCCACCAGATCGCGGCCGTCAGCGCGAAGGCGATCAGGATCGACACGACGACCTGCACCGTGATCACCGTCGTGATCGAGGCGATGCCCGTCGCGATGATCGCCTCGCCGAGCGCGATGATGATGATCAGCGCGTAGCGCTCGGCGAAGTGGGGGATCGACACGACCCAGCCGCGGCCGCCGCCGAGCAGCGCGCCGCCGAGGTCGAAGAGCACGGCGAGCGTGACGAGGACGATCTGGGCCGTGCCGCCGATCACGGCGCCGACGAGCAGCAGCACCGCGCCGATCCCGACGCCGATCGCCAGGCGCGCGGCCGCGGTCTGCAACTCCGGATTGCCGCGACCGACGCGCCGGAACACCAGCAGGTGCAGGACGCGAACGCCCACGTACGCCGTGGCCGCCACGACCGCCGCGCTGTCGCCCGCGTACCAGTTCGGCACGAGCACGGTGACGAGGAGCATCGCGCCCATCGCGCCGAGGAACATCAGCGCCATCGGCCCCTGATCCGCGCGCACGGTCGTGCCGAGCCAGGAGTAGCCGACCCACGCCCACCACAGCAGGGCGAGCACGAGCAGGCCCTGATACAGCTCGATGCCCGTCAGGTCCGTCGCCGTCGTGACCGTCGTCACCGTGATCGCGAACACGAACACGAGATCGAAGAACAGCTCCAGGTACGAGACCCGGGTGATGGCGCCGAGGGGATCGCTCACCGGCTCAGTGCCCGAGGAAGGGACGGATGATCGCCATCCGCTTCGCCGTCTCCTTCGAGCCGGCGTCCTCGATGCGATCCGACTTGCCCATGATGCCGACGATCGCGCGGCTCGCGATCCAGCGCAGCGGCTCGGGCTCCCAGTTGCGCACCGGATGGTCGACCCACGGCATCGAGGTGAGGTCGGTCTGCCGTCGCAGGATCAGATCCGTCAGCGTGCGCCCCGAGAGGCTCGTCGCCGCCACGCCATGGCCGGAGTAGCCGCCGGCGAAACCGAGGCCCGTGCCCGGGTCGTAGGTGACGCTCATCGACCAGTCGCGCGGCACGCCGAGCGCGCCGCCCCAGTGGTGCGTGATCTGCGCGCCGCGCGTCGCGGGGAAGGCGGCGAACAGCGTGTTGATGAGGCGCTGGCGGACCGCCGCGTTCTGCTCGAACTTCTCGTCGATCGGCGAGCCGAGCGCGTACGGCGCGCCACGGCCGCCGATCGCGATGCGGTCGTCAGTCGTGCGCTGCGCGTAGAAGAAGAGGTGGTGCGCATCGGAGATCGTCTCGAGGCCGTTCCAGCCGAGCTCGTCCCAGACGGTCTTCGGCAGCGGCTCCGTCGCGATCATCAGCGAGTACAGCGGCAGGTACGCGCGCGCCTGGTTGGCGAACTGCACGGTGAAGGCCTCGGTTGCGCGGATGACGTGGTCCGCCTTGACGGTACCGTGCTCCGTGACGACGCGGCCGGGCTCGATGAAGTCCGCTGCGGTCTGCTCCCAGATGACGCCGCCCTTGCGCTCGACGGCCTCGGCGAGGCCGCGCGCGAGGCGGGCCGGGTTGACGCGCGCGCCGTGCGGCGTGAAGTACCCGACGCGCGCATCGGGAATGCGCACGCGCTCGAGGATCTGCTCGCGCGTCAGCGCCATCACGTCCTGCTCGCCCCAGCCCCACTGCCGGTCGTGCTCCACGTGGGCGCGGATGCGCGCCTCCTGCGCCTCGTTGCGCGCGACGCTGAGGATGCCGCCCTTGGCGAACCCGCAGTCGATCTTCTCCGCGGCGACCCGGTCGCCGATCCAGTCGACCGCCTCCCAGGTGGCGCGCTCGGCGCGGCGCACGGCGTCGTCGCCGCTCGTCCTCGCCCACTCGGAGTGCACGCCGGCGATGCCGGCCGAGATCCAGCCGCCGTTGCGGCCCGACGCGCCGAAGCCGGCGACCTCTCGCTCGATGACGCGCACGCGCAGCGACGGCTCGGCGTCGAGCAGGCAGTACGCGGTCCACAGGCCGGTCATGCCGGCGCCGACGATCGCCACATCGCAGTCCGCATCGCCCTGCAGCGCGGGGCGCGGGGCGATCGTGCCCGGCAGGGTGTCCCACCAGAGGCTGCGATCGCGGATGTGGCGCTCGCTGAACGTCACGGCGTCGGGACCTTCGCGACGAGGGCCGCCGACTTCGCGATCATCGCGCGCTCGTGGTCGTGCAGATCGGTCGCCGGACCGCCGCCGACCATGCTGTCGTCGACGCCGCTGTCGAGGCCGCTCAGCGTCTCGACGATGCGGAGCCCGCAGTACGGCGTGTACTGGTCTGAGTACCCGCCCTCGTGGATCAGCAGCAGCTTGCCGCCGCACAGGCGATCCGCGGCGTCCATCAGCTGGCGCGTGAGGTTCGCGTAGTCCTGCGAGCAGAGGTTCATGCGCGCGTTGATGTCGTAGCGGTTCGCGTCGAGGCCACTCGCGACGATGATCATGTGCGGCTGGAAGCGCTCGAGCGCGGGCAGGACGACGTCGCTGAAGGCGAGGCCGTACGGGCCGATGCCGCCGCCGGGAGGCAGCGGGATGTTGATGTTCGCGCCGACGCCGGCGCCCTCGCCGTTGTCCTCGACGCCGCCGCTCTCCGGCGGATAGCAGCGGTCCTGGTGCAGCGAGATCGTCAGCACCGACGGGTTGTCGTAGAACGCGTGCTCGGTGCCGTTGCCGTGGTGCACGTCCCAGTCGATGATCGCGATGCGCTCGAGGCCGTGGTCGCGCTGCGCGTGGAGGGCGGCGAGCGCCGTGTTGGCGAAGATGCAGTAGCCGCGGCCCAGGTCGCGCTCGGCGTGGTGGCCGGGCGGGCGCACGAGCGCGTACGCGTTGTCGACCTCGCCGGTCGCGACGGCGTGCGCGGCATTCATCGCCCCGCCGGCGGACAGCAGCGCGATCTCGTAGCCGCCCTTGCCGAACGGCGTCTCCTCGCCGGCGTCGCCGCCGCAGTCGTCGCTGAGCGCCTTGATGCGGTCGATGTACGCGCGGTCGTGCACGCGCTCGATCTCGCGCACCTCGGCCATGCGGCTGGGGATGCGGATCAGCTGGTCGAAGAGCCCGGTGGCGTCGAGCAGGTTCTTGAAGCGCCGCTTGCCCTCCGGCGTCTCCGGCGACGGCATCGGCTGGAAGAACGCGTTGGCGGGCAGCCAATCGGCGTACGTGCGGCTGTCGAACCAGACGTACTTCTCATCCCAGACGAATCCCGTGCGCTTCATGGCGAGCTCCTCCTCGTTGCAGACGGAAGCCTACCCGCGACGCGCGC
>CAWUMZ010000094.1:0-6263 GCA_963923625.1 uncultured bacterium | reverse complement strand
ACGTCGTCGATCGCGAACGACTCGAGGTTGATGCGGTACACGTACGACGTGTCGGTGCCGTCGCCGGCGACGCATGAGTCGGAGCCCTCGGGCCCGAAGCCCGCGCCGTACATCGAGTAGTTCGAGACGTAGGCGTAGCGGCCGTCGGGCGAGAACGTCGCCTCGACCGGCGCGCCCTGCGACGTGCCCGGGTGCCCCTTCACGCCGAACTTCGAGAGGTCGACGGAGTCGGGGATCGTCTTGAGCAGCTTCATCGTGCGCGCGCTGTAGATGGTGACGGTGTGCCGGTACATCATGTTCTGCGCGGTGATCAGCCCGGTGCCGCTCGCGGCCACGGACTTCGGCGAGATGTCGCCGCCGATCGTCGAGATCAGACGCAGGCGCGTCCGGTCGGAGGGGCGGCCGACGTGCTCCGGGCCGGCGGCGGGCGCAGCCGTCGCGGTGGCCGTGGTGCTGGCCGAGGTCGTCGTGGCCGTCGCGGTCGTGGCGGCGGCGCTCGTCGTCGCGGCGTCCGCCGCCAGCGCACCGGTGCCGCTGTCGAGCTGCGTGCGGAGGATCAGCACGCCGCTGGTGGTCAGCAGGGCGGCGACGACCGTCAGCAGCGCGGCGCGGCGCCGGCGCACGGCGCGGCGCCGATCCTGGTACGAGGGCGTGCGGTCGTACAGCTCGGGCATCGGGTGCTCATTCGGGCGCCGTGGCCCGCATCCTGCCTCAGGCCTGGTCGACGAACGGGAAGCTGGGTGACGGGCGCATGTTCCCGTCGGCGTCGATCAGCATCGCGCTGTGGCCCTCGATCGCCGCGATGCGATCGAGGCCCGGAAGTCCCTCCACGAAGAGTGCGGTCGCGAGTGCATCCGCCAGCCAGAGTTCGGGCCCCACGACCGTCGCCGATTGCGGCCCGGTCGCCAGGCTGCCGGTGCGTGGATCCAGGAGGTGCTCACCCCGCTCATAGAGGCCCGAGGTGGCGATCGCGCCGTCGACCTCGACGACGCACGCCAGGAGGTCGGCGCGCTGCGGGCTGCGGATGCCGATGCGCTGCGGTCCGCCGAAGAGCTGGATGTCGCCCGCGCCGTTGACGTTGACGGCGGCGAAGCCCGCGTCGCGCAGCAGCTCCGCGGCGCGCTGCACGGCCCACCCCTTGACGATGCCCGTTGGATCGACGCCGTCGGGCGAGGCCCACGCGTCGAAGATGCCGTCGGTCAGCCGCCCGGCGCGATGGCAGAGGTCGAGGACCTCCGCGACCTCTGCCGGGGCGTCGCCGAGCGCGAGCTCGTCGCGGCGCATGCGGCTGATCGCGCTGCCGTCCTGCCAGGTGCTGAAGACGTCATCGGCCTCGTGCAGCAGTCGGCATGCATTCGCGACTGCCGCCGCAGCCGCGTCCGGGGCGAGCTCGCCCGGCTCGAGCCGGAACGAGAACATCGTGCCCATCGCCTCCTCGACGTGGACGAGCGTCATCGCTACTTGCCGAAGCCGGCCTTGTCGAGCGCCGACTGCAGCGACTGGCGGTAGGCCTCGCTGGTGAAGGACGCGCCGGCCACGCCGCTGATCTGCGCGCTCTGCGCCGAGATCGCCTGCTGGGCGAGGACGGGCGCGACCTGATCGGAGATCGATTGCGAGGTCGGGTCGCCGTAGGGGAGGTCGAGGAAGGTGACGCGGGTCAGCTTGCCGCCCTTGATCGTCACCTTCACCTGGACGTTGCCGTACGGGTTCGAGACGGAGGCGCCGACGGCGCGCTTGATCGTCGCCTTGACGGGAGCCTGCTGGGTGGAGCCCTGCTGGCTCTGCGTCGTGTCGGTCGGCGCGCCGGTGGTGCTCGCGTCGGCGGCGCCGACGGAGAACGCCTTGCCCGTTGGCAGCTTCAGGCCCGACGACGCGCTGTGCAGCGCGAACGGATCGCCGAACTGGTGCTGGTCGAATGCGAGTAGCCCGGCCAGGCCGAGCACGGTGGCGCCGAGGGCGATGACGCCGCGGTTCATCGGATCACCGCCATCAGAACGCGAACGCCTCGGAGTGGATCTGGTCGGCATCGGCACCCCACCGCTTCGCCGTGGCCTCGACTGCGTTCGTGAAGTCGCCGGGGCCGCAGATGTAGATATCGCGACCTGCGATGTCGGGCACGACGGCGGGCAGCGCATCCTGCATCGGCACCGCGTCGCGCGAGCCGATCAGGGTGTGCAGGCGGCCATCGCGGCGCTCGACGAGGCGGCGGATCTCCTCGAGGTGCGGGATGTCCTCCTCGCTGCGGGCGCGCAGGACGCAGACGACGTCGGTGTTGTGGGGCAGGTCCTCGAGCAGCGCGCGCAGCGGGGTGACGCCCACGCCGGCGCCGGCGAGCAGCACGTGATTGCCTTCCTTGGAGAAGCGGGTGAAGGTGCCGTACGGCCCCTCGATCGCCACGCGGGTACCGGGCTTGAGCCAGCGCATCGCCCCCGACGCGTCGCCGAGGTCCTTGATCGTCACGCGCAGGTAGGGCGGCCGCGGCATCGCCGACAGCGAGTACGGGTGTGCCTGCCACCAGTGGCCCTTCACCAGGAATCGCCACTGGAAGAACTGGCCGCCCGACACCGCGAGGCGCTCGAGCTTGCGGCCCTCGACGATCAGCGAGACGACGCCCGGCGCCTCCTCCTTGATCTGCACGACCTTGAGCTGGTGGCGGAAGCTGCGGTAGATCGGCAGCAGGAAGCGGTAGAGGATGGCGACGCCGGCGGTGGCGATCCAGATCGCGATCCACCAGGCGCGGTTGGCGGGGTGGCCGACGAACGACGTGCCCGTGGCGATCTGGTGCGGGAACGACAGCGCCAATGCGAGGTAGATGTAGAGATGCACGATCCACCACGTCTCGTACTTGAGCCGGCGGCGCGCGATGCGGTACGACGTGATGCCCGCCAGCGAGATCAGCGCGGTGGCGACGAAGGCGAGCAGCACGCCGGGGTACTCGGTGCACATCTGCCAGACCTCGCCGTACCAGGTGTGCGAGTAGCGCTGGGCGTAGCCGACGATCGTCAGCACCATGTGGATCAGGATCAGGACGAGCGGCCACGCGCCGAGCTGGCGGTGGAACGAGACGAGGCGGTCCTGGCCGACGACGCGCTCGATCAGCGGGATGCGCGCGATCAGCAGGACGCTGATCAGCATCAGGTACGCGCCGACGAGTCCCGTGACACGTGCGCCGGCGATGATCCAGCCGCCCGGCTTGTCGAGCTCGGTCGTGCTCTCGGCCATGACGGCGAGGCCGATCGTGATGCCGAGGCCGGCGCAGATCAGCGCCACGAGCACGTACAGCGGCGCCTCGCGAGGCGGCTTGGCCTTCTTGATGCGGAGGGGCTTGGGCTGGGAGCTCATACGTGAGCGCGGCGACGACTGGGTGGAGGACACGTGCGCATCGTCGCGGGTCGTGCTGAGAGGAGCATGAGAACGGCGGCGCGGATCACGACGGAAATCGGTCGTTGCCGCTCACCTATGCTGCGTGCGCCCTGCGCATCCTGCCCGGGCGGACGAAGGAGCATGGGCTGTGAGCGAGCCCCGCATCGGCATCTTCCTCAACGTGCAGCAGCCGGAGGCGGTCTCGCCGCACGTGATCGTGCAGCAGGCGGTCGCGCACACGGCGCTGTGCCGCGACCTCGGCTTCGATCTCGTGTCGGCCGGCCAGCACTTCCTCACCGAGGTGTTCCAGATGGCGCAGCTGATGCCGCTGCTCGCGCGCATCGCCGCCGATGCCGGGGACATGCGGGTGGCCTCGAACATCGCGCTCCTGACGCTGCTCAATCCGGTCGAGCTCGCGGAGAACGCGGCCACGCTCGATGCGATCACCGGCGGACGGTTCGTCCTCGGCGTCGGCCTCGGCTACCGGCCGGAGGAGTTCGACGCCTTCGGGATCCCGGAGAAGAAGGTGCGCGTCTTCCTCGACAAGCTCGACGTCGTCAAGCGCCTGCTCGAGGGCGAGTCCGTGACGGCCGAGGGGGTCGGCTACAAGCTCGTCGATCAGCGCCTCGCGATGCGGCCGATCCAGCAGCCGCGCCCGCCGATCTGGCTGGCCGCCAACGCCGACTCCGCTGTCAAGCGCGCCGCGCGCGTCGCCGACACCTGGACCGTCAACCCGCACGCGAATCTCGCCGAGCTCGCGCGTCAGACTGCGATGTTCCACGAGGCGCGCGCCGAGGCGGGGCTGCCGCCGGTGACCGAGCTGCCCGTGATGAAGGAGATCTACGTCGGCGAGGACGACGAGAGCGCCGAGCGCGAGGCGCGCGCGTTCCTGCAGGCCAAGTACAAGGCGTACGTCAAGTGGGGCCAGGACGAGGTCATGCCGGATGCCGACTCGCTCGACCAGGACTGGGAGGAGCTGAAGGCCGGCGGGCGTTTCATCCTCGGCGGTCCCGACCGCTGCGTGGCCGAGCTCCAGGAGCACCTCGACACGCTGCGCTGCGACACGCTGATCTTCCGCTTCGGCTGGGTCGGCATGCCCGACGAGCTCGTGCAGGGCAACATCCGCCGCTTCGCCGAGGCGGTCAAGCCGCGCCTGCGCGTAGCGGCGGGAGCCCCCGCGCCGCTCTAGGACACTATGGATCCGGATCCAAATTGTCCCTCAGCGGGACAGAATGGTGCCGGATCCAGAATGTCCTCAGCCGACGCAGGCCGCGGCCGCCGCCAGGGCGTCGTCGGCGTAGGCCTGCGCGTCGTCGCCGATGCGCGCCTCGAGCGTCTGCCGACTCGTCAGGTCGGTGGTGTCCGCGGCGCTCGTGTAGTCGCTCGCCATCGCCTGCGTTGCGTCGCGCAGCGTCGAGAGCGCATCGCGGCACTGGCCGTCGCTGTCGGCGATCAGCTCGTCGACGGTTCCCGCGAGCGTGCTGGCCGCGGCCGCGATCGTCGTGTACGCCTTGCCGATGCAGGTGTCGAAGTCGGCGCCCGCGGCTGCATCCGTCTGGCAGGAGGCCACGCTCTGGTTGGCCTGATCGAGCTGCGCGGCGAACGTCTGCGCGCCGTTCTCGATCGTGCTCCAGGTGCCTGAGTTGTCGGCGGCGGGAGCGGTCTCCTCAGCGGTCGTCGCCACGGCCTCGACCTGCGCGGTCTCGGCGGCCGCCTCGGTCGTCGCCTCGGCCTTGGCGGCAGCGCCCTCCGCGGCCTTCGCATCGGTCGCCGTCTCGCTGTCCTTCAGCGACGACACGCCGCAGCCGGCGAGCAGCAGAGCGCCGACCAGGATCGCGGCGACGGGGATGAGGGTGGGCAGGCGCTTCACAGACGACCCAATCATCTCCCTCGTTCGGGGCGATGTGGGGGTGATCCTGCCCGGGGAACGAAAGCGGCGCCCGGGGCCGGCAGCTGGGACGTGCTGCCGAACCCGGGCGCCGAGGCGCTACGCGACGACGGTGTTGCCGTCGAAGGGCTCGATGCCGTTGAGGTAGGCGATCACCTCGTCGACGCCCATGACGTCGCCGAACTTGGCATCGATGTCGAACAGGTTCCACTCGACGACGCCGGCGACGCGGTCGCCGACGCACTCGCGCGGGACGATCGGGCGGAAGCCGTACGCGATGGCGTCCTCGACCGTGTGGCGGACGCAGCCGGCCATCGTCACGCCGGTCACGATCACCGTGTCGACGCGATGGGCGGACAGGAAGCCCTGCAGGTACGTGCCGTGGAAGCCCGAGGCGCGCTTCTTGCAGATGACGAGGTCGCCGTCGCGGAGCAGGCGCTCATCGATGTCGGCCTCGTACGAGCCCTCCTCGAGGACGTCGACCGGGATCTTGTTGTGCCAGAGGCCCATGTCGCTCCACTCGCCGCGCGTCGTCTTCTTGTACGCGGTGGTGGTGTGGACGATCGGGATGTTCTTCGCGCGGCCGGCGTCGAGCAGGCGCTCCATCGCCGGGATGATCGTGTCCATGTTGTCGCACGTGAAGGCGTGGCCGGGGCGGGTCCACGCGTTCGCGAGGTCGATGTCGATGATCGCGGGGCGCTTGCCGAAGCCGATGCGGCGCTGGAAGCCGCGAGCCTGGTACAGCTCGCTGTCCTCCGCGAAGATCTTGTTGAGCATGTCCTGCAGTTCGCTCATGGTGGGTCCTTCCTCCTGGGGTCGGTCGTTGGGTCGGGGTCAGGCCTTGCGCTTGTCTGCGCGCAGGCGGTTGGTCGCCTCGTGGTCGACGGCGAGGCCGAAGCCCTCGCCGACGAGCACGACGCCGTAGTCCTGCTCGGCGAGGTCACGCGTGGTGAACTCGTCGAGCACGTCATCGCGGACGAGCTCCGGGTCGCGATCGAGCGGGTCGCCGTAG
>CAWUMZ010000093.1:0-6337 GCA_963923625.1 uncultured bacterium | reverse complement strand
TCCGCCTCGGGCATGCTTCGCGCATGAGCGCCTGGCAGAACGACGGCAACGAGCTGACGGGGCGCGTGATCATCGGAGCCGGCGTCTTCGCGATCCTCGCCCTCGTCGTCGGGTTCGCGATCGGCAGCTACCTCGGCCGCTCCTCCGCCCCCGACCTGCAGACGCTGGCCGACCAGGTGCGCCTCAACGCCACGGCGCTCGAGACCCAGCTCGCGCCGGCCAAGGCCAAGTACGACGCGGCCGTCCCGGCCGGGAAGATCATCGCCCCCGCGCCGTACGCGGATGCCCAGAAGCGCATCACCGACGTCAAGCGCCAGCTCGCGGCCGAGCACGCATCGTTCGAGGCGCTCGCCCCGGGCGACTACGCCCGTGCGGTACGCGCCGTGGACGCGCTCGCGACCGCCGCCTCCACGCCGGTTCCCGCCGCGCAGTTCGATGCCGCCTTCGTCGTCGCGAAGATGGCGCTCGGCGTGCTCGCGGGCAGCTAGCTCAGAAGAGCCGGTTCTGCTCGTCGCGTGCCGGCTTGTCGCCGTGGCGCGTGATCCACAGGCGCCCGGCGAACGCCCGCAGCTCCTCGCGATCCTCACCGCCCTCGGCGGCCTGCGCACGCAGCTGCGCGATCGTGTCCCGCAGGATCCGATCGACCGCGCCGTCACCGGCGACGCTGCGCGCGCGGGCGACGTTCGCCCGCCGCCCCGCAACGCGCCACGCGGCGTGCCCGGTCGACGGATCGACCTCGAACTCCACGCCGCCTCCGGGCGCCACCTGGCGGATCGGTGCCATGCCGCAATCCTAGGGTCACCCGGCGATCTCCGCCCCCTCTACCACCTGAGCGCCGCGCCCCGTGGGGCGCGACGCTCGAGGTTGGGAGGAACCGCCGGGAGGCGGCGAGACCGGACGGCCTTGGTGGCGCGTCAGGCGACGGATATGAGGGAGGGACCGTCGCTTGAGATGAACAGTACGCGGGAATCATGGACATCTCGTGAGCGGAAGATCACGGTTTCGTCACAGTCCGGAATGCGCGCTCAGAGCGCGATCACGGCGTGCAGCGGCACCAGGCACGCGAGCAGTGCGCCCGCCGCGAGGAAGGGCACCAGCGGCAGCGTCGCCCCGCGCCCGCGCACCACGAGCAACGGCATGGCCGCGATCCCGGCGAGCACCAGCCCGCCGACCACGGCCAGCGGCAGCGCGGCGCCCAGCACCACGCCCGTCATCGCGATCACCTTGACGTCGCCGAGGCCGAAGCCGCCGCGCGCGACCAGCGCGACGGCGAATGCGCACGTCCCGCCGATGAGACCCGCGGCGAGATGCGGCACCAGCGCCTCGCGGTCGGCGAGCACCAGGATCGCGACGCCGCCCAGTGTCCCGACCACGATCAGGGTGTCGGGCACGACGCGCCAGGCGACGTCGATTGCAGTGGCGGGCAGCAGCACCGCGAGCAGGAGCAGCGCGAGCGCGAATGCGGTGCGGTCGGGCGCAGCGGCCCCGAGGGCCGCGCCGACCAGTGCCCCGGCGACGACGAGCAGGAGCGGCGAGCCGGCGCGCGCCGTCCATGCCGGCTGCGCCAGACGCTCGGGGATACCGCGCGGCAGTCGTGCGATGGCCGGCACAGCAGCCAGCCCGAGCAGCGCCCCGAGCGCGAATCCGAGCAGGATCACGTGCCGCGGGCGGCGGCGAGCATGGTCTCGAGCGGGGCGGTCTCCCCCGTCCACAGCTCGAGCGCGTGCGCGCCCTGCCGCGCGAGGATCTCGAGACCGTCGACGACCGCGCAACCGGCCTCGGCCGCCGCGGTGATGAGCGGCGTCGGCGTGGCGTCGGCCCGGTACGCGAGATCGACGACCACGCGCACGTCGAGGAGCCGCGACGCGGGCAGCGGCATGCCCTCGGGGTCGACGAGCGCGCCGACGGGCGTGCAGTTGACGATCACGCCTCCGACCGGATCGGGCAGTTCGGCGACTGCCGTCACGTCGCCGGTCTCGGCGAGATCGACCGCGAGTGCGGCGGAGGCCTCGGGGCGCCGCGCGAAGATCTGCACGCTGCAGCCATCCTGCGCGAGCGCAGCGGCGGCGGCGCGGGCGGAGCCGCCGGCGCCGAGCACGGTGACGGTCCCCTGGTAGCGCTCCCCCACCTCGGACGAGATCGCCGCGGCGATCGCGGGGCCGTCGGTCGAGTCGCCGATCAGACGGCCGTCGGCGTCGATGGTGATCGTATTCACCGAGCCGCTCGCCTTCGCGACCGGACGCAGCTCGTCGACGAGCTGCGCGACGGCCTCCTTGTGCGGCACCGTCACGTTCGCGCCGACGAAGCCCAGCGCGTGCAGACCGCGCAGCGCGTGCTCGAGCTGGTCCGCGGTGACGTGCAGCGGCACGTACGCCCAGTCGAGGCCCATCTGCCTGAGCGCGGCGTTCTGCATGCGCGGCGAGCGCGAATGCGAGACCGGGTCGCCGATCACGCCGAGCAGTCGAGTGGTGCCGCTGATCACGAGTAGGGGTGCGCTTTCTGGTACTGGAGGAAGGCGTCGTAGCTGTCGGTGAACCAGTGGCGACCCTGCGGATCGCCCTTGATGGCGTAGTAGTACAGGTAATCGGTCTTCGCCGGGTCGGCAGCCGCCTTGATCGCGGCGATACCGGGATTGCAGATCGGCGTCGGCGGGAGTCCCTTGAAGCGCCGCAGGTTGTACGGCGAGTCGCTCTTCAGGTCGGTCCCCGTCAGCTCGCGCCATGAGCCCGTGCCGTATTGGACGGCCGCATCGATGCCGAGCGACATGCCCTGGTGCAGCCGGTTGTAGATGACAGAGGCGATCTTGGCGCGATCGTCTGGGGCCTGCGCCTCGCGCTCGATCAGCGACGCGATCTTGAGCACGTCGTAGTTCGTCAGGTTCTTCGACTTCGCGTACGCCATGTCGACGGAGGCCCAGTTGTCGGCGAACGCGCCCAGCTGCTCGGTGACGAGCGCATTCGCGTCGGCGGGCACCGAGACGTCGTAGGTGGCCGGGAAGAGGAACCCCTCGAGCGTCGCCGCCTGCTCGCCAGCGGCCAGGAACCCGTTCGGCGGGTGATGCGCGTCGAGCGCGGTCTGGTACTGCGCCGGCTTGATGCCGACCTTGCGCACGGCCGCCTTGATGTCCCAGATCGCATAGCCCTCGGGGATCGTCAGACGCGCGGCGTCGGTCGACGGGCCGTGGTTCAGCTGGAAGACGATGCGGTCGTAGGCCTCGTTGGTGCGCAGGCTGTAGGTGCCGGGTTTGAAGTCGCTGCCCTGGCCGTCGGCGACGATGCGGTCGACGAAGTCGCCGGCGTTCGAGATGACACCCTTGGCCTCGAGGATCTGGGCGATCTGCGCGGCCGTGGCGCCGGGCGGGATCACGACCGTCACCTCCGGTCCCGGGGCCGGGTCGCCGCCGCCGCAGGCCGCCAGCGCGAGCGCCGCCAGCATGCCGAACATGAGCAGCAGGAATCGCCCGCGGGTCATGCGGCACCCTGCCGATCCAGCCACCCCTGCAGCAGCTCGGCGGCTGCGCGGGCGTCGAGCCCGGCCTCCCCGCCCTTCGTCTGCGCGACGGCGCTCGTGAAGCGCTCGTCCTCGAACTCGATCGGCACGTCGGTCTGCGGGCGCAGACGGCCGACGAACGCCATCGTCGCGTTGGCCTGGTCGCCGCGCGTGCCGTCAGGCAGGAGCGGCAGGCCGACGAGCAGGAGCTCGGCCTCATGCTCGTCGAGGAGCGCGAGCAGCCGTGCGACGCCCTCCTTGGCGCCGATCCGCTCGATCGTCTCGAGCGGGCGCGCGAGCGTGCCCGACGGGTCGCACACGGCGACGCCGGTGCGTGCCGAGCCGTAGTCGATGGCGACGACCTTCACAGGCCGCACCCTAGCCGCTGCAATGCGCCGCACGGCGCGCGGAATCGCGCCGGAACACGACGGACTCAGGCCGACAGCTGCTCGGCGAGCACGGCCCGGCCGGTCTCGAGCGCGGCGGGGATGCCGCTCGCATCCTTGCCGCCCGCGCGCGCCAGATTCGGCTTGCCGCCGCCACCGCCGCCGACCAGCGGCGCCGCGGCCTTCATCACGGCGCCGGCGTCGGCACCGGCCGCAACGGCCTCGGGGGTCGCGGCGCAGATCAGCGCGACCTTGCCGGCGCTCTCGCCGATCAGGAGGACGGCGCTGACGCCCAGCGCACCGCGCAGGTGGTCGGCCAGCTCGAGCAGCGCGTCGGGCGCGATCTCGCCAACGCCGGCCGCAACGACCTTGACCCCGCCGTGCTCCTCGGCCTGCGCGGCCAGCTCGTCGATCGCCGCGCCGCCGGCCGACCCGCCGCCGGCCTTCAGCTGCTTCTCGAGCTCGCGCACCTTGGCCTGCAGGTCGCGCACGGCCTCGGGCAGGCGCTCGGGCCCGACCTTGAGCGCCTTCGACGCCTCGTCGGCCGCGCGCTCGCGCTGGCGCAGCAGGTCGATCGCGACGCCGCTGGTGACGGCCTCGATGCGCCGGACGCCCTGGCCGACGCTCGACTCCGACACGATCCGCATGGGGCCGATCTCGGCCGTCGTGGCCACGTGGGTGCCGCCGCAGAGCTCGCGGGAGAAGCCCTCGATCTCCACGACGCGGACGACGTCGCCGTACTTCTCGCCGAACAGCATCATCGCGCCGAGCTCGCGCGCCTCGTCCTGCGAGGTCTCGAAGGTGAAGACGCGGTGCCCCTCGATGACGACGCGGTTGACGATGTCCTCGACGCGCGCCAGCTCGTCCGGCGTCATCGGCGTCTCGTGCGAGAAGTCGAAGCGCAGCTTGTCGGGCCGCACGGACGAGCCCTTCTGGCGGACGTGATCGCCGAGGACCTCCTGCAGCGCGCGGTGCAGGACGTGCGTGCCGGTGTGGTTCGCCTGCGTCGGGCGGCGGCGCGTCGTGTCGACGATCGCGCGCACCTCCTGGTTGTCGATCAGCTCGCCGTGCTCCATGACGACGATCAGCGTCTGGTCCTTGTCGAAGCGGATCACCTCGACGATCGCGCCGCGGCCCGTGTCGGACTCGATGTGGCCGGCGTCGGACACCTGGCCACCGCCCTCGGGGTAGAACGGCGACTCGCGCAGCTTCACCGCGACGCGCCCATCGCCGACGTCGGTGAGCGCGCCGATGCGCGTGCGGATGTCGGTCTGGTCGTAGCCGACGAACTCGGTGGCGAAGCCGGCTTCGCGCGCGAACGCGGCGACCTTGTCCATGTCGACGCCGCCGCCCTTGCCGGCCGCGCTGCGTGCGCGCTGGCGCTGCGCCTCCATCAGCTCGGCGAAGCCCGCCTCGTCGACGGAGAGATCCTGCTCGGCGACGAGCTCCTGCGTCAGCTCGAACGGGAACCCGTACGTGTCGTGCAGCAGGAAGGCGTCGGCGGCCGGCAGGGCGGTGCCGCCCTCGGCGCGCACGCGGGCGATGCGCTCCTCCAGCTGCGTCGTACCGGTCTCGAGCGTGCGCAGGAAGCGCTCCTCCTCGCCGCTGAGGATGCGGACGACGTCGTCGCGGTTCTGCAGGAGCTCGGGGTAGACGTCACCGAGCTGCGCGATGACGAGATCGGCGAGGCGCTCCAGGAACGTGCCCTGGATGCCGAGGCGATGCCCATGCGAGACGGCGCGGCGGATGACGCGGCGCAGGATGTAGCCGCGCGACTCGTTGGCCGGGAGCACGCCGTCGGCGGCGAGGAACGTCATCGCGCGGCCGTGGTCGGCGAGCACGCGCAGCGCCTTGGTCTGGATGCCGCCGGCCTCATACGAGGCTCCCGTCCAGTCCTCGATGGCGGCGATGATCGCCTTGAAGCCGTCGGTCTCGTAGACCGAGTGCACACCCTGCTGGAGCGCGGCCACGCGCTCGACGCCGGCGCCGGTATCGACGCCGGTCTTCGGCAGCGGCGACAGCGAGCCGTCCTCGGCCTGGTCGTACTGCATGAACACGAGGTTCCAGAACTCGAGGAAGCGGTCGCAGTCGCAGCCCGGCTTGCAGCCGTCGGGGCCGGCGGGGCGCCCGCAGCCGTGCTCGGGACCGCGGTCGTAGTAGAGCTCGCTGCACGGGCCGCACGGTCCGGTCGGGCCGGCCTGCCAGAAGTTGTCCTTGCGGCCGAGGCCGACGATGCGCTCGGCGGGGACGCCCTGGGCGAGCCACAGCTCGCGCGCCTCGTCGTCGCCGGGCACCTGATCGTCGCCGGCGAAGACCGTGATCCACACCTTGTCGGTGTCCATCTGCCACGCGCCGCTGACGAGCGTCCACGCGAACTCGATCGCGCCGGCCTTGAAGTAGTCGCCGAACGAGAAGTTGCCCATCATCTCGAAGAAGGTGAGATGCCGTGCGGTCTTGCCGAC
>CAWUMZ010000092.1:0-6424 GCA_963923625.1 uncultured bacterium | reverse complement strand
TCTCGACGATGGTCCACGCGCCGGGTGAGGAGCTGAAGGGCACGAACCTCGTCGATCGCGGTCTGTCCGGCCCGCACCACCAGCACCTGTTCTGCTTCCGCCTCGACCTCGACGTCGACGGCACGGACAACACGGTGCGCGAGATCGAGGCGGAGGCGATCCCGATCGGCCCCGACAATCCGATCGGCAACGCATTCCGCTCGAAGACCACGGTCTTCAAGACGGAGAAGGACGGCATGCGCAACGCCAACGACACCCTGGCGCGCGCGTGGTACGTCGGCAATCCGAACAAGGAGAACGCGATCGGCGGGCCGCCGAGCTATCGCATCGTCCCGATGCACGGCGTCACGCCGATGCTCGCGCAGCCCGAGTCGAGCGTCTCGCAGCGCGCCGGCTACGGCCGCAACATCCTCTGGGTCACGCCGTACCGCGAGGACGAGCGCCACGCCGCCGGCACCTTCCCGTACGGCACGATCGGCCAGCCCGGCCTGCCGCAGTGGACGGAGGCCGACCGCCCGATCGAGAACACGGACCTCGTCTGCTGGTACACCGTCGGCGTCACGCACTTCATCCGGACGGAGGACTGGCCGATCATGCCGGTGGCGCGCGCCGGGTTCCGTCTCGAGCCCGCGGGCTTCTTCGACCGCAACCCGGCGCTCGACGTGCCGCCGTCCGACGCGACGTGCTGCTCGTCGAAGGGGCACAAGGCCGGCGGCGACAGCGGCTGCGGCTGCGCCCACTGAGGCGACCGCGTGTCCTACCCTAGGCAGACGATCCACGACGGCACCCGCTCGGGTGCGAAGGCGACAGGCAGCTGATGGCAACGCACAAGCGCATCCGGCCCTTCAACACGAAGGACACGTACCCGGAGCAGAACCTCTCGAACGATCTCTGTCAGGCGGTCGTCGCCAACGGCGTCGTGTACCTGCGCGGCCAGGTCGCGCAGGATCTCGACACGCGCGAGGACGTCGGCATCGGCGATCCCGCGGCGCAGGCGCACAAGGTGATGGACAACATCGAGCTGCTGCTCGCCGAGTCGGGCTCGGAGCTCTCGCACATCGTCAAGTGCGTGATCTACCTGACCGACATCCGCCACCGCGAGCCCGTCTACCGCGTGCTCGGCGAGCGGATGCCCGGGGTCTTCCCGGTCTTCACCGGCCTCGTCGTCGTGGCGCTCGCGCGTCCCACGTGGCTCGTCGAGGTCGACATCACCGCCGTCATCCCCGACGGGACCGACGCGTGACGCTGTCGCTCGTCGCAGCGGATCCCGCGACGGGCGAGGTCGGGGTCGCGATCACCTCGTCGAGCCCCGCCGTGGCCGCCCGCTGCGCGCACGTGCGAGCCGGCGTCGGGGCGGTCGCCACGCAGAACGTCACCGACCCGCGGCTCGGACCCGAGCTGCTCGACCGACTTGCAGCCGGCGCCGCGCCGGAGGACGCCCTGCGCTCGCTCGTCGCCGAGCAGCCGCCCGAGCTGATCGCCTTCCGCCAGCTGACGTGCGTGACGCCCGACGGGCGCACCGCGATCTTCTCCGGCGACCACGCGCTCGGCGTGGTGGGGGAGCATCAGGGGACGGCCGTCGTCTCGGCCGGCAACCTGCTGGCCGCGCCGAACGTGCCGGCGATCGCGGCTGCCGCCTGCGAGTCCGCGCACGGCGCACTCGCCGCACGGCTGCTGGCGGGACTCAACGCCGGCATCGCGGCGGGAGGCGAGGCCGGGCCGGTGCACTCGGCGGGCCTGCTCGTCGCGCGCGACGTCGCATGGGCGGTGACCGATCTGCGCGTCGACTGGGCCGACGAGGATCCGGTCGGCGAGCTGAACGATCTGTGGGCGCGCTGGGAGCCGGAGCTCGAGGGCTACGTCACGCGCGCGCTTCAGCCCGGCGCCGCGCCGTCGTTCGGCGTGCCCGGCGACGAATAGCCGACGTTCGGTGGGGCCGGCCGGGGGTAGGCTGTGCACCGGAACTTCACCGTAGGAGGTAGTCCCCTATGAGCAGACGTCTGCTCCTTCTCATCGCGGCGCTGGGCGCGCTGCTCGCCCTGCCGGCGCTCGCCGGCGCGTCGATCGTGTACGAGAGCTCGACCGGCACGGGTGCCAACCACGCCATGTACATGTCCGACGACGATGGCGCGAACGCGACCACGCTCCCGGTCACGGGCAACTTCCCGGTCGTCTCGCCGAACGGCGCGACCGTCGCCTACCAGAAGGTCACGAGCACGAAGACCGGAGCAACGCAGCTGCACTTCCTGACGGTTGCAACCGGTGCCGACCTCAACACCGGCATCTCGTGCGGCGGTGCGGTGTGGGCCCCCAACTCGTCGATGGTCGCGTGCGCGACGACGCAGACGACCGGCGACATCAAGGGCATCGGGCTCAGCACCGTGACGACGTCGGGCACCGCCTCGGTGATCGTCCCGTCCGTCGGCTTCCAGGTGAACGGCTACAGCTTCTCGCCCGACAGCAAGACCATCGTGTGGGGCCAGATGCCGTACGGCGTCTACGACGTCAACTCGACCCTGCGCAGCCTGCCGGTCGACGGCGGCGGCGCCGTGACGAAGCTCGGCAAGGGCTCGCAGCCGATCTGGGGTCCGAGCAAGATCGCGTTCGTCCGCACGACCCGCGCGGTCGTGGGCGGCGCGCCGATGCCGCGCTCCCAGGTCTGGACGCTCGACCCGGCGACCGGCGCGTCGTCGGCCAAGGCGCTCACGTCCTATCAGGCCAAGGGCTTCGTCGAGGGACCGACGCCGCTGCGCTGGACGCCGGACGGCACGAGGATCGTCGGCCAGCTGACCGGCCAGGACTACCTCCAGCCGATCTACATCACGGCCAACGGCAAGATCCACCAGTTCGGCCCGAGCAACGCAGGCGTGTACGGCGTGTCCGCCGATGGCACGCAGGCGCTCGTCGTCGGCAACATGCTCGGCGGCGGCAAGCAGCCCGTCTACGCCTCGCCGCTCGCGAAGATGGCGAGCTCGCTGCTCCTGAAGGACGCTTGGGCTCCTTCGGTTACGGCCAACTGGCAGCCGTAGCGCACTCGGGCGGGGAGCCGGCCGCGCGCCGGCTCCCCGCCACGGGAAACCCGATACGCCTGTGCGCGGCGGGTGGCGTACGCTGAAGCTCCCCCTCGGAGGAGCACGCATGTACCGCCATCGCCTCGCCGTTCTCGCCAGCACCGCGGTCGCCGTGCTGGCGATCACCGCCACCGCGAGTGCAACCATCGCGTACCAGTCGGCGAGCAGCGGACAGCTGATGACCGCGAGCGACGCCGCCGCGGGTGCCACGCGCCTCGGCGTCAAGGGAACGAGCCCGCTGATCTCCCCGGACGGCACGCGCGTCGCCTACATCGGCGGTACGGCGAATCGTCCGCAGCTCCGCATCCGCACGATCGCGACCGGGGCGGAGGTGGTCGCCGCGGTCGAGCCGGGGACATCCGTCGGTTTCGGCTCCGAATGGGCGCCGGACTCCGCGCACCTGGCGGTGCCGACCGAGTCGGCGACGGCCAAGGGCTACATCACCGGCGCGGGCATCGACATCGTCGACGCCGCGACCGGCGCGGCCACGGTCGTCGTCGCGCCCAAGGGCAACGATCTCGCCGGCTTCTCGTGGGCACCGACGGCGGATCGCCTTGTCTACGGATGGCAGCGCTACGGCGCGGCGTTCGGCACGGGCGCGCTGCGGATCGTGGGGCTCGACGGCACGCAGCTCGCCACGTTGGGTGCGGGCACCAACCCGCTCTGGGGGCCGCGGCTGATCGCCTTCCAGCGCACCACGAGTGCGCGCTGGCACGGCATGACGGTGCAGCACGCCCAGCTCTGGACGATCGACCCGGCCACGCCCGGTGCGGCTGCGACGCAGCTGACGCACTACGCGAGCGTCGGCCTCGTGTACGGGCCGTTCGCCGCGGCGTGGTCGCCCGACGGCACCACGATCTTCGGCGGCATCGGGGGCGAGGACATGTCGCTGCCCGGGCGCATCAGTCTGGCGACCGGCAGGTTCGCCAACCTGCGGGACGGGGCGGGCAAGCCGCTCTATGACGCCGCCGTCGTGGCGGTCTCGGCGGACGGACGCACGCTCCTGCTCGACACGGGCGAGATGAGCGGCACATCCGTGTATCGCACGATCCCCGTCGGTGGCGGCGCGCTTCGCGTCTACCTGAAGCACGCCTACAACCTGTCGGTGCAGCCGTCCTGGCAGCCGTAGGGCGCTAGAGCAGGCGATAGCCGACGCCGCGTTCGATAGGCCACGCCAGGCCGGCCTCGCGCTCGACGGCGGTGGCGTACCAGTGGCGCGATGTCTCGTCATCGCCGGCGTCCGTGGCCGCGTGCGCCAGGTCGTACATTGCATCGATGTCGCCGAGCTGCGCCGCGCGCAGCAGCAGATCGTCGCTGAAGGCATGCGCGTGCCGCAGGCGCGCGATCCGCGCGAGGCGCGTCAGCGCCGGTACCGCGCCCTGCGCGACGGCCTGCTCCATCAGATCCCAGCTGCCGTCGGGATCGTGCGGTTCGAGCAATGCGGCCAGACCGTGGAGGCCGGTCGGATGCGGCAGCGCGGCACAGGCCTCGAAGCGCTCGCGCGCCGCGTCCGGGTCTCCGCCGCGCAGGGCGGCAATGCCCAGCAGTGCGAGGGCATCTCCATCGCCCTGCTCGGCGCTGGTGATCAGCTGGAGGTCGTTGGCGATCTCATCGGGCGTGGTCAGTGGAGGGCTCCTTGCGGGGACGTTGGCACCCGGATGTCGTTTCGCACGTCACTTCGATTACGCGCCTACCGTAACGGATATGACGGTCGCTGTCGTCTGCGCGCGCGGGAGTACGATGCTGACGACGAGAGGAGCAGGTCATGGCCGACGACGGGATTCGCGAGCAGCTCGAGACGCTCTACTGGTGGGGCGTGCCGACGTTCTTCCGCGCGCCGCACGATGAGGATCCGGCCAACTGCGACATCGGCGTGCTCGGCATTCCGCATTCCTCCGGCAACGGCTCGACGGAGCGGGATCAGCACCTCGGACCGCGCGCGGTGCGCGGGGTCAGCTCGCACAATCGCCGTCCGCATCGCACGTACGCCATCAACGCCTTCGAGGACGTGCGCGTCAACGACCTCGGCGACGTCCCGCTGCCGGAGGCGATGGACAACGAGGCGTGCATCGATCGCATCGCCGCGTGCGCCCGCGCCGCGGCGGATGCCGATACGCGCCTGGTCTCGATCGGCGGCGACCACGCGATCACCGGAGGCGTGCTGCTCGGTTTGGCCGGACCCGGGTCGAAGGTGACCGGCGGCGAACCCGTCGCGCTGATCCACTTCGACGCGCACGTCGATTCGTACGCGCAGATCCCGCATTGGCTCGGCGCCAGGCGCTCAGCGGCGCACTGGGCCGCCTATCTCGTGGAGAGCGGCTGCATCGATCCGACGCGCAGCACGCAGATCGGCATGCGTGGGGCGCCGCGCACGACCACGTGGCTCGATACGAGCCGCCAGCTCGGCTACGACGTCCGCACGATGGAGGACTGCCGCGCGATGGGCCTGCAGGCGATGATCGACGCCGCCGTCGCCCGCGCCGGCGACGGGCCGGTCTACATCACGTTCGACCTCGACAGCCTCGATCCGTCGATCGCGCCCGCGGTCTCGAACCTCGAGGTGGGTGAGGGCGGCTTCACGATCGACGAGGCGAACATGATGCTGCGCTCGCTGCGCGGGCTCGACATCGTCGGCGCCGATGTCGTGTGCCTGATGCCGACGAAGGACCTGCCGAACGACCAGACGGCGATGGTCGCCGGGCACATCGCCGCCGAGCAGGTTTCACTGATCGCCGATCGAATCCTGGCCACCCGCGGGTAGAATCCCGCGCATGTCCAGGCATCTTCGTCATCTCCTGCTGCTCGCCATGCTCGTCGGCGTCCTCGTCGCCCCCGGTGTCGCGACCGCCGACACCGCCAAGCAGGCGACGTCCTCGATGCGGATCGACGGTCGGCAGGTTTCGGCTGCCGCCTGGGCGCGCCATCTCGTCGTGGAGTTCCTGACGATCCTGCAGCGCGACGATCCGGTGCCGGCGCTCACGACGTTTCTCGATCCGGCCTTCCAGATCCAGCGGGCCAACGGCACGCGCGAGGACAAGGCGTCGTATCTGGCCAGCCCCGCGCACTTCGGCGACTTCGACGTCTCGGGCTACCGCGTGACGCGGAACGGCACGGTGATCGTCACGTCGTTCCGCGTCGCGGCGAAGGAGACCATCGACGGGGTCGTCTACCGCCAGACGCCGGCCCCGCGCATCGCCACGTTCTGGTTCGACAAGGGCGCCTGGACGCTGCTGTCGTACGCGAACTTCAACGCACCGAGCTGACGCGCTAGCGCACGAGCGCGAGCGGCGCGATGTCGGTCGTCGCGAACGCGGCGACGCAGAGTTCGGCGGTCGCCGGATTCGTTGCCAGCG
>CAWUMZ010000091.1:0-6430 GCA_963923625.1 uncultured bacterium | reverse complement strand
CGACGGCGAGTAGCGTCGCCTCGTCCACGATACGGGACGCATCCGCATCGTGGAATGCCGTTCCCACCACGTGATGGACGGGGAGATGCGCTCTTGCCGCCGCGGGCGTAGCGTGGCGCCCATGACCAGCACCCGCATCATCGGCCTCGGCTCCATGGGATCCGGCATGGCCCGCAACCTGCTCAAGGGCGGCTTCGCCCTCGTCGTCGACGACATCGACGCGGACCGGGTGGCGATGCTCGTCGCCGAGGGTGCCACCGCGGCCCAGCCGGGCCCCGTCGAGGAGTCCGTCGTGATCCTGTCGGTGCCCGCGCCGCAGCACGTCGAGGCGATCTGCTTCGGCGATGACGGCCTGCTCGCCCGCATGCAGCCCGGCGCCGTGCTGATCAACGCCTCCACGGTCGATCTCCCGTCCGCACGCCGACTCGACGAGGCCTGCGCGGAGCGGGGGATCCTGCACGTCGATGGACCGGTGACGGGAGCCGCGGACAGCGCGGCCGCCGGCACGCTGGTCTTCATGTGCGGCGCGACCGATGCGGCCCTGGCCGCGGCGCTGCCGCAGCTGCAGGCGATGGGCACCGAGATCGAGCACCTCGGACCAGCGCCGGCGGGCACGGCATCGAAGCTGCTCACCAACATGCTGTGGTTCATCCACGTCGCGGCGCTGTCCGATTCGATGAGCCTCGCCGCCCGCTGCGGCGTCGACATGGATCGCTTCGGCGCGCTCGTCCAGGGCGGCAACTGCGCCGCCAACTCGTGGGTCGCGCGCCACGATCTCCCCAACATCTTGGCCGACGATGACGACCCGTCGTTCACGCTCGCGCTCTGCGTCAAGGACCTGCGCCTGATCGGCGAGCTCGAGGACGAGGTCGGCTACTCAAGCGACTTCGCCGCGGCAGCCCGCGCCCGCTTCGGCGCGGCGATCGACCGCTTCGGCCCCGAGACGGGAGAGCTCGCCGTCACGCGCATCGCCGAGACGGCCGCGCAGACGTCGATCCGCTCGCGCTGACGCCCCTCAGGTTCCGGCTGGGTCGATCAGACCCAGCGGAGCCACTTGAAGATGCCGAGCAGGACCGCGACGGTGCCGATCAGCACGGCCAGGATGGCCGCGAAGGCGATGGCCGTGTGCTCGAACGGCACGGGGACGTTCATGCCGAACAGGTTGGTCACGAACGTGACGGGCAGGAACACCACGGTCAGCACGGTCAGCACCTGCAGGATGCGGTTCTGCCGGTGGTTGATCGCCGTCTCGTTCGTCTCCGACAGCGCCTCGGCGACCTCCTTGTAGTTCTCGAGGAGGTCCCAGATCCGCTCGGCGGAGTCGACGAGGTCGTCGTAGTAGATGTCGAGCTCCTCGCTGGCGAGGTAGCGCTCGCCGGCGCGCTCGAGTTGGCGCAGCACAGGACGCTGCGGCTTCGTGATCTTGCGGTAGGAGATGATCTCCTGCTTGACGTTCGAGATCATGCGCACGACGGACTCGTCGGGATCGCGCTCGAACAGGTGATCCTCGATCTCCTCGAGCTTGCGCCCGATCTGGTCGAGGATCGGGAAGCAGTAGCCGTACAGCGAGTCGAGCACCTCGTAGAAGAGGAAGCCGGAGCCCTTGGCGAACCATTCAGCCCGCTCCTCCTCGTTCGCCTCGAGACGCCGGAAGACGTTGCTGACGGGCTTGAGCGGGACGTTCGGGATCGTGATCAGGAAGTCGGGGCCGATGAAGGCGTTGACCTCCGCCGGGAACAGGCGCCCGGACGGCTTGTCGTACCACGGGAAGTGGAGGACGACGAAAACGTAGTCGGGGTACTCATCGACCTTCGGGCGCTGGCGACGCGAGCGGACATCCTCGAGGTCGAGCTCGTGGAAGGCGAACTCCTCCTCGAGCCAGGCGATCTCAGCGGGGCCGGGCGACTCCAGCTGGATCCAGCGCATGCCGCCCGCCTCGAGCATGCTCACGCGCGGCTCCAGGGCAGCGGGAGCCGACACGGACACCGCACGGTGCCGGGGTCGTCGGATGCGAGGCATGGGTGGTAGCTGAAGGTGATCGGTGCATTGCGCTCGCACAGGATAGCGCGGGGGCGCGAACCACGGCTGCGCGTTCGCCATTCGCCCCGAGAGGATGCGCCCGGCAGGATTCGAACCTGCGGCCTCGAGATTAGAAGTCTCTCGCTCTATCCCCTGAGCTACGGGCGCCCCGTAACGGTACCCGGCGCTGTCATATCGCGATACCACGCACACTGACCCGATGCGGTATCCGTACTCCGACATCGTCCGCCTGCCCTCGGTGCCGCGACTCCTGTCGGCAGCGGTGATCGGGCGCATGCCGGTCGGCATGGGGGCGCTCGCGATCTTCCTGCTGGTGCGCGGCGCGGGCGGGTCGTACTCCACCGCGGGACTCGCAGTGGGTGCATCGACGGCGGCCGGCTGCATCGGCGCGCCCATCCTCGGGCGCCTGGTCGACCGCCAGGGTCAGCCGCGCATCCTGATCGCGTCGATGGCATCGCAGGTGACGGCGCTGCTGCTGCTCGCCCTGCTGGCACCCGGCAGCGGGCTCGTGCTCTTCGGGCTGTGCGCGCTGTACGGCTTCTCCAACCCGCCGCTGGCCGCCTCGATGCGTGCGACGTGGGCGACGCTGATCACCGACCGCACGCTGATCACGCGGGCATTCTCGCTCGACTCGACCGCGCAGGAGGTGATCTGGATCCTGGGGCCGGTGCTCGCAGCCGCGCTCGCCGAGGGCATCAGCACGCGCCTGCCGATGATCGTGATGGCCGCGTTCAGCGCCTTCGGCGTCCTCTGGTTCGCGACGTCGCGACAGAGCCGGGAATGGCGCTCCAACCACGTCGGCGAACGCCATCTGCTGGGTCCGCTCACGGCAGGGCCCGTCCGGCGCGTGCTGCTGTCGATCCTCGGCCTGGCGTTCGCGTGGGGCGCGCTGGAGCTCGCGATTCCCGCGTACGCGCAGGAGCACGGTGCGAGCCCCGGCGGACTGCTCTCGAT
Source organism: uncultured bacterium (assembly GCA_963923625.1). Taxonomy (GTDB): domain Bacteria; phylum Actinomycetota; class Thermoleophilia; order Gaiellales; family F1-60-MAGs149; genus F1-60-MAGs149. The sequence goes on along the minus strand of CAWUMZ010000091.1, from coordinate 3,436 downwards.
CTGGGCCGTGGGCAGCGTGATCGGCGGGCTGGGCTACGCGGCGCGGCGCTGGGGCGGAACCACGCAGCGCATGATGGGGGTCCTGCTGTCGCTCAACCTCGCGGGGTTCCTGATCCTGTTCCTCGCGCAGACGCCGCTGCAGCTCGCCATCCTGCTCGTCATCACCGGCGTCGTGAATGCGCCCGTGATCGCCACCTTCTACGTGCTGATCGAGGAGCTCGCGCCCGCCGGCACCGTCACCGAGGCCTTCACCTGGGTGTCGACGACGTTCCTCGTCGGCATCTCCGGCGGTGTCGCGCTGGCGGGCGTGGTCGCCGACGCGTCCGACCCGCGCACCGCCTGGTGGCTGGCCGTGGCGGGCGGACTGTTCGCCGTGTTGACCGTCGCGATCCGCCACGGCGGCCTGCACGCACCCGCGCACGTGCCCCGCAGCGTGGAGGAGTCGGGCTAGGCCGCAGCGAACGCTCCTGCGATGAGTAGGGCGATGAGCACGCTGGATCCCACGCTCCTGACGCTGCAGGAGGCCGCCGACGCCGTCGGCTGCCACTACCAGACGCTGTACAAGCGCGTCCGCAGCGGCGAGCTGCCCGCGCTCGTCGCCGGCGGCTCATACCGCATCAGCCGCGACGATCTCGAGGCGTGGCTGCGCGAGCGCGACGGCGTCAAGGGCGCCGTCCCGGAGCGCGCCGAGCGCGACTGGCCGCGACAGGTCGAGACGCTGATCGCGTCGCTGATCACCGGCGATGCCCGCGCGGCCCGGACGCAGATCGACCGTCTCGTAACCGGCGGCGCGACGGTCGCCGAGCTCTGCGATCTCCTGCTGGCACCCGCGCTCGCGCGCATCGGCGACCTCTGGCACGCCAACGAGCTGACGATCGCCGACGAGCATCGCGCGTCGCGCATCATCGAGACGCTGCTCGACCGCGCTGCAGCCGCACGCCCGAAGACCGGTCCGCGCATCGGCACGGCCGTCGTGGCCACCGCGATCGGCGACCGCCATTCGATTCCCGCCCAGATGGTCGCGGCGGGCCTCCAGACCGAGGGGTTCTCCGTCCACTACCTCGGGGCCGACCTGCCCGTCGACGAGATCGTGCAGCTCGCTGAGCGCGAGACGGCCGACCTCGTCGCCCTGTCGTGCTGCGTGGCGGAGCGCGAGGGGCTCAGCGCCGCGATCGGCGCGCTGAACGCCGGCGGGTTCCCGGTGATGGTCGGCGGCAATGGCATCGACCGCGCTGAGGCTCTCGCGCTCGGCGCCACGCGCTACGGCGGGTCGATCGCCGAGGCGCAGACGCTCGCGCGCGAGCTCGTGCGAACCGGCGCCTAGTTCAGCCGTCGGCCGAGCGGCCGCGGTGGATGCGGTCGGCCGTCTCCTCGCGCTGCGTGAGGTGCGGCTGCCCGACGGGTGCGGCGGCCTGGAGCGCCTGGCGCATGAACGTCTCGTGCGCGGCCGTGCGCAGGGCGCCCGGCAGGCTCGCACGGCGCTGCCACCCGCCGTCGCCGCGCAGCTCCCACGCGCCTGCGGTGTCGGACAGCTCGAGGTCGAGCGCGTGGCGGAGGCGATCGCACAGAGCCTGGTCGAGCACCGGCGTGATCACCTCGATGCGGTTATCGAGGTTGCGCGGCATCATGTCCGCGCTGCCGAGGAACGTGGTCGTCTCCACGCCGGTCTCGAAGCGGAACACGCGGGCGTGCTCGAGGAAGCGCCCCAGCAGCGAGACCACGCGGATGTTGTCCGACAGCCCCGCGACGCCCGGACGCAGGCAGCAGATGCCGCGGACGATCAGCTCGACCTGAACGCCGGCCTGCGACGCCGCGTACAGCTCCTCGATCACGTCCGCATCGACCAGCGAGTTCATCTTCATCGTGATGCGCGCAGGCTGCTCCGCGCTGTGCTCGCGGACGGTGCGGTGGATCTGCTCGATCACCTGCCCGCGCAGGTGCATCGGCGCGACCCAGATGCGATGGAAGCCCTGCGGCCGCGCGAAGCCGGTCAGCTGGTTGAAGAGGTCCGCGACGTCGGCGGTGATCTGCTCGTCGCACGTGAAGAGGCCGAAGTCCGTGTAGGCGCGAGCCGTCGACGGGTGGTAGTTCCCGGTGCCGATGTGGACGTACCGACGCGTCCGGCCACCTTCGCGACGCACGACCAGCGCGAGCTTGCAGTGCGTCTTGAGGCCCACGCGACCGTGCACGACGTGGACGCCGGCGCGCTCGAGCGCGCGCGCCCAGCGGATGTTGCGCTCTTCGTCGAACCGCGCCGTCACCTCGACGAGCGCCACGGCCTGCTTGCCCTCCTCGGCGGCGACGGCGAGCGCGGGGACGATCGGGGCGTCGCCGCTCGTGCGATAGATCGTGTGCTTGATCGCGAGCACATCCGGATCGGCGACGGCCTGCTCGATGAAGCGCTCGACCGAGTCCGTGAAGGACTCGTACGGGTGGTGCACGAGGATGTCGCCCTTGCGGATCTCGGCGAACATGTCGACCGGCGCGCCGCCGCTCGAGACGAGCCGCGCCGGCACCTGCGGCTGCCAGGCGGGGAAGCGCAGGTCGGGACGTCCGACGCGGGTCAGCACGTTGAGGCCGCTGAGGTCGAGCGGTGGCCGCATCGCGAAGACCTGCCGCAGGTCGACGTCGAGCGCGTCGATCAGCATCGCCCGCATGTCGGCCGGCATCGCCTCGTCGATCTCGAGGCGCACCACATCGCCGAAGCGGCGGCGTGACAGCTCGCGTTCGACGGCCTCGAGGAGGTCGTCGGCGCCCTCCTTGATCTCGAAGTCGGCGTCGCGCGTGACGCGGAAGGTGCTGGCGCCGACGATCTCCATGCCCGGGAAGAGCGCCGGCAGACCGTGCGCGATCACCTCGTCGATGCGCACGAAGCGCGAGGTCTCGCCGATCTGGATCAGTCGCGGCAGGACCTCCGGCACCTTGACGCGGGCGAAGCGCGTCTCGCCGGTCGACGGATCGCGGACCGTCACCCCGACCGAGAGCGACAGGTTCGAGATGTAGGGGAACGGCTGCCCGGGACCGACCGCGAGCGGCGTGAGCACGGGGTAGAGCAGCTCGTCGAACACGGTGTCGATCTCGGCGCGCTCGTCCGCGGCGAGCGCATCGACGGCGACGACCTCGATGCCCTGGGCGGCGAGCGCGGGGAGCAGATCGCCGTGCAGGAGGTCCTCGAGCTGCGCGAGCATCCGCCGGTAGCGATCGGCGATCTCGTCGAGCGTCTCCTGCGGCGGAGTGCCATCCGTCGGGATCGTCCCCTGGAGCACGTGGTCGATCAGACCGGCGACGCGCACCATGAAGAACTCGTCGAGGTTGTTCGCGTAGATCGAGCAGAATCGCAGGCGCTCCAGCAGCGGCATCGACGGATCGCCCGCGAGCTCCAGCACGCGGTGGTTGAAGTCGAGCCAGGAGAGCTCGCGGTTGAACAGGCGCGGCT
>CAWUMZ010000090.1:0-6493 GCA_963923625.1 uncultured bacterium | reverse complement strand
TACGCGGCCTGCACCGTGTTGGTGAGGAACATCAGCCAGCGCACGGCCTCGGAGCGCTCTGGCGTGCCGACCTTCGGGATCAGGTCGTGGTCGGGGAACGCGTCGGCGAGGTGCAGGCAGATGGCGGCCGACTCGGTCAGCACCAGCTCGTTGTGCTTGAGCGTCGGCACCTTGCCGAACGGGCTCATCTCGAGGTAGCCGGCCGGCGACGTGGGAACGCCGTCATCGGTGCGCTCGACGAGCACGAAGTCGTACAGCGTCCCGATCTCCTCCAGGACCATGTGGGGAGCGGAGGTCGCGGTGCCGGGGATGCCGTAGAGGGTGATCATGCCCCGCAGCCTAGACGCTGCGGGGCATGACCGCCTCCTGCGGAATCAGAACCCGTCGCGGGACTTGCCGGGGACCCAGTCGGTGCCGGCCAGCGGCACCTGCGCCATCGCGGCCGACTCGATCGTCAGCGCCACGAGGTCCTCGGGCTCGAGGTTGTGGATGTCGCTCTTGCCGGCGGCGCGCGCGAGCGTCTGGATCTCCAGCGTCATCGTCTTCAGGTAGTTGTTGAGCCGGCGCCCACCCTGCTCCGGGTCGAAGCGGGAGGCGAGCTCCGGATCCTGCGTCGAGATACCCGTGGGGTCCTTGCCCTCGTGCCAGTCGTCGTAGAAGCCGGCGGCCGAGCCGATCTTGGCGTACTCCTCGGCGTAGGCCGGATCGTTGTCGCCGAGCGCGATCATCGCCGCGACGCCGACCGACACGGCGTCCGCGCCGAGCGCGAGCGCCTTGGCGGCGTCGGCGCCGTTGCGGATGCCGCCCGAGACGATCAGCTGCACCTCGCGATGCATGCCCATCTCCTGCAGCGCCGTCACGGCCTGGCGGATGCACGCGAGCGTCGGCAGGCCGACGTGCTCGATGAAGACATCCTGCGTGGCGGCCGTGCCGCCCTGCATTCCGTCGAGGACGATCACGTCGGCACCGGCCTTCACGGCCAGCTGCGTGTCGTAGTACGGGCGGCTCGCGCCGATCTTGATGTAGATCGGCTTCTCCCAGTCGGTGATCTCGCGGATCTCCTGGATCTTGATCTCGAGATCGTCCGGGCCGGTCCAGTCGGGATGGCGGCACGCGGAGCGCTGGTCGATGCCCTTCGGCAGGTTGCGCATCTCGGCGACGCGATCCGAGATCTTCTGGCCGAGCAGCATGCCGCCGCCGCCGGGCTTCGCGCCCTGGCCGACGACGACCTCGATCGCGTCGGCGCGACGCAGGTCGTCCGGGTTCATGCCGTAGCGAGACGGCAGCAGCTGGTAGACGAGCAGCTCGGAGTGTCCGCGCTCCTCCTCCGTCATGCCGCCGTCACCCGTCGTCGTCGACGTGCCCGCCATCGTGGCGCCGCGGCCGAGGGCCTCCTTGGCCGGGCCGGACAGCGCGCCGAAGCTCATGCCCGCGATCGTGACGGGGATCTTGAGGTGGATCGGCTTCTTCGCGTAGCGCGTGCCGAGCACGACGTCGGTCGAGCACTTCTCGCGATAGCCCTCGAGAGGGTAGCGCGACATCGACGCGCCGAGGAACAGCAGGTCGTCGAAGTGCGGCAGCTTGCGCTTGGCGCCGAAGCCGCGGATGTCGTAGATGCCCTGGCTCGCCGCGCGACGGATCTCGTGGATCGTGTTGCGGTCGAAGATGTAGGACTCCTTGAGCCCCGGATGCCAGTTGGTGCCGTTCGGGCCGGCGGGATCGAAATCGGTCATCGTCAGCTCCCTAGTACGCGCCGGCGTTGTCGATGTTGAAGTTGTAGAGCGTGCGCGCGGAGCCGTAGCGCTTGAACTCGTCGACCTTCGCATCGGCACCGGCGGTCTCGAGCAGGCGCCCGAGCTCCTCGCGATGGAAGTCCTTGAGCTCCTTCTCGATGCAGTCCGCGCCGAGGCCCTTGACGGAGCCGCGGACGTAGATGTGCGTCTCGTAGATGGAGTCGCCGAGCGCGTCGCCGGCGTCGCCGCACACGACGAGCGTGCCCGACTGCGCCATGAACGCGCTCATGTGGCCGATGTCGCCCTTGACGACGATCTCCACGCCCTTCATCGAGATGCCGCAGCGCGCCGAGGCATCGCCGTCGACGACCACGAGGCCACCGCGGCCCGTCGCCCCGCACGCCTGCGAGGCGTTGCCGGTGATGTGGATGCGGCCGCTCATGATGTTCTCGCCGACGCCGACGCCGGCGTTGCCGTCGATCGTCACGTTGGCGTGCTTGTTCATGCCCGCGGTGTAGTAGCCCGTGTGGCCCTCGATCAGGAGATCGATGTCGGCGTCGATGCCGACGGCGAGCGCATGCGCGCCGTTCGGATTGACGACCTTCCAGCTCTTCGGACCGCCGTTCTTGGCGTCATGCAGCCGCTGGTTCAGCTCGCGCAGCGGCGTGACGGCGAGGTCGACGACCTCGATGTCGGTCGCAGTCGTCATCAGACCTTCTCCTTCTCCCACGCGTAGATCGTCGCGGGAGCGGGCTCCCACGTCTTCGCCGTCTCGGCACCCGGGAGGGTGGCGATCGAGCGGTACTCGGACGACATGGCGACCCACTCGTCCGTCTCGGCGATCACGGCCGGCTTGCACGCGATCGGGTCGCGCACCACGGCGAAGCCGTCGCGCGTGCCGATCAGGAACGTGTAGAAGCCGTCGAGATCCTCGAAGGCGCTGTCCATCATCTCCTGCATGGAGTCGCCCTCGCGCTGCCGCCACATCATGTAGCCGGCGGCGACCTCGGTGTCGTTCTCCGTCTGGAAGCGGATGCCCTCGCGACGCAGCATGCGGCGGAGGCCGTTGTGGTTCGACAGCGAGCCGTTGTGGACGAGGCAGAGATCGAGGCCCGTCGAGAACGGATGCGAGCCGGCGGTCGTCACCTTCGACTCGGTCGCCATGCGCGTGTGGCCCAGCGCGTGCGTGCCGTTGAGGCTCTTGATGTCGAACGTCTCGATGAACTGCTCGGGACGGCCGGTCTCCTTGTAGATCTCGATCGCCTCGCCGGCGCTCATGATCTTGACCTCGGGGAACTGCTCCTCGATCCAGGCCTCGACCGGCGCGGCCTCCTCGTGGGCGACGAGGACGGCGTGGTTGGCGCGGCGGATGACGTCCTGGTCGGCGCCGAAGCGATCGGCGAGCGCATCGCGCATCAGGTCCCAGTCGTGGTGCGGGTTATCGCACTGCAGCGTCAGCTTCGTGTTGCCGGAGGCGACGGGATTGCGGTAGAAGGCGACGCCGGCGCTGTCCGGCCCGCGATCGCTCATCTCGTACAGCATGGGCGCCAGCAGCGCCCCCAGGTTCGCCTCGACCTCCGGGGTCTTGGCGAACAGTCCCACGATTCCGCACATCTTCGGGCCTCCAGAACGTGTAGTCGGCGTGCGCGATGGGCGTCCCCCGCCGGCACGAGGGCTAATGGTACAGACATTGGGCCTTTAGGGAAGGGCAAGGGGCAGTTCCCGTCTGACCGAGTTCGCGGGCTCTCTGTGTGCGGTGCGCACACACGACCGGCGAACCGATACCGTGCAGCCCATGGTCTACGACGTCGTCATCGTGGGCGGTGGCCACAACGGCCTGACCGCCGCCGCCTACCTCGGTCTCGCCGGCCGCCGCGTGCTCGTGCTCGAACGTCTCGACGAGACCGGCGGCGCCGCCGTCTCCGAGCGTCCGTTCAAGGGCGTCGACGTGCGCGTCTCGCGCTACGCGTACCTCGTCTCGCTGATGCCGAGCGAGCTGATCCGCGAGCTCGACCTCGACCTCGACCTGCGCTCGCGCGAGGTGTCGTCGTACACGCCGACGCACCGCGACGGCCGCGACACCGGCCTGCTCGCCGCGCGCCACGACGCCACGACCGCGCTGTCGATGCGCTCGCTCACCGGCACTGACAGGGCGTGGCAGCAGTGGCAGGCGTTCTACGCCGACGCGCAGGAGATCGCCACGCGCCTCGCCCCCACCCTGCTCGGCACGCTGCCGTCGAAGGAGGAGGCACGCGCGCTGTTCAGCGACATCCCCCACGTCTGGGATGCCTTCGCCGAGCGCCCGCTCGGCGAGTGGATCGAGCGTTCGATCGACGACGACCTGCTCCGCGGCGTCGTCCTGACCGACGGACTGATCGGCACCTTCGCGAGCGCCAACGACGCGTCGCTCCAGCAGAACCGCTGCTTCCTGTACCACGTGGTCGGTGATGGCACGGGCGACTGGAAGGTCCCCGCCGGCGGCATGGGCGCGGTCTCCGGCGCGCTCGACCGCGCGGCCCGCAAGGCCGGCGCCGAGATCCTCACCGGAGCCGACGTGGTCGCGATCCGCGAGACCGCCGACGGCGCCGAGGTGACGTGGCGCGACGCGACGGGCGAGCACGTCGCGAACGCGCCGACCGTGCTCGCCAATGTCGCGCCGACCGTGCTCGCCCGCCTGATGGGCGATGAACCGCCGCTGCCGAAGCCGATCGGCCCGCAGCTGAAGGTCAACATGGTGCTGACGCGCCTGCCGAAGCTGAAGAGCGGCCGCGACCCGAAGGAGGCCTTCGCCGGCACCTTCCACGTCGACGAGGGCTACGCCGAGCTCGAGACCGCGTACCGCGAGGCGAAGAGCGGCAAGCTGCCGACGAAGCCGCCGAGCGAGCTCTACTGCCACACGCTCACCGATCCGTCGATCCTGTCGTCCGAGCTGCAGGCGAAGGGCTACCAGACGCTCACGCTGTTCGGCCTGCACGCGCCGAACACGCTGTTCGAGGCCGACCCGAAGGGGATCACCGCCGAGTACCTCGCTCGCACCGTCGCCGGCTTCGAGGCGCACCTCGCCGAGCCGCTGCTCGACGTCCTCGCGCTCGACCAGGATGGCCGGCCGTGCATCGAGGCGAAGTGCGGCATCGACCTCGAGGACGCGCTCGGGCTGCCCGGCGGCAACATCTTCCATCGCGACCTGCAGTGGCCGTGGGCCGAGTCGCCCGAGGAGGTCGGCACGTGGGGCGTCGCCACCCGGTACGACCGCGTGCTCCTCTGCGGCTCGGGTGCCCGGCGCGGCGGCGCGGTCTCCGGCATCGCGGGCAGAAGCGCGGCGATGCACCTGCTCGGTCGCCGCTAGCGGGCTGGCGCGTTCAGCGGAAGCGGCCGGGCGCGAGCAGCGGGTCGGTCGCGTCGGCGTCGCCCGTGATGTGGTCCGCGATCAGCTCGCCCGTGACGGGCGCGAGCGTGATGCCCAGCGTGCCGTGCCCCGCGGCGATGAGCACGCGCGAGTCGCTCGCGAGCGGCCCGATCAGCGGCATCGAGTCGGCGCTGAGCGGTCGCTGCCCCATCCAGATGTGCGACGGCTCCGCGGGGATGCCCGCGAGATTGCGACGCCCGGCCTCGCAGAGCGCGTCGACGCGGCGGGTGTCGATCGTGTCGGGGTCGGTGCCGATCTCGAGCGTGCCCGCGATGCGCAGGCGGCCGTCGAGCGGCGTCGCGACGCAGTGCGCCTCGGTGAAGTAGATCGGGCGCTGCGCCTCGGACACGGCGCCCTCGAACTCGACGTGGTACCCCTTGGCCGGCGTGATCGGCAGCGACGTGCCGATGTCATCGGCGAAGCGCCGGCTCCAGACGCCGGCCGCGACGACGACGCGCTCGCACATGACGACGCCCTGCGTGGTCGTCAGCCGGATGCGCGCGCCGGTGCGATCGATGCCGAGCACCTCGACGTCCTCGACGATCGTGCCGCCGTTCGCGCGCACGCCCTCGGCGACGCACTCCGTGAAGCGCAGCGAGTCGACGTGGCCGTCGTCCGTGGCGAGCGCGCCGTGCGTGGCGCCGCGCACCGACGGCTCGAGCTCGGCGATCTGCGCCGCATCGAGCTCCTCGATCGCGAGGCCGGCATGACGCGCCTCGGCGACGACCGCCGCACGACGCTCCTCGGCATCGGGCCCCGAGAAGAGGTTGAGCGTGCCGTTCATCTCCAGCCCCGTCCCGAGCTGCTCGCTCCACTCGCGGTGCAGCTCGGCGCTGCGCAGCGCGAGCTCGCGCAGCAGCACCGTGCCCTCCTCCGCGCGCTCCTCGCTGAGCGACGCGGCGGTGAAGCGCGCCACCCAGCCGAGCTCGCTCGGCCGCGGCCGCAGCTTCAGCGGCGCCTTCGGATCGAGCAGGAAGCGCAGGCCGTCCTTGAGCGAGGCGGGCGATGCCGTGCGGTCCGAGTGGCTCGGCGTGATCATGCAGGCCGTGCCCGCGGAGGCGCCGCTGCCGACGCGATCGCGCTCGAGCACCAGCGTCTCGACGCCGCGCTGCGCCAGCACGAAGGCGGCGCTCAGCCCGACGGCGCCCCCGCCGATCACGACGACCTCAGCTGTGCTCGGGATCCGGCTCACGCCGAAGAGGGTACAGGCCTCGCGGGCCCGTGCCGAGGGCGCCTATCCGCGGAACTTCGAGACCAGCCGCCACGCACCCGGCAGCAGCGCGCCGGCCAGGTACAGCTTCAGCAGGTCGCCCGGCACGAACGGGTAGAGGCCGTACTCGAGCGTCGTCGACAG
>CAWUMZ010000089.1:0-6618 GCA_963923625.1 uncultured bacterium | reverse complement strand
AGACGCCGTGCTGGTCCCGGCGCTGTTCGTCGACGTGACCGTGAAGGTGTACGACGTGCCGCTGTCGAGTCCCGTGATGGTGCAGGTCGTCGTCGCCGTCGCGCACGTCCGTCCGCCCGGCGACGCGGTGGCCGTGTAGCCGGTGATCGTCGCGTAGCCGTCGAAGCCGGGAGCGGTCCAGGCCACGGCAGCGGCCCCCGGCGCGGTGGTGGCGGCGGTGACGGCGGTCGGTGCATCGGGAAGCGTCGCGAACGTCGTGGTGCCGAGCGAGGACTCCCCGCTGCCGGCGGTGTTCGAGGTGGTCACGCGGCAGCCGTAGGTGCCGTACACCGCGGCCGGCGTCGCATAGGTGCTGCTCGTGGCGGCGCCGATGGCGGTGCCGTTGAGATACCACTGATACGACCGCGCAGCGGTCGGCTGACGCGAGAGCCGCGAGCCGGGGAGGTCGGCGGCCCAGGTGGCATCGCTGCACGACAGCGTGCCTCCCGGCGCGCTCGCGCCGCTGACGGTCGGGGGCGCGGTCGCCGTCGGCGAGTCGACGATCCACAGGCTGCTGATGCCGACGGTGGTGCCGGGCAGATCGATCGTGGAGCCGTCGGAGAGGTGCAGATCACAGCCCGAGCCGGCGGGCACGTGATTCGGCGAGCAGTCCGGCACGGTCGTCGTCTGGTTGCCATCGGCCCAGATCACGCGGTCATCCGAGAGGGTGGCGAGCGCCGCGACCTGGCTCGCGCCCGTCGCCACGGTCGTGTACGCGCCAGTGCCGCTGGTGGAGCGCGAGAGAATGGTGCCCGCGGCCATCCAGCCGCCGAACGAGATCGCGGAGCCTGTCGTGTCGAGCGCGACGGCCTGCACGCCCGTCTGCGACGGCGGTGCGATCGGCGTCGCGTCACCGCCGGCCGTGGACGCGCTCTGCACCGAATCGGTGAGGTTCTCCGACGCGTAGTACACCGTCGAGCCGCTCATCGTGAGCCCGAGCGCGGAGGCCGCCGTCAACCCGTTGATCGCCACCAGCGACGGTGAGAGCGTCGAAGTGAGAGTGGTGTAAGAGCTGCGGTAGATGCCCTGCGTGCCGCCGCGCGACGACCAGACCAGCGTCGATGTCGTCGGATCACCGGCGAGCCCACGAGCCTCGCTATTCGAATCGGTGTAGATCTCGGTACCGGTCTGGCTCGTGCCGCCGGCATCACCAGCGCGGACGTAGAGCACGTTCGTGGCCTTCTGCCCGGCCCAGACCACGCGCCCGAGGTGGCTATCGACGAACACCCCGGTGACGGCGTAGCCCGATCCGCCCGCGGTCGAGGCGACGGTGGTCGGCGTGACCGACGAGCCGATGTTCCAGCGCTTCACGTCGTTGCCCTCCGCGTAGTAGAGGGCGGTGGCTGCGTGCGCGGCGCCCGCCGCGAGCAGGCAGCCGATCAGGGCGCTGATGACGATCGCCAGACGCGCAGAGGAAGACGACGTGATTCGCATTGCATCTCCCTCCTCAGACCACCTGGTCGGACGACCGAACGGCTCAATGCTAGATGACGCTCAAGCTGATTGCCTCTGACGCTTGGCGGGTCGTCACCAAGGTGCAGGGAAGCGCTCCGCGGGTTCGAGCACGGCGACTGGATCGGCGTCGAGGTCGATGACGACGCGGATGTCGAGCAGCGCGCCCTCGAGGAGCACTGCCCCTGTGCGCTCTCCGTCGCAGGCCACCCATGTGGCGCGGGCGATCGGCACGACGAGCGGCGTCAGGTCCGTGCCGCGGCGCAGGGCCTCGAGCACGCCGGCGACTGCGCCGTCGAGCTCGTCGCCCGCGGGGTGGACGCTCTCGATCGCGAGCTTCTGCAGGCGGGGCGGCTGCTCGGGCGTCAGCATGATCTCCACGCCGACGCGGCCGCTCTCGCCCTCGAGCCACCACGTCGCCTGGGTGGGCGTCAGTGCCGTCACCTCACCGGGGGTCAGCGCGCCGTGGCGCGCGGGCAGCTCGGCGACCAGAGCGGCGCGGCGGTCGAGCGCCTCGTCGAGCGCGACATTCTCGGCGAGGTGGGGGAGCAGCGCGGTGAGGTCGCCCGTGGCGAGCGCGTCGTCGATCATCGGCTTCAGCTCGAGGACCGCGGGGAGCGGCTCGATGCGGGTGCGGCGCGGCGCGCGGCGCACGAGCGCCTCCAGCGCGGGCAGGAGCGCGGCGCTCGGACGCGCGTAGCGGCCGTTGGCGAGCGCGATCAGGCCGATGCCCGTTGCCGGATGCCAGCGCATGTGCGAGCCGAATCCGGGGTACCCGCCGGAGTGGCCGACGGTGCGGCCGGTGCGCAGGTCCTCCATCGACAGCAGCCCGAGGCAGTAGCCGTCGCTGCGCACTGCCAGCGCGCCGGACTGCCCGGCCTCGACCTGCAGCGGGATGGCGGTGACGACCTGCTGCAGCTCACGACGGCTCGCGCGCGACAGCGGATGCGCGTCGTGCGCATCGCGTGGCGGGAACGCGTCGATGAGGCCCTGCACCCAGACGGCGAGGTCGGCGACAGTCGAGTGCAGGCCGCCGAGCGCGCTGAAGGCGCCGGGCTCCTGCACCGGCTGCTCGACCCACACGCCGTCGATCAGGTGGTAGCCCGCGGCGAGGCGCGCCGGCTCGACCGCATCGCCGCTCCACGTCGTGTCGTGCAGGCCGAGCGGCTCGAGCAGGCGCTCGCGGATCACGTCCTGGTACGCGTCGGCGCAGACGTTCGAGATCACCTGGCCGAGCAGCGTGAAGCCGAAGTTGGAGTAGTCGAAGGCGACGCCCGGCACGCGGGCGTGGGTCTTCGGCGTCGCGATCAGCTGCAGGTAGTCCGTCGTCGGCATCGCCTCGAGGCGATCGGCCCACGGGTCGTCCTCGGGGTATCCCGAACGCATCGCCATGAGGTCGCGCAGCGTCGGCACGGTGCCGTCCGCGGTCGGCAGCGGCAGGCCCCGCAGCTCGGGGACGTGCTTGTCGACGCGGTCGTCGAGGCGCAGGCGCTCCTCGTCGCGCAGCAGCAGGACGGTCGCCGCGACGAAGCTCTTCGTCATCGAGGCGATGCGGAACGACGAGTCGGCGGCGGGGCGATCTCCGGCGCCCACGTGCAGCTCGCCGAGACCGGCAGCGTGCACGAGCTCGCCGTCGGCGACGATGCCCCACGCGAGACCCGGCGCGCGGCCGGTCGCGAACCAGTCGGCGAAGATCGCCTCCGCCTCCGCGATGCCGGCGGCGTCGACCTGGCTCATGCCGGCGTCCAGCGCCGGGCGAGGCGGTCGATGCCGATCAGCGCGAAGCAGATGCCGATGCCGATCAGCAGGATCACGAAGACGTTGAGCAGCGCCAGCGGGTAGCCGAGGTCGATGACGTTGATGAACCCGTACGGGTACGCGTCGATCACCGCGCCGCGGATCAGCGTGAAGATCACCCAGATGATCGGCAGCACGAGCGCGGGCAGAATCAGGCGCCGATGCAGCCAGCCGCGCGGTCCGACGATCGCCCAGCCGACCACCGCGAGCAGCGGCGTCACGGTGTGCTCGATCGTCGTCGTCAGGAGGTCGATGCCGTGGCGCGGCGCCATCGCCGGCGCGAGCACGATGTTGTAGACGAGTCCCGTCACCGTGATCATCAGCAGCGAGTCGAAGAGGAGCACGCGGAACAGGCGACCGCGTCCCGTCGTGCGGATCGCGAGCAGCAGGAACATGACCGCGACGAGCACGTTGCTCCACTCGGTGAAGTAGCTGGTCAGGTCGGCGAGGCGGCCGACGACGGCCTCGGTCGAGTCGTGGAAGAGGCCCGGCGTGGTGACCCGCAGCGGATCCGCTCCGTGCGCCTCGAGCACGTAGGCGAGCACCGTGCCGACGATCGCGCTGAGCGCGGTGAGGGCGTGGACCAAGCGGGCGAACGGACGATCGCGCATGGCCGGGATGGTACGCCTCCCGGCCATGCGGCGGTCGTGGCTCAGCCGCGACGGCGGCTCGGACGCGAGATGCGCGAGGCGAAGCGGCGGTCGCCGCGGTCGTCGCGCGAGTAGGCCGAGAGCTGGATCGTCTCGCCGTCGAACGTGAGACCCGATCCGGACACCGTCGCGCCGTGGAGGCGGAGGTCCGTGCCGAGCCCCGGGCTGGGGCGAGATGACGATGGCGCGCTCTCGACGGCGTCGGCGAAGCGCGCGATCAGCTCGGGCGCGGTGGGGTCGTCGTGCAGGTGGCGGATGCCGTCGAGCAGGTAGCCGCGGCGCAGCTTGGGCCACAGCCGCTCCCACACCTCGGGCCGCGAGACGAGATCCAGGCACAGTCCGTCGCCGAGCGCGAGGATCGCGCCGCACTGGCCCTCCACGAGGGCGAACGAGCCGGCGACGTCGTCGATGCGCGCGCGCTCGGCGTCGTGCACGTCGGACAGCGCGCTGGTCGGCGCGTCGATGGCGCTCGCATGGATGCGCTCGTCGATCTCGGCCCACACGGTCTGCTGCGAGCGGCCCGACGACAGCGGCGCGTGCTCGAGATCGATCGCCTTGCGACGGCGGATCTCCGGATGGGCGACCCGATCGGCGGCGACGAAGCGATCGCCGTCGTCGTGCCAGCGCCCGGCCTCAACGCACGCCACGGGAATCGTCTGCGTGGTGGATGCGGCGACGAGGATCGAGGCCTCGAGCACGCGGTTCTGCTTCGCGCCGACGACCTCCTCGCCGTCGTACAGCAGCACGTCGGTCGTCAGCGGATTGCGGACGAGCAGCTCGGGCACGTGCCCGTGGGCGTCGACCTCCTCGATCGCGAGGCCGAGCGGCATCGCCTCGTCGAGGGTGATGTACGACCGCACCGGCGGAGCGGCACCGAGCAGCGGGACGATCGTGATGCCGCCGTGCGTCTGCGGGTCTCCGAGCCGCAGCTGGATCGACTGCGACGGGTTCGGGCTGATGACGGTGCTCATGGCGGCTCCTTCGTCTCGTGCGGTCTGGGACGAGGAAGTCGCGCGGACGCGCGCGGCGCTTACGTCGCGTCGGCCGCGGGCTCGGCGTCGCCCTCCGGCTGCCGGATGAAGCGGGCGAGCTCGAAGGCGCCGGCGATCCACCAGAACGCCATGAACGACACGCACCACGCGCAGATGTGGCCGTTGAAGTGCGCCTGCTCGACGTAGCGGAGGTAGATCGTGAAGATCGCGCCGACGAGGAACAGCACCAAGCTGATGGCGCGCAGCTCCATGATCCGCCACGGCGACGCGATCAGCAGGACGATCGATGCGGTCAGGCCGATGTACGCGAGCGGGATGCCGGCGATGTAGCCCCAGGGCGAGTAGAGCGCGGCCGCACAGCCGCCGCCGACGGTGCACGGCGGGATGCCGTTCGTCGCCTTCGTGTACGTCAGGTAGCCGGAGATGCAGATCGCGCCGACCAGCGCGAGCATCTGGAGCAGGGTGGAGAGGCGGCGGTCGACTTCCATCTGCCGCAAAGGGTAGCGGTGACGCGGCCTGCCCCCTGTGAGACGGGTGACGCCGGCGCCGGTAGGCTACGCGGCATGAAGATCCGCGCCGCAGTACTCGAGGAGTTCGGCAAGCCGCTCGTGGTCCAGGAGGTCGACCTGGCGGAGCCCAAGGCGGGGGAGGTGCTCGTCCGCCTGGAGGCATGCGGCGTCTGCCACACCGATCTCTACACGGCCTCCGGTGCGGACCCGACGGGCTATGCGCCGTGCGTGCTGGGGCACGAGGGCGCGGGCGTCGTCGAGAAGATCGGCGAGGGCGTCACGATGGTGCAGCCCGGCGATCACGTGATCACGCTGTTCGCGCCTGAGTGCGGCCAGTGCATCCACTGTCGCAGCTCGCGCACGAACCGCTGCATCGCGATCCGCGAGGAGCAGGGGCGCGGCTACCTGCCGGACGGCACGGCGCGCCTGTCGCGCGGCGGCGAGGAGCTGCGGCACTTCATGGGCACCTCGACCTTCGCCGAGTACACGGTGATGCCCGAGATCGCGCTCGCGAAGGTCAGCCCCGAGGCGCCGCTCGACGGCTGCGCGCCGTTCGCCTGCGGCCTCTCGACCGGCATTGGCGCGGCGCTCTACACGGCGCAGGTCGAGCGCGGCTCGACGGTCGCCGTCTTCGGCTGCGGCCTCGTCGGCCTCGGCGCGGTGATCGGCGCGCGCCTTGCCGGCGCGGAGCGCATCATCGCGATCGACCTCGCCGAGAACCGCCTGCAGGACGCGCTGCATCACGGCGCCACCGAGACGCGGGTGGGCGGCCCCGACACCGTCGACTGGCTGAAGGAGCAGACCGACGGCTACGGCATCGACTACACGTTCGAGGCGACCGGCAACGTGCAGGTGATGCGCCAGGCCGTCGAGAGCGCGCGCGAGGCCTGGGGCCTCGCGACGATGTGCGGCGTGGCCGGCAAGGGCGAGCTGCTCGAGGTGATCCCGCGGTTCCTGATCACCGGCCGTCGCGTCACCGGATCGTCCTTCGGCGGCGTCAAGGGCCGCACCCAGGTGCCGCTGCTCGTCGATCACTGGCTCAACGGCGATATCGACGTCGAGTCGCTGCTGTCGCACCGCATCACGCTCGATGAGGTCAACCACGGCTTCGAGCTGATGGAGCAGCAGGACGGCATCCGCAGCGTGATCACCTTCAGCTGATGCGGAGCGCGCGATGAC
>CAWUMZ010000088.1:0-6775 GCA_963923625.1 uncultured bacterium | reverse complement strand
CAGGCGATCAACGCGGTCGTCAAGAGCGCCAACCAGATCAGCGGCCGCAGCGACTTCACGCCCGACATCGCGCGCGTCGTGTTCCTCGAGCTGGACGCGAATACGACGTACCTCTCGTCGCACGCGCTGCCCTCGTCCGGCACCCGCATCCGCATCGACGGCGTCGTGTACGAGAGCTACACCGGCCAGGGGCTGCGCATCCAGCCGCTCGGCACGTACTTCGCCATCCTCGAGCCCGGCCAGGGCATCGTGTCCGAGGGCGGCGTCGGCGCGGCCATGACGAGCGCGCAGAAGATCGTGGTGCCCGTCGGCGACACCTTCCAGTTGCCCTACCTCTTCCCCTACGCCGGGACGAATCCGCCGTGGTACAGCGCGATGGCCGAGGGCGTCGCCGCCTCCGCGGGCATCAGCGTCTGGAACCGCAATGGCGACGACCAGTACCTCGACTGGGCGATCCGCTTCGGCAACGCGGCGCTGGCCTACGGCATCACGGTCGAGAACAACGGCCTGTGGTTCCCGCTCTACGTCTCCAAGCCGAACTACCGCGTGCTCAACGGCCACATGCAGACCGTGCTCGCGATGAGCGATCTGGCCGACGCGACGGGCGACGACGCGTTCGCCGACGCCTTCAACCGCAGCGTCGCGACGACGAAGGCGGTCCTGCCCAAGTACGACACGGGCGGCTGGGGACGCTACGCGATCGGCGAGGACGCACCGGTCAAGTACATGACGCTGATGTCCACGCAGCTGATCGACCTCGGCAACATCACAGGCGATGCGACCTTCACGACGATGGGCCAGGCGTTCGCGCTGGACCTCAAGACGCCGCCGGTGCTGACCGGTCCGACGAAGCCCATCAAGCCGCTGCTCCTGCGGAAGTTCAAGGACAAGCCGTTCACCAAGCTGCTGATCAAGCGCGACAAGCCGGTCAAGCTGACGCTCCGCGTCACGAAGAAGGGCGGCGGCGCGTCCGGCATCGGGCCGTTCTCGGTCGACGTCGCCTCGGGTACCGGCCGCATCAAGGTCGTCCTGCCGCGCAAGGCCGGCATGTACGCGATTCGCGCCGACGCCAAGGACTGGGCCGGCAATCGCGTCAAGAACGTCCTACTGGCGGCCGTTCGGGTCAAGGGCTAGCGCCCACCGCACTTCGCCGCCGCCAGGGCCCCGCTAGCCGATGCGGACGGCGCCGTCGATGTCGGAGCGGTCCGCGAGGCTCGACACCTTGACGACATCGCCGGTCTCCGGCGCATGAACGTACTGGCCGCCGCCGATGTAGATGCCGATGTGGCCGGAACCGTGGAACGAGACGAGGTCGCCCGGCTCGAGCGCGTCCATCGGCACGGGCGTGCCCATGGCGTACTGCGCTGCGGCGTAGTGCGGCAGCGACACGCCGACCTGGCTGTAGGCCCAGGCGACGAGACCCGAGCAGTCGAACCCGCTGGTCGACTCGCCGCCCCAGACGTAGGGGACGCCGAGCTCGCCGAGCGCCACCGATGCGGCTGAGCCGCCGGTGCTGGACGACGGCGGCGGCGCGATCGACGTTCCGACATCGGCGCTGCCGGCGACGGAGCCGCCAAGCGTGAGGTCCTGGTTCGTCGCGGCGGCCGAGGCATCGGCCAGGATCCCACCCGCGCTGGCCGCGAGCTTGGCGTCAGCTGCGCGCTGTGCCGCCAAGCGCTGCGCGAGGATGCCCTGGATCTCGGCGCTCAGCGAATTGAGCAGCCGCTGGCGGTCGGCCAGGGCGCCCTTGACGGCGTTCTCCTCCTGCTTGCGCTGGGCGAGCGCCGCCTCACGCGTCGAGCGCTCGCTCTCGAGGGCGCTCTCGCGGCGCTTGACGTCGTGCGTGTAGGTGCGGACGTCGGCCACCACCTGCTCCGCGTGCGACGTGGCCCGCTGCATGAAGCGCGACTGGTCGACCAGCTGGTCGATCGAGCCCGCGTTGAGGAGCAGCGCGATCAGGTCCGGATTGCCCTGGCGATACGCGTCGACGAGCATGCGCGACAGCTCCTGGCGCGAGACGCGCAGGTTGCTCTTCGAAGCGTCGAGCAGCTTCTGGTTCTCCTCGATCTTGGCGTTCGTCTGATCGAGCTCGACCTGCGCGGCGTTGTACTTCTCGGCGGCGGCGGCGACCTGGTCGTTGAGCGACTGGAGCTCGGCCTGCGCCTTATCCGCCTGAGCGCGAGCATCGGCAAGCCGGTCGGCCTGCGCCGCACCGGGCGCGAAGCCGGCGGAAAGGGCCACGGTGAGCAGCGCGATCAGCGCTGCAGCGGGCCGGAGGCGTGGTCTCCGAGGGTGCCGCATCTGTCCCGAAGGGTAGCAGCGGGCCGGATTCGGCTGGCCGTCCGACGTGGGGCGCATTACCCGAGACGGACGAAGCCGTCGAGGTCGGAGCGATCGGCGAGCGCGTGCACGCGCACCACATCACCGGACTTCGTCGAGTGCACGTAGAGCCCGTGCCCGAGGTAGATGCCGACGTGCCCCTGCCCGTGGAACGAGACGATGTCGCCCGGCTGCGCATCGGCGCGGGACACCCGACGTCCGGCGTCCCAGATCTGCCAGGACGAGCGCGGGACGGGCAGCCCGGCCTGGGCGAAGGCCCAGTAGACGAGACCCGAGCAGTCGAAGCCGCTGTGCGGGGACATGCCACCAGCGCGGTAGGCGACGCCGAGCTGGGTGAGCGCGTAGGCCGCGGCGATGGCACCCGGACCGGAGGCGGCCGGCGCGCTGGCGGTGCCGCCGAGCTGCTGGGCGAGATCGGCGCCGTTGTCGCCGGTGGCGGCCGGCGGCTGCAGGGCGACGGGCGCGAGCAGCGGCGCGGTCGGAGATGCGGCACGACGGGCGCGCGCCCGCAGCTGGCGGACGCGATCGGCGCGCAGGACGCGCGCTCGCATGTCCAGCGAGAGACCGGCCAGGACGACGGCGCGGCGCTGACGCGCCTTGCCGCGCAGCGTGCGGGTGTACGCGACATCCTCGCGGAGCGCGGCGATCGCATGCTGGAGCTCCACGCGATCGCGCGTCGCCTGCAGCAGCGCCGTGGCGTCCGCGGCGCCGATGCCGACCGCCGTCGTCGCGGTCAGCGAGTGCCGCACGGCGCGCTCCTGCGTGGCGAGCAGGTCGAGTCGCCGCTGTGCCGTGGCCAGGCGGCGCTGCGCGCCGACCAGCTGATGCTGGGCGGCGATCGCCTGCGCGTCCGTCGCGTGCACGGCGATCACGGCACGCTGGAACTGCGGCGCACGGTGCGGCTTCCACCCGGCGGAGGCAGGCGCAGCGACGATCATGGAAGCAACGACCAACAGCGCGAGAAGCGAAACCACCGGCCGGAGCTGAGGGCTCCGTGTGTTCGACATTCGAGTGCTGAACCTACCAGCAATGCCGACGCGCGTTGCGGAAAATCCCTGCAAACTGGTGGCATTTGCCACGTACTCGCCGCAGATTCCCCGCAGGCAGCGGGATCGCGGAGATGTTCGGATTCTGTTAGCGCCGTTGCGTCGCCTCCCGCCCGGCTGAAAACGACAAAGGGCCGGACCGCCCGCAGGCGACCCGGCCCTTCGCACAGACGGTGCTACGCGGCGAAGACCTCGGTCAGCGCGCCCTCGAGGATCGCGAAGCCCTCGTCGAGATCCTGCTCCGTCGCGACGAGCGGCACCAGCACGCGGATCGCGTTGCCGTAGAGGCCCGAGCCCATCAGGATCAGTCCGCGCTCACGCGCGAGCCCGACGATGCGCCCGACCTCCTCGGCGGCCGGCTCCTTGGTGGCGGGATCCTTGACCAGCTCGATCGCGAGCATCGCGCCGAGGCCGCGCACCTCGCCGACGCAGGCGTGCCTCGACGCGATCGCCTCGAGGCGGGCGCGGAGGTCGTCGCCGAACGCCTTCGCCTCCGCCTGGAAATCGGCATCGAGCACCTGATCCAGCGCGACGATCGCCGCCGCGCACGAGACGGGGTTGCCGCCGAACGTGCCGCCGAGACCGCCCGGATGGACCGCGTCGAGCAGGTCGGCGCGACCGGTCACGCCGGAGATCGGCATGCCGCCGCCCATCGACTTGGCCCACGTGGCGAGGTCCGGCGAGACGCCGGCGTGCTCGATCGCCGACGGCGTGCCCGTGCGACCCATGCCGGCCTGCACCTCGTCGGAGATGTAGAGGATGCCGTGCTCCTGGCAGATCGCGTGCACGCCCTTGATGAACTCGGTCGGCATCGGCAGGAATCCGCCCTCGCCCTGCACGGGCTCGAGGATGACCGCGGCGACCTCGGAGGGATCGATCTGGCTCTTGAGGACCTTGCGGAAGCCGGCCAGCGCGTCCTCGGTCGTGATGCCGCGGTAGGGGTACGGCGCGGGCGAGCGGTAGATCTCGGGCGCGAACGGCCCCATGCCCTTCTTGTACGGCATCGGCTTGGACGTCAGCGACATGCCGACGAGCGTGCGGCCGTGGAAGCCCTGGTCGAAGCAGATGATCGCGTTGCGACCCGTCGCATAGCGCGCGATCTTGATCGCGTTCTCGACGGCCTCCGCGCCCGAGTTGAGCAGCAGGCCCTTGAACGGCCCCTCGCCGGGATGGCAGGCGACCATGCGCTTGACGGTCTCGATGTAGCCCTCGTACTGCACGACGGAGTACATCTGGTGCATGTAGCGCGCGGCCTGCTCCTGCACGGCGGCGACGACGGCCTCCGGCGTGTGGCCGCAGTTGAGCGAGCCGATGCCGCCCACGAAGTCGATGTACTCGCGTCCCTCGACGTCGGTGATCCGCGCGCCGTGCGCGTGGTCGACGAACAGCGGCTGCGTCGCGACCGACGCCGACACCCAGCGCTCGCGCTCCGCCTGCAGATCCGCGGTCCTGGTTCCGATTCCCTGGTCGATCGCCATCTGTGGCCTCCATGCCGCGTTTGCGCGGCGCTCGCGATGTGCGGGAGCATACCGGCGCGGCGCGGCGGGGACGACGACTGCCGTCCCATCCCTTACCATGCGGTCAGGAGGCGATACCCATGGCGACAATGGACACCGCGAAGCTGCAGGAGCAGGCCATCAAGCATCTGTGGCTGCACTTCACCCAGATGGCGGGCTACGACCCGGACAAGCACCCGGTGATGGTGCGCGGTGAGGGCATTCACCTGGTCGACTCCAACGGCCGGAAGTACATGGACTTCCTGAGCGGGCTGTTCACCGTGCAGATCGGCTACTCGTACGGCGAGGAGATCGGCCGCGCGATGCTCGAGCAGGCGATGGAGCTGCCGTACTACACGAACTGGACCTACTCGCACCCGCGCGCCATCGAACTGGCCGCGAAGCTCGCCGAGATCACCCCGGACAGCATCAACCGCTCGTTCTTCGTGTCGGGCGGCTCCGAGGGCGTCGAGGGCGCGATCAAGCTCGCCCGCGAGTACCACCACGCCAACGGCCAGCCGATGCGCCGCAAGGTGATCGCGCGCCAGATCGCGTACCACGGCACCACGTACGGCGCGCTCTCGCTGACCGGCATCACCGGCATCCGCACGCCGTTCGAGCCGCTGATGAGCGGCGTCCGCCACGTGGCGCCGACGAACCCGTACCGCTGCAAGTACTGCGCGGACCAGGGCGGCTGCAACCTCTCGTGCGCCGAGGAGGTGCGCGAGGTGATCGAGTTCGAGGGACCGGAGACGGTCTCGATGGTGATCATGGAGCCGGTCCAGAACGCGGGCGGCTGCTTCACGCCGAGCGCCGAGTACCACCAGCGCGTCAACGAGATCTGCAAGGAGTACGGCGTGCTGCACGCCGCCGACGAGACGATCTGCGGCTACGGCCGCGTCGGCGAGTGGTTCGGCTCGATCCGGTACGACTACAAGCCCGACATCATCACGTGCGCCAAGGGCCTCACGTCCGGCTACCAGCCGATGGGCGCCGTGCTGTTCGGCGACAGGATCGCGGACGCGCTGCTCGACAAGGAGGAGATGTACCTCCACGGCATCACCTTCGGCGGCCATCCGATCGTCGCGGCCGCCGCGCTCAAGAACCTCGAGATCATGGAGCGCGAGGGCGTCATCGAGAACGTCCGCAACAACGAGGACTACCTCCGCGACCAGCTGCTCGGCCTGAAGGAGCGCCACGAGATCGTCGGCGACGTCCGCGGCGCCGGCTACTTCTGGGCGATGGAGCTCGTCAAGGACCGCGCCACCAAGGAGACGTTCAACGAGGAGGAGTGCAACGTGCTGCTGCGCGACTTCCTCTCGCCGACGCTGCTGCAGGAGGGCCTGCTGTGCCGCGCCGACGACCGCGGTGACCCGGCCATCCAGATCTCGCCGCCGCTGATCACCACGCGCGAGCAGATCGATGAGGCGATCGCCATCTTCGATCGCGTGCTCCCCGAGGCGCAGAACCGGATGGCGAAGCTGCGCTAGCCGTTCGTCAGGCGGGTTCGGGCGCCGCTGTCCCAGCGCTGGAGCGCATCGACAGCACGAGCCCGAGCCCGCCGACGGCGAACGCCGTGCCGAAGAGGTAGACGGCGCCGTAGCCCGAGCCGCTCGCGATGTAGCCGAGCGTGGCGCCGGCCACGAGCGTGCCGAGGTCGAACCCCGCCGTGTAGACGGCGAGCGCGGAGTTGCGCTGCGCGCGCGGCGTGCGATCCACCGCCATCAGGCCGAGCGACGGGAAGAGGAGCGACCACGCGATGCCGCAGATCGCTCCGCCCACGACGCCTACCTGCCAGTTCGGTGCGGCTGCGAGGATCGTCACCCCGGCGGCGGCCAGCACGAAGGCGATCAGCGCGGAGCGGAAGGCGCCGATGCGATCCGGCAGGTGCCC
>CAWUMZ010000087.1:0-6890 GCA_963923625.1 uncultured bacterium | reverse complement strand
GGATGTCGACGACGGGTACGAAGATGCGCGTGGAGATGTTCTCGTGGTTCGCGACGACGCAGACGACCGCCGCGATGATCGCCTGCGCGAGCATCTTGTAGCGCCCCTTGAGACCGAGGGAGCGCTTGCGGATGACGCTCAGGTAGTCGTCGACGAAGCCGATCGCGCCGCAGCCGAGCATCACGCCGAGCACGGCGAGGCTGCGCGCGCCGTACGACGAGAAGATCAGGTACGGCACCACCGTCGCGATGATGATCAGGAGGCCGCCCATCGTCGGCGTGCCCGACTTCGTCTGGTGACCCTCGGGCCCCTCGGTGCGGATGCGCTGGCCGACGTTGTACCGGCGCAGCAGCTCGACGAAGCGCGGTCCGGCGAACACCGAGATGAGGATGGCGACGACGCCGGAGGCGAGCACGTTGGTCATGCGCGCGCCTCCAGCCGCTCGGCCAGATGCGCCGGGATCGATTCGAGCCCGGCCGACCGAGAGCCCTTGACGAGCACGCGATCACCGCCGCGCACGAGGTCGGCGAGACGGTCGACTGCGGCGTCCGCGTCGGCGACCCAGTGGCCGTCGACGCCGCTGCCGGCTCCGTCCAGATACGCGCGTGCGAGATCCCCCACGGCGATCACGATATCCACCCCGCTCCGGGCCGCCAACGCGCCGACCTCCCGGTGGTACCGCTCGGCGTCCGGTCCGAGCTCCGCCATCAGGCCCAGCACGGCGATGCGGCGCCCCTCCGCGGGCAGTTCGCCGAGCAGGCGGAGGGCGGCCTCCATCGAGGCCGGGTTCGCGTTGTAGGCGTCGTTGACGACCTCCACACCGCCCGGCAACAGCGTCGATTCGCCACGCCAACGCTGCAGCGGGATGTCAGCGGCACGCGCCGCGACGTCGCCGAGATCGAGCCCCAGCACGACGCAGACGGCGATGGCCGCGGCGAGGTTGCGCGCGTGGTGCCTGCCCACGAGGTTGGTGCGGAGCGCGAGCAGCTCGCCGTGCACGAGGTAGGTGAGGTCCTGTCCCTCGGCGTCGATGCGGCGATCGACGAGCTGGACGTCGGCCCCCGCCTCCTCGCCGAACGTGACGATGCGGATGCCGGTCGCCAGGAACGGGTCCAGCAGCGGCTCGGCGAACGGGATCACCGCGGTGCCGCTGTCGCGCAGCCCGTGCGTGATCTCGGCCTTGGCCTCCGCGATCGCCTCCTGCGAGCCGAGCAGCTCCATGTGCGCAACGCCGACGTTGGTGATGACACCGATATCGGGTGAGGCGAGCGCGCAGAGCTCCGCGATCTGGCCCTTTCCGCGCATCGCGAGCTCGCACACCACGACTTCGGTGTCGGGCTCGATGCGCGTGAGCGTCAGCGGGTAGCCGAGCTCGTTGTTGTGGCCCTCGAGCGCCGCCACGGTACGTCGCTGCCCGCCGACCAGATGCGCGATCGCATCCTTGGTCGAGGTCTTGCCGGTGCTGCCGGTCACGCCGATCCGCGTCGCCGTCGAGGCGGTGGCCGTCACGTCGCCGAGGAACTGCAGACAGCGCTGGCTCGAGAACGTCATCAGGATGTTGGGGAGCTCGGTCGCCATCGCGCGGTCGATCTCCTCCTCCTCGACCACGACGGCGATCGCGCCGGCCTCGACGGCGCTCTCGATGAAGTCGATGCCGCCGCGGATGGCGATGAACAGGTCGCCTGGGCGCACAGCGCGCGAGTCGATCGTGACGCCCTGCACCAGCGCGTCGGGATCGCCGCGCATGACGACCGACGCGGGCACGGCGGCGAGCGAGAGCGGGATCATGCGAGCACCTCGCGCGCCACGGTGCGGTCGTCGAACGGCGAGACGACGCCGCCGACGTCCTGACCCTGCTCGTGCCCCTTGCCGGCGATGAGCACGATGTCTCCTGCCTCCGCGCCCGTGATCGCGCGCTCGATGGCGCGCCGGCGATCGGGCTCGACCTCCTGCCGTCCGTCGGCACCCGCTTCGATCTCGGCGATGATCGCCAGCGGATCCTCGCTGCGCGGGTTGTCGGTCGTGATGATGACGCGGTCGGCCCCCGCGCACGCGACGCGCGCCATCTCGGGGCGCTTGCCGCGATCGCGATCTCCTCCGCACCCGAACACGACGGTCACCCGCCCCGCGGCGAGCGGCCGGACCGCGCGGAGGACGTTCTCCAGCGCGTCGGCGGTGTGCGCGTAGTCGACGACGACGGCGAAGGGCTCGTCCGTCGAAACCACCTCGAGACGGCCGGGCACGCCTGGCAGGTCGTGCAGACCCGCGGCGATCGCCTCGAGCGGGATGCCGGCGAGGCCCGCGCTGCTGGCTGCTGCGAGCGCGTTCTCCACGTTGAAACGGCCGACGAGGCGCGTGGCGATCGCGCATTCGCCCCACGGGCTGCGCAGCCGGAACGTCGTCCCGGCGGCGCCGAGCACGAGCTCCTCGGCGCGCACCTCGGCGTCGGCATCCTCGCTGGTGAAGCGCACATCGGCCGAGAGCCGGCGCCCGTAGGCGTCATCGGCATTCGCGGCC
This sequence comes from uncultured bacterium, assembly GCA_963923625.1. Taxonomy (GTDB): domain Bacteria; phylum Actinomycetota; class Thermoleophilia; order Gaiellales; family F1-60-MAGs149; genus F1-60-MAGs149. Next base: position 4,373 of record CAWUMZ010000087.1, on the reverse strand, counting down.
GTCGGACAGCGCCCGTCGAAGAGCAGCGCCTTGGCGGCGAAGTACGCCTCCATGTCCGGGTGGTAGTCGAGGTGGTCGCGCGTCAGGTTCGTGAACGCCGCGGCGGCGAATCGCACGCCGCCGACGCGGTGCTGGTCGAGCGCGTGCGACGAGACCTCCATCGCGCAGGCCGTGTCGCCGGCGTCGACCATGCGCCTGAAGTCGCGGTGCAGATCGATCGCCTCCGCGGTGGTGCGCTGGGCGGGCTCGGCGATACCGCCGACGCGGCGCTCGACCGTGCCGAGCAGTCCCGTCGAGTGGCCGGCGGCGGTCAGGATCGCGTGCTGCAGATAGGCCGTCGTCGTCTTGCCGTTGGTGCCTGTCACCGCGAGCACCAGCAGCTGCTCGCTGGGCCGGTCGAAGAACACGTCGGCGATCGGACCCATCGCGGCACGGCACGAATCGACCACGATCTGCGGCACGTCGACCGCGAGTTCGCGCTCGACGACGAGCGCGCACGCGCCGGCTGCGATCGCCGCCTCGGCATGATCGTGCCCGTCGGTCGTCGCCCCGGGCACGCAGAAGAAGAGCGTCCCGTCCTGCACGCGTCGCGAGTCGTACGCGAGGTCGCGAACGTCGACTCCGTCGATCGGGAGCGTCGTCGCCCGCGCGTGAACGGGACCGAGGAGGTCCGGGAGCAGCACGTGTCGGAGTCTAGTCCGGGCCGTCGCGGCCATCGCGCCCGCCCTCAGCCCGTCGCGGCCGTGCCCGGCTGATCCATCTGCGCGCCGAGCGCCGTGAGCGCCCGCGCCGTCAGCTTCGCGAAGGCCGGTCCGGCCACCTCGCCGCCGTAGTACTGGCCGCCGTGCGGCTCGTCCACCATGATCAGCGTCAGCACCTTCGGGTGGGTGACGGGCGCGAACCCGACGAACCACGACAGGAAGCGCGAGTCGGAGTACGTGCCGTCGTTGTTGATCTTCTTGGTCGTGCCCGTCTTGCCGGCCACCGAATAGCCGGGGATGGCGGCCGCGGAGCCCGTGCCCTGGTCGGAGACGACGCCCTCGAGCATCTGCGCGAGCGTCCGCGCGGCGCGCGCGGGCATGATCCGCTTGCGCGGCGCCTCCACCGGCCCCTGCCCGTCGATGCGCGTGACGACGTGCGGCTGGATCTGCACGCCGTCGTTGGCGATCGTCGCATACAGCTGCGCGATCTGGATCGGCGTCGCCGCGACGCCGTGGCCGATGGGGATGTTGAGCGGCGACGTGCCGGACCACTGCCCGTACTGCGGCACGGTGCCCGTCACCTCACCCGGCAGATCGATGCCGGTCGGCATGCCGAACCCGAAGCGGTCGATCCACTGCGACAGCACGCTGTCGATGTGGCCGGGCGACGAGAGGTGCTCATACGCGAGCTTGGCGACGCCGATGTTCGACGACACCCGCAGCGCCTCCGTCGCCGTCTTGACCCCCGGGTCGGGATGCGAGTCGTGGAGCGTGCCGTCGTACAGCTGCCACTCCGTGCCGACGTCGACCTTCGTGCTCGGCGTGATGCGCCCGGTCGACAGGCCCGCACCCATCGTGACGGCCTTGAACGTCGAGCCCGGCTCGTACTGATCGGTGATCCCGCGCAGGCGCAGCTGGTCCGCGGTGCCCTGGCGGAAGTCGCCGTTGCGCGGCAGCGGCGCCGACGCCATCGCGAGGATCTCACCCGTCGTCGGCTGCAGCACGATCGCCGTGACGGCCTTGGCGTGGTACTGCAGGCGCGTGTCGGCGACGACCGCCTCGGCCTCGGTCTGCACCTGCCGGTCGATACCCGTGCTGATCGTGCGCCCCGGTTGCATCTGCTGATCGCGGATCACGCTGATGGCATTGCCCGCCGGGTCCGACGTGCGGATCTCGAGCCCCGCCCTGCCTCGCAGGATCCTGTCGTAGGAGAGCTCGAGCCCGGCGACGCCCTTGCCCTGCAGGTCCGTGACGCCGATCAGCGGCGCCGCGATCGCGCTCGGATACACGCGCCGCTGCTCCGGCGTGAAGTCGAGGCCCTGCAGCTTGAGCGCCTCGACGGCCTTGGCGCGCGCCTCGGGCACCTGACGCGCGAGATCGACGTGCGAGACGCCCGTGGCGTTGAGGCGCTGCATGATCGTGTCGGGCGACTCGCCGCTGGCCTGCGAGACGGCGGCGACCAGACGCGCCGGATCGGTGACGAGCGACGGCGTGGCGCCGATCGTGCTGGCCTCCTCCGTCAGCGCGAGCCGGTAGCCGTCGCGATCGAGGATCGCGCCGCGCTGCGCAGGCGTCACGATCTCCGCGCGGTGCTGACCGCTGGCCTTGGTCGCGTAGAAGCCGCCGTCGACGACCTGCATCTGCACCGCGCGCACGAGACACACCGCCAGGAAGAGCCCCGCGGCGATCAGCAGCCAGCGGATGCGCCGCTCGGGCGGCGGCAGCTGCGGGCCCCGGGTGCGACGGCGCGGCGTGCGAGGGGGAGCGGTCCGCGTGGCCACGTCAGTGCGTCTGCAGATCCTTGGGGATGCGGACCTTCAGCGTCTGCATCGCCTCGGACGGGACGAGCACCATCCCGTAGGCGGCCGCGGCTCGCTCGACGCGGCCGTCGGCGAGGCGCTGCTCCGTCTGCGCCTGCACGTTGGCGGCGTCGTTCTGCGTCTGCTCGACCTGCGCGCGCAGCTCGCCGGCCTGCATCGTGGCCCGCAGCGACGAGACGTGCAGGTAGACGATCATCGAGAGGATCACGCCGACGAGGCCGATCACCGCCGCGATGCGGAACGGGCGGCCGCCGACCGAGGCGCGGCTCGTGCTGCGATGGATCGTGGCCTTGCCCTTGATCCCGGACGCGCGCTTGGGCGCGGTGCGCGATCGGCCGCCGTCGACCGGGCGCGGACGCGGGGCGGCCGTCGGGCGGCGACGGGGCGCCGACGGTGCCTGGCGGGGGATCGCGACGGCCATCAGGCGGCTTCCTCGGGAAGCGGGGCAGCGGTGCGCTCGGCGACACGGAGCCGCGACGACGCGGCACGCGGGTTGCGGTCGAGCTCGGCGGTGCCGGGGCGCACGACGCGCGTCGTGAGGACGCGGAGCGTGGCCTGACGCCCGCACCCGCACATCGGCAGGTCCGGAGGACACACGCACGGCGCGGCGGCGGCGCGGAAGAAGTCCTTGACGATGCGGTCCTCGAGCGAATGGAACGAGATGATCGCGATGCGACCGCCCGGCTTGAGGATGCGCATGGCGGCCTCGAGCCCCTCCTCCACCATGGTCAGCTCGTCATTGACCGCGATGCGCAGCGCCTGGAAGACGCGCTTGGCCGGGTGCCCGGAGCCGAACTGCGCGGGCGTCGGGATGGCGTGGCGGATCGTGTCGACGAGGTCGGCGCTGCGCTCGTAGGGCTGCGACGTGCGGCGACGACAGATGGCGCGGGCGATCTGGCGGCTGTAGCGCTCCTCGCCGTAGCGGCTGAAGATGTCGGCGAGCTCGCGCTCGGACAGCTCGGCGAGCAGGTCGGCGGCGGTCTCGCCGCTGCGCGGGTCCATGCGCATGTCGAGCGGGGCATCGACGGCGTACGAGAAGCCGCGCTCCGGCTGGTCGATCTGCATCGACGAGACGCCGAGGTCGAGCAGGATCGCATCTGCCTGCACGCCCTCGACGGCGAGCGAGCGGAAGCCGTCGACGAAGTCGCGCTTGAGCAGCCGCACGGCCATGTCGGGATGCGAGGCGCGGAACGAGCGGGCGCGGTTCTCGACGGACGGATCGCGGTCGATCGCGACGTACGCGCCGCGGCCGCCCATCACGTCGGCGAGCATCGATGCGTGGCCGCCGGCGCCGAACGTGCCGTCGACGACGGTCATGCCGGGCGCCACGTCGAGCAGCGCGACGACCTCGTGGGCGAGGACCGGATCGTGGATCGCGGCGTTAGCGGGCATCGCGGACCAGGCGCTCTGCGACATTCTCGGCGCTCCCTTCCAGCTCGGCGAGGCCGCGCTCCCAGGCCTCGCGATCCCAGATCTCGAGTCGATCGCGGACGCCGACGACGACGATCTCGCGCTTCAGGTCGGCGTGCTGCATGAGCGGTGCCGGAACGGCGACGCGCCCCTGGCGATCGAGCTCGGCCTCCACCGCGCCGCCGAACAGGTAGCGCTCCAGCTGGCGTCCCTCGCGGGTGAACGGATCGAGGCGCGCGGTCTGCTGCTCGACGAAGGCGTCCCAGCCGTCACGGGCGTAGATCGCGACGCAGCCGTCGAGGCCGCGGGTCACGAACACGCCGTCGGCGAACGGGTCGCGGAGCCGCGAGGGAACCGTCACCCGGTTCTTCTCGTCGAGCTTCTGTGCGTATTCGCCAAGCAGCATGGGGGTCGTTTCCGTGGTGGTCGGGGGTCCCACTGC
>CAWUMZ010000086.1:0-6934 GCA_963923625.1 uncultured bacterium | reverse complement strand
ACCCGAAGGAGCACGATGAGCGTCATCACCTCGATCCACGGCCGCCAGATCCTCGATTCGCGCGGCAACCCGACGGTCGAGGTGGACGTCATCCTCGAGAGCGGCGCGCGCGGCACGGCGGCGGTCCCGTCCGGCGCCTCGACGGGCCAGTGGGAGGCGGTCGAGCTCCGCGACGGCGGCGATGCCTGGATGGGCAAGGGCGTCACGCAGGCCGTGGCGCACGTCAACGGCGAGATCGCCGCGAAGCTGACGGGCATGGAGGCGGGCGACCAGCGCGCCATCGACTCGGCCCTGATCGAGCTCGACGGCACGCCCAACAAGGGCCGCCTCGGCGCGAACGCCATCCTCGGCGTCTCGCTCGCCAGCGCCCATGCCGCGGCCGCGAGCAACGGCGTGCCGCTGTACCTCCAGGTCGGCGGGTCCGACGCGCACGTGCTGCCCGTGCCGATGATGAACGTCATCAACGGCGGCGCCCACGCCGACAACGCGCTCGACCTGCAGGAGTTCATGATCATGCCCGTCGGCGCGCCGACGTTCGCCGAGGGCCTGCGCTGGGGCGTCGAGACGTTCCACGCGCTGCGCGCCGACGTCAAGAAGCGCGGGCTGTCGACCGCCGTCGGCGACGAGGGCGGCGTGGCGCCGGACCTCGCCTCCAACGAGGAGGCGCTCAAGCTGATCATGGGCGCCATCGAGCGCGCGGGCTACACGCCGGGCACCGACATCGCGATCGCGCTCGACCCGGCGATGACCGAGCTCTACGACGAGTCGGCCGGCCTCTACCGCCTGCCGGGCGAGGGCCGCGACCTGACGAGCGACGAGATGGTCGGCTTCTGGGTGGATCTCGCCGACCGCTACCCGATCGTGTCGATTGAGGACGGCTGCTCCGAGGACGACTGGGACGGCTGGGCCAAGCTCACGTCGACGCTCGGCGGCCGCGTGCAGCTCGTCGGCGACGACCTCTTCGTCACGAATCCCGATCGCCTGCGCATGGGCATCGAGAAGGGCGCCGGCAACGCGCTGCTCGTCAAGGTGAACCAGATCGGCACGCTGTCGGAGACCGCGGACGCGATCGACGTCGCGCGCGGCGCCGGCATGCGCGCCGTCATGTCGCATCGCTCCGGCGAAACGGAGGACGTGACGATCGCCGACCTCGCGGTCGCCTTCAACACGGGCCAGATCAAGACGGGCGCGCCGTCGCGCTCCGATCGCGTCGCCAAGTACAACCGGCTGATCCGCATCGAGGAGCAGCTCGGCTCGCGCGCCGTGTATCCGGGCCGCAAGGCGTTCGCGCAGACGGCCTGAATCTCGGTTTCGTAACAGGGTGATCGCGATCACCTTGCGGGCGGAGGGATAGGCGCGGGGCGGACGTACTGTCGGGAACGGCCGAACGGCCGCCCCGTCGATGAGCACCCGCACCCGCAGCAGCCAGTACACCCGGCATCGCCAGCGGGCTGCCGCGCGCCGTCGTCGTATCGTTCTGCTGCTCGTGCTGGCCGTCGCGCTGTGCGTGGTCGGCGTTGCGCTCGCCTATCCCCAGCTGCGGGGCACGCAGCTGGCGCAGACCGTCGCGCCCGCGCCGGCGAAGGTCAAGCCCGCCAAGAGCGAGGCCGCGTCCGCGAAGCCGGCCAAGCCCGCGGTCGACGACGCCGTCGCCGCCGCGAGCGCCACCACCACCGCAGGCGCCGTCGGCGCCGATGGCCTGCCGCCGATGCCGACGACCGAGTGGCCCGACTGGAAGCCCACGCCGCAGGCGCAGGCCGCCATCGACCTCGCCCTCAAGCACGGCCGCCCGCCGCAGTTCCTCGTCTCGTCGTTCGACGGCGCCGCCGATATCGACATGTACCGGCTCTGGCTGCCGCTCGCGCAGAAGCTCGGCGCGCGCTTCACCTTCTTCGTCAGCGGCATCTACATGCTGCTGCCGCAGTACAAGGACGCGTACCAGCCGCCGCACAAGCCGGTCGGCTTCTCGAACCTGGGCGGCTACTCGGAGCTCGCGGGCTCCAAGGGCGCGCTGCAGAACCTCAAGGACAACTGGGCGGCCTTCAACGTCGCGCGCATGATGGGCAACGAGATCGGCACGCACTACGTCTCGCACATCTGCGACGAGTCGAACACGTGGAGCGAGTCCGACTGGATCAGCGAGGCGTCGCAGTGGGAGCGCCTGATGCTGAACGTGAGCGACATCAACCATCTGGCCAGCCCGATCACACCCGTCGTCACCAAGGCCGACTTCCACGGCGGCCGCACGCCGTGCCTGATGGGTGACAAGACGGCGCTGTACGCCGCGTCGAAGCAGATGGGCTGGGAGTACGACGCCAGCGAAGAGGGCATCCTCGGCCAGTGGCCGCAGCGCCAGCAGGGCATCTGGAGCTTCCCGCTGCCGTCGATCCACCGCTTCGGCTCCAAGTACGCGACGCTGGCGATGGACTACAACTTCTACTTCAACCACGGCAAGACGGACAGTCCGGCGCGCCAGAAGACGCTCGAGAACTGGACGTACCAGAGCTACATCGGCGCGCTGCGCGGCCTGTACCACTCGAACCGCGCGCCGCTCATCCTCGGCTCGCACTTCGCCACGTGGAACGGCGGCGCCTACAACCGCGCGCTGGTGCGCACGCTCAACAAGGCGTGCACCACGCCCGAGGTGGCGTGCGTGGACTTCATCACGCTGGCCCGCTGGCTCGACCAGCAGTCGCCGGCGCAGCTGGCGAAGTGGAACGCCGGCGACTTCAAGCAGTCGTAGCCCGCGAGACGCCGGTCGCCGGGTCGAATCAGGCGTCGATTGCGGGCGCGTCGTAGCCCGCGATGATCAGCAGATCGCCATCGCTGCAGCTCTGGCGAATCGCCTTCGCGGCCGTGTACTCGGGCGACCGGTAGCAGTCGAGCGCCGCCTGGTACGTGGGGAACTCGATCACGACGTTGCGGGCGCGGGAGGATCCCTCGACGGGCTCGAACGTGCCGCCGCGGATGATGAAGCGGGCGCCGAAGCGCTCGTAGGCCGGAGTGGCGGCGGCGATGTAGGCGGGGTAGGCCGCCTCGTCACGCACGTCGATGCGCGCGATCCAGTAGCCCTTCGGCTCGGCCATCGTCAGCGGTTGGCGATCGAGAACGGCGTCTCGCCGGGGAAGATGTAGCCGCGGCGGCGCGCCTCGCGCACGAGCATCTCGCGCGTGCCAAGCGCGTCGCGCTCCTTGATCGCGCGCTCCTTGGCGACGCGGGCGTCGGCCAGCTGCGTGCGCGCCGTCGCGAGCTCGGCCTGGGCGGTGCGGTAGGCGCGGATCGGCTGGACGAAGAGGATCGCGAGGACGACGACCACGCCGATGAGCAGGAGCTTCCGCACGTCCGCCGCTTCGCCGCCCGCACCCGGACTCCTTCCGCGTACCCTGTCGCCGTGATCGACGCCGCGGATCTCGCCCATCTGGAGGAGCAGCTCGGACGCGAGCCCTACCCTCCGCTGCGCGTCGCGTGCCGCTGCAGCGCGGGGCGGCCGGTCGTGGTGGAGCAGCCCCCGGTCACGCCCGATGGCGAGCCGTTCCCGACGGCCTTCTGGCTGTGCTGCCCGGGGCTCATCCGCCGTGTCTCCGATCTCGAATCGGCCGGTGGCGTGCGAGCGCTTGAGGAGCGGATCGCCGCCGACGAGGACCTCGCAACGGTGTTCGACGAAGCGATGGAGCGCCATCGCCAGCTGCGGCCGGAGTACCGCCTCGGCATCGGCGGCGTGCGCTCCGCGCGCGCGGTCAAGTGCCTGCACGCGCACGTGGCGTTCGCGCTCGCGAACCCGCCCTACCCGATCGGCGATGAGGTGCTGACCGCGGCCGGCGGCATCCCGACGACGTGCTGCATGGCGGACGCATGACGGTCGACCCGCTGATCGAGGTCGCGGTGCAGGCGTGGTCGGAGGCGCCGCCCGCCGCCCGCCGCGTCCGCGCCGGGCTCGACACCCGCGGTCTGGCCGGCTTCGAGCGTGCCTACGCGGCGGTGTACGGCGAGCTCGTCCGCCGCGTCGGCCAGAGCTATACGCTCGCGGAGCTCGCCGCGGCCTGGCGCGAGGCGGATCGCTGGGCCCCCGACGTGGCGCTCGACGCCGCACGGCCTTCCGCGCCGCCGCGCTCGGCGCCGCTGCTCGTCGATCTCGCCTGCCAGCGCCTGCAGCGCAACGCCCGCGACGCGCGGGACTAGTCCTCGGAGCTGGCGTCGTCAGCGGCCGCGTCGGCCGACGGCAGCGCTGCTCCGAGGGTGATCCCCTCGGCGGTGACGGTGATCGATCCCTCGCCGAGCGCGCTCCAGCGCTCGCGGTAGGCGGGCGAGGCGAGGATCGCGGCGTCGATGCGGATGACGACGCCGTCGTCGCCGTGCTCGAGCGTGGCGGGAATCGCCTGGGCGCGGCCCTTCGAGCGGCCACGGCCGCCGCGGCGACCGCGACGGCGGCGCTTCGGCGCATCCTCGTCCGCGCTGTCGTCATCGGCGGCCGGCGCGGGCGACTCGGTCGGCGCCTCGGCCTCCGGCGCGCGCGGCTTGGCGGGTTTCGGTGCGGCGGCGCGCGGCGCGCGGGCCTTCGCGGGAGCGGGGGACTCGTCCGGGCGCAGCAGCCCCTGCTTGCGGCGGAAGTCCGCGATCTGCGCGGGCGTGACGCCGAGCTGGTGCGCGATCCAGATGTCGGTGACGCCCTCGCCGACCCACGTGCGGATCTGGTTCAGCTGGGGCTTGAGGGACGGGGCGCGAGCCATTGCGCCGTAGCGTACTCCGATCCGGGGGTCGACCCGGTCAGGCGCCGAAGGCCGAGCGCAGCGTGCGCAGCGTCAGGTAGATGAACGTGCCGGCGATCGCCGCCAGGACCAGCATGATCAGCAGGAAGCGCACGCGGGCCCAGCGGCGCTCCCGAACGCGGGTCGCGGAGGCCTCCCGCTCGGCCCGGGCGAGGGCCAGCTCGGTCAGCAGCTCGATCTCGAGCTCGCGATCCGCGGGGTCGGGCGAGAGGGGCGGCGTGCTCACGCGACGAACGGTAGCGTCCGGGCTCACAACCAGCGTGGCAGCCGAAAAACCTGCGATACAGTGGCTTGCATGCGGTATCGCGGAATCCCCCTCATCCTCACCATCGCGCTGACTGCCATGCTCGCCCTCGCGGCGACGGCGTTCGCCCAGGACACCACGACGACGCCGGTCGCGACGCCGGGCATCGCGCCGGCCGGCTCGACCGTCGCAGGCGTCGACATCTCGGGACAGGACGCGACGACGGCGCTCGCGACGGTGACGAACGCGTACAACGCCCCGATCGTCGTCCGCATCGGGGAGCGCGTCTTCAAGATCTCGAACGCGCAGATCGCCGCCACGGCCGACATCCAGAGCGCGGTGAACGAGGCCGTCAACCGCACATCCGGCGGCAACACGCCGGTGACGACGTCGTACAACGAGACGAAGCTGCAGACCGCCGTCGACAAGGTGATCAAGATGGCGAGCACGAAGGGCAGCGCCGCCCGCTGGCAGCTGACGCGCACGAAGCCGCTCCTCAAGCTCGGCAAGCCCGGCGATGCCCCCGATCGCAGCGTCATCGTCCAGCAGGTCAAGAGCGCGGCCGCGATCTTCTCGTATCGCGCCGAGCAGGCGGTCGTGCCGCTCGTGCCCGTGCAGTCGGCCGCGACGCTCGAGACCCTCGGCTACGTGATCGTCGTCTCGAAGCCGTCGCGCACGCTGTCGCTCTACGCGCCGGTCAACGGCAAGGCGAAGGTCGTCAAGCAGTACCGCGTCGCCGTCGGCGCGCCGTCGTTCCCCACGCCGTCGGGGCACTTCACGATCGTCAGCATGCAGAAGAACCCCTGGTGGTATCCGCCGGCGTCGACGTGGGCGGCGGGCGAGTCCGCGATCCCGCCGGGGCCGAGCAACCCGCTCGGCACGCGCTGGATGGGCCTCGACCGCGAGGACGTCGGCATCCACGGCACGCCCGACTCCGGCTCGATCGGCGGCTACGCGTCGCACGGCTGCGTGCGCATGCTGATCAGCCAGGCCGAGGCGCTGTACAGCCGCGTCGATGTCGGCACGCCGGTCATCATCTACTAGCCGACGGCGACGGCCGTAGACTTCGCTGCGGTGAAGCGCATCGTCGCCATCGCGGTCGCCGCGGCGATCATCGCCCTCGGCATCGTCGTGGGTCGTGCCGTGCAGCACTCCTCGGGCTCGCGCGCGTTCCCGTCGGAGGTCGCTGCCGGCCAGCTGCCCGCGGCGCCGGCCTTCGACCTTCCGAATCTGCAGGGCGGCGGCCGGACGTCGCTCGCGTCCCTGAAGGGTCGCGTCACGATCCTCAACTTCTGGGCGTCGTGGTGCAATCCGTGCAAGGACGAGGCGCCGATCCTCGAGGACTTCTGGCAGACCGACGCCAAGCCGCAGGGCGTCGCCATGGTCGGCATCGACTCGCAGGATCTGAGCGACGACGCGCGCGCATTCGCGAAGGCATACGGACTCACGTATCCGCTCGTCCACGATGACGGCGGCGATGTCGGCCGCGCCTACGGGGTGAGCGCCTTCCCGGAGACGTTCGTCCTCGACGCGCAGGGGCGCGCCGTCGCGTGGTTCCCCGGCGAGGTCACCGCGAAGGGCCTGCGCGAGGCGGTCGCGAAGGCGGGCGGCTCGTGATCCGCCGCATCGTCGCCGTTGCGCTGCTGACCCTGGTGCTCGTGCCGGGCGCGGCGCTGGCCGCGCAGCCCAAGTTCTCGATGTCCGAGATCGAGACCGAGCTGATGTGCCCGACCTGCCAGACGCGCCTCGACCTCTCGCACAGTCCGGCCGCGGAGCGGATCCGCTCGTTCGTCGAGCGCAAGCGCGCGGCCGGCTGGACCAAGCAGCAGGTCGAGGACGCGCTCGTCGCCGACTTCGGCCCGTCGGTGCTGGCGGCCCCGCCCGCGCAGGGCGTCGGGCTCGTGGCGTGGCTGGCGCCGGTCGC
>CAWUMZ010000085.1:0-7039 GCA_963923625.1 uncultured bacterium | reverse complement strand
CACGTACACGGCGATGCTCGACCTGCACCAGATCCTTGCCGGCCGTGGGCTGACCGAGCCGTTCTGGGAGGCCCGCGCCTGATGCTGCGGATCGTGCCGATCTATCCGGAATTGCTGTCGATCTACGCCGACCGCGGCAACGTCCGCGTGCTTGCGCAGCGGGCGCGCTGGCGCGGCATCGAGGTCGAGGTGGCACCGCTCAAACTGGGCGACGCGCTCGACCCCGACGCAGCCGACGCGATCCTGATCGGCGGCGGACAGGATCGCGATCAGGCGCTCGTCGCGCAGGCGCTGATTGCGCAGGTCCCAGCGCTGCGGTCCGCCATCGCCGACGGCGTGCCGGTGCTCGCCGTCTGCGGCGGGTACCAGCTGCTCGGACATCGCTACGTGGATCAGTCGGGCAACGAGACGCCCGGCACCGGCTTGGTCGATCTCGAAACGGTCGCGGGGTCCCGTCGCCTCGTCGGCAATGTCGTGGTCGAGGTGGATCTCGGCGCCGGACTGCAGCAGCTCGTCGGCTTCGAGAACCACGCAGGGAGGACGACGCTCGGCCCGGGCGTCCAGCCGCTCGGACGCGTGAAGGTCGGGTACGGCAATGATGGCGACGGCTTCCACGAGGGCTGCCGCGTGGACCGGGTGATCGGCACGTACGTGCACGGACCGCTGCTCCCGAAGAACCCGTGGCTCGCCGATCAGGTGCTGGCATGGGCTTGTGCGCACGCGGGACTCGATGTGCGGCTGGCACCGCTCGATGATCGCCTGGAGATCGCGGCCGCGGCCCGGGCCGGCGACATCGCGCGACAGCAGCCGCGCTAGGTGATCCACATGCGACCGAGGCTGACGAACGCGTCGCCCGGGCGATAGCGCCGCAGGTAGTCGTGGATCGGGGGGCGCAGGTCGAGCTCGTGCAGGCGCTCGCGGTCGACGAAGGCATGGCCGAGCACGGCGTCGTCGCTCGAGACGAGGTGATCCGCCTCGCCGGGGGCGGCTTCCACGGCGAAGATCATGTGCAGGATGTGACGGCCGTTCGCGATGCCCTCCGGCGGGATCGTCTCCGCCATTGCGATCGGGCCGTGGACTGCGGCGGGCGTCATGCCGCACTCCTCTGCGAATTCGCGGCAGATCGCCTCGTCGAGCGCCTCCCCCTCCTCCACGCCACCGCCGGGCAGGAGCCAGTACGAGCGCCCGTCCTTCTCGTGACGCACGAGCAGGATGCGACCCCCGTTGACGAGCAGGCCGGCCACGCGGATGCGCGGGCCGCTCATGCGCTTCGTCCCGTCGATCCGAAGCCGCCCTCGCCACGCGTGGAATCGGGCAGTGCGTCGGCCTCTGCGAAGCGGACCGCGGGGAGCTGGAGCAGCACGAGCTGGGCGATGCGATCGCCGACGGCGATGGTGCGCGATTCGCGCGGATCGTGGTTCACGAGGATCACCTTGATCTCGCCGCGGTAGCCGGCGTCGATCAGGCCCGGCCCGTTGAGAACGCCGAGGCCTTCCTTGAGCGCCAGACCCGAGCGCGGGACCACCAGCGCCGCCATGCCGTTGGGCAGGGCCATTGCGAAGCCGCAGCCGATCGCCGTGCGCTCGCCGGGCGCGAGCACCGCGGCCTCGGTGGCGTGCAGATCGAAGCCGGCGTCGTCGTGATGGGCCTGCTGCGGCAGCCGCGCCGCCGGGTGCAGGCGCTGGAAGACGACCTCGGTCATGCGATCGGATTCCCTGCCACCTCGAACCGCAGGTAGCGATCGCGCTCCGTCTTCGGAAGTCTCGCGCGGATGCGCACGCCGTCTGCGGTGTCCTCGCGCTCGGTGATCGGCGCGCCCAGCGCGTACAGCGATGACAGCACCGCTCCCTCGGTGTGCGGCACGAGCAGGTCGATCGGCTCGAACCGCCCCGCGAAGTGCTCGGCGATCGCGATCTCCAGCTCCTCGAGGCCCTCCCGGGTATGCGAGGAGACCTGCAGGGCCTCCGGGAGGCGATTTCGCAGCCGCGCGCGGTCGTCGGGATCGACGAGATCGATCTTGTTGAGCACGACGATGCGCGGCAGCTCGTCGGCGCCGATCTGGCTGAGCACATCGTCGACGGCGCGCATCTGCTCGTCGCGCTCCTCCTCCGGCAACGAGGCGTCGACGATGTGCAGCACGAGGTCGCCCGAGAGCGTCTCCTCGAGCGTCGAGGCGAAGGCCTCCACGAGGCCGTGCGGCAGCTTGCGGATGAAGCCAACGGTATCGGTGATCGTGTACTCGCGTCCGACGTGCGTGAACCGTCGCGTCGTCGGGTCCAGCGTCTCGAACAGGCGGTTGCGGCTGGACACCTCTGCGCCGGTGAGGGCGTTGAGGAGGCTCGACTTGCCGACGTTCGTGTAGCCGGCCAGCGAGACGGTCGGCACGATGCCCTCCACGCGCTGCTTGCGCTGCAGGCGTCGGCGCTTGCCGGTCTCCTTGAGCTTGCGTCGCAGCGCGGTGATGCGATCGCGGGCCAGGCGGCGGTCGGTCTCGAGCTGCGACTCGCCAGGTCCGCGCGTGCCGACACCGCCGCCGAGACGTTCGAGGTGCTGCCACATTCCGCGCATGCGGGGGAGCTGGTACTCCAACTGCGCGAGCTCGACCTGGAGCTTGCCCTCTGCGGAGTGCGCGTGCGCGGCGAAGATGTCGAGGATCAGCGCCGTGCGGTCGATCACGCGGATCTTGAAGCGGTTCTCGAGGTATCGCTGCTGGGACGGTGTGAGCTCGTCGTCGATGACGAGAACCTCGGCCTCCGTGGCCTTGAGCGCCTCCTCGAGCTCGTCCACCTTGCCGGAGCCCAGATAGGTCTTGAGTTCGGGCTGGTCGCGGCGCTGGATCAGTTCGCCGACGGGCTCGCACTGCGCGGTATGCAGCAGCTCGGCGAGTTCGGCGAGATCTGCCTCGATGCGCTGGTTCGGGCGGGCGATCGCGGCCACGAACGCGCGCTCGGGCGCGGTGTCGCGGATCTGATGGAAGCCGTCACCCACGAGGACTGAGTCTACTCCGCTCAGGAGCCCGCGAGGACGACGCCGATGCGGTCGATCGCCTCGATCAACCGCTCTTCGGGCACCGTCAGCGCGATGCGGACGTAGCCCTCCCCCGAGTTGCCGTAGGCGCTGCCGGGGGTCACCACCACCGCGGCCTCGTCGAGCACTCGCTCGGCGAAGGCGCTCGACGTCTCGTCCGTCGGGACGGGCACCCACAGGTACATCGCGCCCTGCGGCGGATCGACGGGCATGCCGATCTCTGCGAGACGGGCGCAGGCGAGATCGCGGCGGGCCCGGTAGATCGCGAGCGGCGGACCATCGAGATCGGTCTGGCGGAGCATCCACGCCGCGGTGCGCTGCAGCGCCGGGAACATGCCGGAATCGATCTGCGTCTTGAGGCGCTGGAGCACGGAGATGATCGCCGGATTGCCGACGGCGAAGGCGATGCGCCAGCCGGGGACGGAATACGCCTTCGAGAGCGACAGGATCTCAATGCCCCGGCTGCGGAAGGCGGTGTTGCCGAGCGCGCTCGGCGCCTGGACGTCGTCGTATGCGATCTCCGCGTACGCGTGGTCGTGGCAGAGGATGAGATCGTGCCGTTCGCCGAACGCGGCGAGGTCGCCGAAGAGCCCCGGGGCGGCAATGGCGCCGGTCGGGTTGTTCGGATAGCCGCAGATCAGCAGCCGCGCCCGTGCGGCGTCGTCGGCGGCCACGGCGTCGAGGTCGGGCTGGAAGTCGTTCGCGGCGAGGAGCGGCAGCGAGCGCGACTCCGCGGCCGCGATCCGAGGCCCGCCGGTGTAGACGGGGTAGCCCGGATCGGCGACGAGCGACAGCGACCCCGGATCGAGCACGGCCAGCGCGAGGTGCGCGATGCCCTCCTTGGCCCCGAGCAGCGGCAGGATCTCGGTGGCCGGATCGAGCTGAACACCGAAGCGCCGGGAGTAGTGCTCCGCGACCGCGTCGCGCAGGTCGGGCTGGCCGATGTTGGTGGGGTAGCGCGCGGCGTCGTCGCGCTGGACCTCCTCGGCGAGGCGTGCGCGAATGCGCGGATCCGGCGGGATGTCGGGATCGCCGATGCCGAGCGAGATGACGTCGATGCCCGCGGCGCGCTGCTCGGCGATCACGCGGTTGAGGCGCGCGACGACGTACTCGGGTATCGCATCCATGCGGTCGGAGAAGCGCATGGCGATCAGACCAGGTGGCTCGCGGGGATGATGAGTCGCTCCAGCCGACGTGCGGGCCCGTGCATGACGACGTCGCCGTTCTCCCCCACGTCGATCAGCAGCTCGCCGCCGGGCAGCTCGACCGTGACGGGCGACGTCGCGGTGCCGTTCGCGACGGCCGCGACGGCAACCGCGCACGCGCCGGTGCCGCACGCACGCGTCTCGCCCACGCCGCGCTCCCAGACGCGCATGCGCAGTCGCTGGCCGTCCACCGGCTCGACGATCTCGACGTTGGCGCGCTCCGGGAACCACGGGTGATGCTCGAGCGCCGGCCCCTCGTCCTCGAGCGGGAAGGCGCTGACGTCGTCGACGGGGATCACGACGTGCGGGTTGCCGACGCTCACGAAGGTGTGCGGGTACGGAAACGCCTCGTCCGTGGGCGCGTACTGCGGCCCCTCGAGTCGGGCGGGCGCCATGCGGGCCGACACCAGATCGCCGTGCACCTCGCACTCGAGGATGCCCGCGACCGTGCTGATCGAGACCTGCCCCTGCTCGGTCTGCTCGTTGAGCCACCGCGCGACCATGCGCGTGCCGTTGCCGCACGCCTCGCTCTGCGAGCCGTCCGGATTCCAGATGCGCATCGAGACGTCGGCGCCGTCGTCGCGACGCACCTCGAGGATGCCGTCGCCGCCGTGGAGCGCGCAGACGGTGCGGACCTGATCGGGATCGAGCGGCGCGTGCAGGTCCTCCGCGTCGATGATGAGGTAGACGTTGCCCGCTCCCTCCCAGCGCTCGGCGGGAACGCTCATGGCGCCTCGAGCTCCGCGGCGATGACGCGCTCGCATTCCTCGAGACGGCTGATCTCGACCCACTCCCCCGGCTGGTGCGCCTGGGACGGTTCGCCGGGACCGTAGTTGAAGGCGGGTACCCCCCAGGCATGCATCGTGGCGACGTCGGTCCAGGCCTGCTTCGGCTGCACCGGCAGCCCGGTGCGCTCAAGGAAGGCCGCGACCTCGGGCGCGGTGAGACTCGGGGACGCCGGTGGCGCGACGTCACTCCACGTCACCTCGGCTGCGGGACCGGCGAGCGCCTCCACCTCGGCCTTGGCCTCGTCGATCGAGGTGCCGGGGGCGACGCGGGCGTTGACCCACAGCTCGACCTTGTCCGGCAGCACGTTGTGCGCCACGCCGCCGTTGATCATCGTGATCGTCGCGACATCGCGGTAGGTGAGCCCGTCAACCACCGTGTCCACCGGCTGGCGCGCGGCGAAGCGCCCGATCGCCGCGGCGAGCTCGGCCGAGACGGCGTTCTCGCCCTCCCACGGACGAGCGGCATGCGCCGAGCGACCGCGGAAGACGATCTGCGCGTTCATCGAGCCGACGGCCCCCGCGTGGACGGTGCCGCTGGATGGCTCGAGGACGATCGCCATCGACGGCTTGGGATCGAGCAGCCGGGACTCGGCGAGCACGCGATGGATGCCGTTATCGGCGTGCGGCCCCTCCTCGCGGTCGTAGAAGATGCAGACCGTCGGGCGGGAGTCGGCGGTGAGGCGCTGGAGGATCGCCAGCATCACCGCCACGCCGCCCTTCATGTCGGCTGCGCCGCGGCCGACGATGCGCGTCGGCGTGCGCTCCACGCCACCGTCCTCCCAGTTGGGCACCGTGTCGAGGTGGCCGACGAGCGCGATCGGCACGCCCGACCCGCCAGCGCGCGCCACGATCGAGTCGCCGATCCGCTCGTGCTCCACACCGAGTTCGGCGACGCGCGCCTCCACGAGGTCCGCGAGGGCGCGCTCCTCCCCGTACTCCGACGCCGTCGCGACGAGGTCGAAGCAGATATCGGCCACCGTTCCGCTGAGGAACGGTCTAGACATCGACGTCCAGGTCGCGCAGCGCGGCGTTGAGCGAGGTCTTGCGATCGGTCGATTCCGTGCGCTCGCCGATGATCAGCGCGCACGGCACGTCGAACGTGCCGGCGGCGAAGTCCTTCGGGCGCGTGCCGGGGATGACGACCTTGCGCGCCGGCACGTGACCGACGTGCTCGACGGGCTCGCTGCCGGTGACGTCGATGATCTTGGTGCTGGCGGTGAGGATGACGCCCGCTCCGAGGACCGCCTCAGCGCCGACGTGGACGCCTTCCACGACGATCGCGCGCGAGCCGATGAACGCGCCGTCCTCGATGATGACGGGACGGGCTCCCGGCGGCTCGAGGACGCCGCCGATGCCGACGCCGCCCGACAGGTGGACGTCCTTGCCGATCCACGCGCCGGAGCCGACCGTCGCCCAGGTATCGACCATCGTGCCGGAGCCGACGTGCGAGCCGATGTTGACGTACGACGGCATCAGCACCGCGCCGGGCTCCACGAACGCGCCGTAGCGAACGGTCGCCGGCGGCACGATGCGCACGCCCTCGACCGCGCTCTTGAGCGGCACCTTGTCGTGGTACGTGTACGGGCCGAGCTCGATGATCTCCATCGTCTGCAGGCGGAAGAACAGCAGGATCGCCTGCTGGATCCAGCCGTTGACGCTCCAGCTGCCGTCCGCCTGCTGCTCGGCGAGGCTCAGCTCGCCGCGGTCGAGGCGGGCGATGGTCTCCTCGACGGCGCCGCGGGCGTCCTCGGCGGGGGTGGCGCCGCTGAAGGCGGCCTCGATGGCGTGCTGCAGTTCCGTGGGCATGCCCGAATGGTATCGGGGCTAGCCCTGCAGGCGCTGCGCGATCTCGGCGGCGACGGCTGCGGGTTCGCGGTTGGCATCGACGAGTTCCGCGGTGTGCAATCGACGCAGCCACGTGTCCTGGCGCTTGGCGTATTGGCGGGTCCGCGCGGCCAGGCGCTCCTCGCAGGCGGCGCGATCGAACGTGCCGTCGAGGAGACCGCGGACGTCGTCCAG
>CAWUMZ010000084.1:0-7060 GCA_963923625.1 uncultured bacterium | reverse complement strand
GCCCTTCGCCGCCGTGGCGTGGCTCGGCGCGCCCGACGCGCCGTACGACGTCAGCTCCTCGAACAGCCAGAACTCGCGCACCGAGGGATCGGTCGTCGGCACCTGGCCGCGCGCGTGCTCCATCTGCATCAGGTCGGGGAAGAGCGCGATGCCGAGCGACGTCTCCGCCTCGCCCGCGTGGCCCCAGCCCTCCCACACGTCGAACGTGCCTTCGGGGATGCGCTGGTTCACCACGACCCACCAGTCGATCGTCGCGATGCTCATCTCGGGATGTGCGATCTTCGTGTCGCGCGCCGCGACCTCGATCGGCGGGATGTTGCCGTCGTGCGCGTTGAGCAGCAGCACGCGGTGGATGCCCCAGTGGTGCAGCGACTCGAGCACGTCGGCGATCACGCGCGTCTGCGTGTCGGCGCTGAGGCTCAGCGCCATCGGCTGGTGACGGTAGTGATGGCTCATGCCGAGGTAGTTCGGCGGCAGCACCACGGTGTGCTCCAGCTGCTCGGCGATCTGCACCGCGAGCGCATGCGACGTGAGGCCGTCCGTGCCGAGCGGCATGTGCTCGCCGTGGCTCTCGCACGCGCCGAGCGGCATGATCGCCGTCGTGAATCCGGCGGCGACGAACTCCGCCGACGTCAGCAGTTCGAGTTGCACGCCCTTCATCGATCCTCCTCCGCAATCGAGCGCGAGCCTAGCACCCGGGTGGTGTGATTCGCCTGTCGATCGCGCTAATCGCCGTCCATGCGCCGATACGCGTCGCGGCGGTGCTCGATGCGCAGCACGTCCACGCGCCGCCGCTTGCCATCGATGAGGTAGATGACGCGATACTCGCCGCGCCGCACCACTCGCAGTCCCTCGAACGCCCCGCGCAGCGGCTTGCCGATGGCGTAGGGGTCCGCGCTCAACGGCCCGCTGAGCAGCTCGATGACGGCTCCGGCGACCGACGGGCGCAGGAGACGATGGAGCGATCGCGCTGCGACCGGGCGCAGCTCGACGACGAACACCGCGCTACCCCTTGGCCCTCGCCCTGATCTCCTCGATGACATCCTCCAGCGGAATCGCCGGCTCGCCACGCTCTGCTGCGCGGCGCTCGCGCTGGATCTCCTCGAGCGCACCGGGTTCGCTGAGCACCTCGATCGTCGCCTCGAGCGACTCGAGCTCGTCGAGCGAGATCATCACCGCGGCGGCGCGGCCCTTGCGGGTGACGATCACGCGCTCGTGCTCGAGCTCGACCGCATCGAGGAATTCGGAGAAGCGGGCTTTCACGGTGCGCACAGGCTCGATGATCATGGTGACCACAATTGTGTCACACGGCGCGTGGACCGTCATGGCTCGCGCGCGCATGTAGTACGCATCGTCGCGCGGTCATCTCGGCTCGGTTCGCCGCGCGCTTTGATCAGCGCGAATCCGCGCGCCAGCCGTCAGGCGATCGGATCGGCGTCGAAGCGCACGACGCCCGTCGCCCACGAGAGGCCGACGCCGAAGCCGCTCAGCAATGCCGTCTTGCCGGCCAGCTCGCCCTTGGCGGCCAGGTCGGCGATCAGGAACGGGATCGACGACGAGACGAGGTTGCCCGTCTGGCCGATGCGGATCGGCACCATCGCCGGGTCGAGGCCGACGCGCCGGATCAGCTGCGAGAGCATGTGGTTGCTCGCCTGGTGCAGCAGGTAGACGTCGATGTCGGCCTGCGCGATGCCATTCGCGTCGCAGGCGCGGGCGATGTCGTTCGGGACCGTGGTGAGCATGAACTCGAAGATCGCGCGACCTGCCATCGACAGGCACGACACGCCCTCCTCGTTCTCCTCGACGATCAGGTTGCGATACCCCGAGCCGTCGGTGCCGAAGACGAGCTCGCCGATCTGGCCGCCCGCGCCCTCGCGCGTGATCCACGCAGCGGCGGCGCCGTCACCGAACAGGGGGGAGGTGCCGCGATCGGCCGGGTCGATCACCTTCGAGTACGGATCCGAGGTGACGAGCAGCGCGTTGTCGAGCCCGAGCGTCTCGAGCATGCCGCGGACGATGCCGAGGCCGTAGACGAAGCCCGAGCAGCCGAGACCGACGTCGAAGCACGCCGTCGTCGTCGCCAGGCCGAGCCGGTCCTGCACGAGCGCCGAGGTGTGCGGCAGACCGTAGTCCGGATTCTGCGTGCAGACGATAAGCAGCTGCACATCCTCGCGCTCGAGGTCCGGGCACTTCGCGAACAGGTCCTCCGCGGCGGCGATGCCCATCGCGGCCGAGCCCTCGCCCTCGGCGGCGATGCGCCGCTCGTGGATGCCGAGCTTCTCCTCGAGGAACGAGCGATCCCACTCGAAGCGCTCGATCAGCTCGTCGTTGCCGAGCACGCGCTCGGGGAGATAGGTGCCGATGCCGCGGATGACGCTCACGAGTCGCTCCCGTCCGCGAGTCCCAGAGGCGGGAGGCTCGCCTGTCCCTGCTCATTGAACAGCACCTGGTGGAAGAAGCGCGAGAGGGTGACGCCGCGCGTGTACTCGCCGAGTCGCGGCGCGAGCTCCTCGCCCGCGGCGAGCTGGACCATGCGATACGGGAAGTCGCCACCGGCCGCGAGCGGCAGGGGGAAGGCGCCGCCGATGCGCGGGTTGACGTCGGTCACCTCGTGGCGATCGGGCGCCTCGCGGAAGCACTGGACGGTGCCGGGCCCGCGCAGGCCGAGCGCCTCGGCGACGGACCGGCCGACCTCGACGAGCTTCGGATCCTCGAGCGTGGTGCCCTTGATCTGCTCGCCGCCCTTCGACTGGATCATCGCGCGCGGGATCGCGTCGAGGCAGCGGCCGTCGAGATCGCAGAGGACGTCGATCGAGAACTCGGTGCCGCTGCAGCACTCCTGCACCATCGACGGCAGCGGCGTGTAGTCGAGGAAGAAGTCGAGCTCGCGGCGATCCGCGCAGCGGAAGATGCCCTCCGAGCCGCGTCCCTCGCGCATCTTCACCAGTACGGGGAAGCGCAGGTCGTCCGGCAGCGCGTCGGGATGGAACGTGCGCGGCGTGCCGAGGCCGCGCTCGGCGAGGAAGTCGGCCATCACGAGCTTGTCGACGCAGCGGCGCGTGGCCTCGCCGTCCGGCAGGAACGCCTGGCAGCCAAGCTCGGCCAGCTGCGGTACGAGGTCGGCGAGCAGGACGAGATCCCACTCGGAGCACGGCAGCACCATCTCGCAGCCGTGCTCGCGCACCGTCTGCAGGACGTGGTCGGCGTAGCCCGGATCGCTCGCCGGCGGGGCCTTCACCTGCACGTCGCAGAACGGGAGCGCCGGCGCGATGTCGGACGAGTCGGTGCCGATCACGAGTCCGCCGCCGTGCCGAGCGACGGCCTCGCGGAACGCGGAGACGACGTCGACGCGCAGGCCGACGCACGTGAGCAGCACGTTCACGCGCCGCTCCCGTCGGTCGGCTGCCAGCCGCCGGCCTCGCCCTTGTAGGTGCCGCTGCGCGAGAAGATCGTGCCCACGGTGCGGAGCATGATGGATAGATCCAGCCGAAGCGACTGGTGGTCCACGTACCAGACGTCGAGTTCGATGCGCTCGGACCACGGCAGCGCAGCGCGCCCGTGGATCTGCGCCCAGCCCGTCACGCCCGGCTTGACGTCGAGCCGGCGCGCCTGATGCGGCGTGTACTGCTCCACCTGGTAGCGCAGCGTGGGGCGGGGGCCGACCAGGCTCATCTCGCCGAGCAGGATGTTCCAGAACTGCGGCAGCTCGTCGATCGACGTCTTGCGCAGCAGGTCGCCGATGCGCAGAATGCGCGAGTCCCCGGCGTCGACGGCGAAGCCGGCGCCCTGCGCCTCCGCGTTGACGACCATCGTGCGCAGCTTCAGCACCTCGAACGACTCGCCGTGCAGGCCGACGCGCTCCTGGCGGAAGAACACGGGGCCGCCATCCTCGCGCTTGATGAGCGCGGCGGCGATCCCGATGACAGGCGCCGAGAGCGTCAGGCCGACGGCTGCGCCGGTGACGTCGAGCGCGCGCTTGGCGACGCGCTCCCAGCCCCTCACCGCGTGCCCTCCGGGCGCTCCCAGACCGGCTCGATGCCCTTGAAGAGCGCCTCGTAGAACGCGATCAGCGTGGCGAGCGTGACGAGCACGTAGTACTGCGCGAGTGCGAACGGCGTGAAGCGCGCCGCCGTCTTCGACGACACGAGCGCCATCGCGATCAGCGCGAGCTGCGCGACGAGGATCAGCCACCAGATGCCGCCGACGCCGAACGTCAGCACGACGCTGAGCAGGAGCAGCAGTACGTGGAGCAACCCGCTCGCGTACCGCAGCAGGCGGTGCGAGATCATCTCGAGCCAGTAGACCGGCCCCATCCGCAGCAGCGAGAACATGCGGCCGTAGAAGACGAGCAGCCAGCAGTGGCCGAACATGCGGACCTTGCGCTTGAACTCGTCGCCGAGGTTCGTCGTCGGCTTCTCCGACGCGACGGCGTCGGGCGCGTACGTCGCGATCCAGCCGTGCTTGACCATCAGGTACGGGAACGAGAGGTCGTGGCCGAAGCGCGGATCGACGAACGCGTACGTGTCGCGCCGCACCGCGTAGATCGAGCCGTTGCCGCCGGTGACGGAGTGCATCTTCGCCTCCCAGCCGCGCAGCGCGACCTCGAAGCGCCAGTACGCGCCCTCGCGATTGGTGCCGTCGGCCTTGCGCAGCGACAGCCGGCCGCACACGTACGCGACGCGGTCGTCGGCGAACGGCCGCACGAGCCGTCGCAGCGCATCGGGCTCCCACGCGCAGTTGGCATCGCTGAAGGCGATCACGTCGGGCCAGTCGCCGAGCGCGCGCACCGCCGTATCCTGCGCGTTCACCTTGCCGCCGCGCTCCGCGCGCACCAGCTCGACACCCTGGCTCGCCCAGCGCTCGACGATCTCGTCCGTGCCGTCGTCCGACGCGTCGGACGTGACGATGATGCGCAGCCGCTCGCGCGGATAGTCAAGCGCGAGCGCGTTCTCGAGTTTCGCCTCGATCACGTCGGCCTCGTTGTGCGCGGCGATGACGAGCGCGACGAACGGCTCGATGTCGGCCTGCTCGATGTGGCGAGGCAGGAGCTTGGACCACACGAAGGCGAGGATCGGATACCCGACGTGGGTCCAGAGGATCAACGCCAGCGCGACCCAGCCGATGACGGCGAGGAGGCTCACGTGCGTACGGTACCCGTCAGGTCGCCGGGGTGGGGCCGGCGAGGGCCGCCTTGCGCGCCAGCACGCGCTCGATCCCGAAGGCCGCCGGCGCCGCCAGGATCAGCAGCAGGATCACGTAGAAGCCGCTGAAGATCATCGTCAGGTAGAAGATGTTGCCGACGAGCGTGGCGACGAAGCCGGCCGAGAGGCCGCGTGCCACCGCGCTCAGCGTCGTGTCGCCGTCCAGCTGGCTGCGCGCGCGGCCGGCCCGCAGGAGCGTGAGGCAGCGCGTGCCGACCCAGAGCAGGAACGCGGCCCAGACGATCGCGCCCGCGATGCCCATCTCGATCAGCGTCGCGACGTAGAACGAGTGCGGCCCGAAGTCGGCCCGGCCGGTCTGGAACTGGTAGTAGACGGCGAAGTTGTTGATGCCGATGCCGAACACCGGCGACTCCTCGAGCACCGGCTGGATCAGCCCGTAGAACGCCACGTGCGCCTGCGACGAGCGGTCCGTCGTCGACGTGCGCGAGGCGATGATCTGCTGCAGTTGTGCGGTCTTCGCCGAGGCGACGTAGAGGCCGCCGACCGCGAGGATGATCAGCGCCAGCACGATCTGCGTGTTGAAGAACCGGCGCCGGTACCACAGCAGCAGCATCACCAGCCCGACGGCGATGCCGAGGCCGCCGCTGCGCGACTGCGTCAGCACCACGGCGACGAGCAGAATCGCGCCGACGCCCGTCAGCAGCCAGCGATGCGCCGCCGCCCAGCCGGTGCGCGGGCCGACGATCATCGCGATCACGAACAGGAGCGGCAGCGAGGCCATCACGCCAAGGTGGTTCGGATCCTCGGAGAAGCCGGTCAGGCGGTAGACGCTCGCCTGCGACGTGACGCCGTACTGGTCGTACGTCGAGACGACGCCGTAGAGGTTGGCGCCGAGCTCGCGCGCTCCGGGGAAGAACGGCTTGAGGAAGATCGCGTCGAGCTCGATGTCCGTGACCGTGCGGACGGCCGTCTGCAGGATCCCGTACGCCGCGCTGATCGTCACGCCCGCGACGAACGCGCCGGCCACGCGCCACCAGAGCGCCTCGCCGCGGCGCGCCACGTGCGTGATGCCGGTGATCAGGAACAGCGCGAAGATCAGCCACTTGATGATCCCCTTCGTCCACTGGTCGACGGCCTGGGTCGTATCGAGGCCGAGGAAGCCGCAGAAGTGGACGCTGAGCAGCAGCAGCACGAAGCCGAGCACCACCGATGAGGCCGCCGACAGTCGCGCGTCGCGCCGCACGATGCGGTCGAGCAGGAAGAGGCCGACGAACAGCATCTCCAGCAGGTCGACGAGCGTCACGCGGCCCGCGACATCCCACGACATCTTCTGCCACGTCGCCGTCAGCGCTGCAAGCAGCAGGACGACGTCGAGCAGTGAGAGGCCGCGGAGGTGACGCACGTCCACAGGGTACGCGCCGGACGAGCGGTCGGCGGGCGCAGCGGGCGCTGCTCATCGCGGCAGGTACGATCCGCCGCATCGTGTCGACCGCCGCCACCGACTCGCCCGCCTGCCGGACGACCTCCGCGGTGGTCCGCTACGGCATCGCCGCGCTGCTCGTCGTCTTCTACGGCGAGGGCCTCCTGCGCGGCGGGCCGTGGTACAGCTGGCTCATCTTCGGCGCGCTGCTCGTGCCCGCCGTGATCGGTCTGATGATCACGACGCGCGAGCTGCCGCGCGGACTCCGGCCGCGGCTGATCGACATCGCGCTGGCGGTGTCCGCCACGCTCGCGGTCTCCCTCGCCGTGCGCGAGGGCGGCCTCACGCCCGTGCTCGCCGCATCGCTGATGGGCGTCATCGCCGCCATCATCTCGATGCTGCATAACCGCGTAGCTGCCGCCGCCGTGCCGCTCTACTGCGGCGCCTTCGCCGGCATGACGTCGGCGCTCGTCCTCGC
>CAWUMZ010000083.1:0-7084 GCA_963923625.1 uncultured bacterium | reverse complement strand
GTCGCGCTGCCGGCTACCGCGTGCTGAAGGTGAAGGTCGGCGGCGCCGCCGACCTCGAGCGGCTCGAGGTCGTGCGCGCCGGCTTCGACGGCCCGATCCGCATCGACGGCAATGAGGGCTGGGACATCGAGATCGCCCGCGCGATCACGCCCGACCTGCTCCGCCTCGGCATCGAGTTCGTCGAGCAGCCCTTCCATCGCGATGACGTCGATGCCTACCGCGCGTACAGGGAGCTCGACCGGCGACTGCCGGTGATCCTCGACGAGTCGGCGCAGGAGGCGCGCGACGTGCCGCACTGCGCGACGCTCGGCGACGGCGTCAACATCAAGATCTCGAAGACCGGCGGCATCCGCGGCGGCTTCTCGCTGGCGCGGGCGGCGCGCGCGCACGGCCTCGCCGTGATGATCGGGTGCATGATCGAGTCGGAGCTCGGCATCGCCCAGGGCGCGCAGATCGCATCGCTCTGCGACCACGTCGATCTCGACGGGCACCTCCTGATCGACGATGGCCCGTATGCGGGTCTGGCATTCATCGACGGCGTCGTGACGGTCTCGTCCGCGCCTGGACTGGGAGTGGTGGGAGCATGAGCGAGAAGCTGGCGATCCTGGCCGAGGGCCTCTGGGCGCAGTCGGATGCGAAGACGGGGCACGGCGTGCTGCGCTTCGGCGGCGAGCGCGAGGTGGTGTGCGTCGTCGACAGCACGCAGGCCGGGCGCTCGAGCGCCGAGGTCGTGCCATTCGCGCGGCGTGACGTGCCGATCGTCGCCGATGTGGACGCCGCGCACGCGCTCGGCGCCACGTGCGCGCTGATCGGCGTCGCGCCGGCCGGCGGCAAGCTGACCGACGCCTGGAAGGCGCAGCTGCTGCGCGCCATGGAGCTCGGCATGGACGTCGAGGCCGGACTGCACACGCTGCTCAACGATGATCCCGCGCTCGTCGAGGCGGCGGCGACGCACGGCGTGCAGCTGCGCGATCTGCGGACGTCGCCGAAGGGCCTCACGATCCCGCGCGCGGACCTCTCGCGCAAGGCCGGCGTACGCGTGGTGCACACCGTCGGCACCGACTGCGCGATCGGCAAGATGTCGACGGCGCTCGAGCTGACCGAAGGCGCCTGCGCGCGCGGCCGCAACGCCGTGTTCGTGGCGACCGGTCAGACGGGCATCGCGATCACGGGGTGGGGGATCGCCGTCGACCACGTGATCTCCGACTACGTCAACGGCGCGGCGGAGTCGCTGATCGATCAGGGCTCCGAGCGAGGGGACCTGCTGTTCCTCGAAGGCCAGGGCTCGCTGCTGCATCCGGGCTACAGCGCCGTGACGCAGGGCCTCCTGCACGGCTCGCAGCCGGACGTCCTCGTGCTCCAGCATCTGGCCGGGCAGACGCACAACGACGACTACCCGTCGCGCCCGATCCCGCCGCTCAGCGACGTCATCGCCCTGTACGAGCTGTCGGCCAGCGCGGTGCGCCCGGCCAGGGTCGCGGCGATCGCGCTGAACACGAAGCACCTCGATGACGCGGGGGCGGCGCAGGCGATCGCCGAGGCGGAGGCGGAGACAGGCCTCGTGGCCGATGACGTCGTCCGCAACGGTCCAGGGCGGGTGCTCGACGCGGTGCTGAGCGCCGTCGACGCGCTGTGACGCAATCGTTACGCCGCAGCGCTTGACGCGAACACCTGTTCGGACTACCGTTCCGAACATATGTTCGACATCCGCATACTCCGTTCGGTGGGCCTCCTGCTCGCCATCCTGTCCCTCGTCCTCGTGATCGGGCTCCGCATGGCGCCCGAGAGCCAGGGTGGCCAGCAGCCGCAGACGTACCTCGTCCAGCCGGGCGACTCGCTGTGGTCGATCGCGGCCGCCACCAGCACGGGCGATCCGCGGGACATGGTGGGGAGGATCGAGGAGCTCAACCACCTGCAGGGCTCGACCATCCAGGCCGGTCAGACCCTGCTGCTGCCCGCCGCCTAGGGCGCCGATCACCGTCGCGCAGACGCCGCGATTGTTGGCGTTGTGTTGATCCGAGCCCGCTTTCCGACCCGAATATGGGGATTTCGTTAGGACTCCGGCAGGATTCCCGACGGGGGGTAGCGGTGGCGGACGCGGCACGGAATCCTCCAAGCACTATGACTGCCACCGCAGCTCCCAAGCGCTCCAAGCGCCCCGCCCGTACGCTCACCCTCGTCCAGCCGGATGCCGTCTTCGACGCGCCCGCCGCGGCGGAGAAGATCGACGACTCGTTCGACGAGACGCCCGAAGTCGATCTGCTCTTCACGTACGTCCGCCAGATCGGCGATGGCCGGCTGCTGACGGCCGCCGAGGAGGCCGCGCTGGCCCGCCGCAAGGACGCCGGCGACATGCGCGCCAAGCAGGAGCTGATCGAGCGCAACCTGCGTCTCGTCATGTCGATCGCCCGACCGTACAGCGCCGCCTCCGGCGTGCCGCTGCTCGACCTGATCCAGGAGGGCAACGTCGGCCTGATGCGCGCGGTCGAGAAGTTCGACCACACGAAGGGCTTCAAGCTCTCGACGTACGCGACCTGGTGGATCAAGCAGGCGATCAGCCGCGCGATCGCCGACCAGGGTCGCACGATCCGCCTGCCCGTCCACGTCGTCGACAACCTCAAGCGCGTCCGCAAGGCCGAGCGCCGGCTGCGTCAGGAGCTCGGCCGGCCCGCGACGCCGGAGGAGCTCGCCTCCGCCACGGGGCTCGGTCTCAAGAAGGTGACCGCGCTCCTCGACATCGTCGAGGACCCGGTGTCGCTGGACGTCAGCGTCGGCGACGGCGATTCCGACATCGCGGATCTCGTCGAGGATCCGAATGCGGTGCGTCCGGACGAGGCGATCACCGGCGGCAACGTCACCACCGATCTCCAGCACGCGCTCGATCAGCTGCACGAGCAGGAGCGCAGCGTGGTCGAGCTCCGCTACGGCCTCGACGGCAATGGCACGCGCACGCTCGATCAGGTCAGCTCCGAGCTGGGCTGCACGCGGGAGCGCGTCCGCCAGGTCGAGAGCCGTGCGCTGAGCGCGCTCGCCAAGGCGAATCCCGAGCTCCGCGAGTACCTGGCGCTCAGCGCCTAGGGCTCGCGGGAGCGGGATCACGGGAGCGCGACCGGTCGGCGGCAGCGGGACGTAGACTGCGGTCTGTGAGCAATCCCCCTGAGCGGATGCGGGTCTACCGCTTCGAGGAGCCCATCGCGGACAGCCTCGGGCCCGCGCGTCCGCCACGGCAGCGCAAGCGCCGACGCTATCCCTGGGTGGTGCTGCTCGTCCTGATCGCGCTCGCCGGCGTCGTCGTCGGCGGTGCGCTCTATCTCGGGCGCGACACCGGTGCGACGATCCCGATCGGCACCGAGATCGATGGGGTGGATGTGGGGGACATGACGGCCGCGCAGGCCAAGGTCAAGGTGCGGGCCCACGGCGCCGAGCTCGTCGCCCGGGGCGTGGAGCTGGTGTCCGGCGGCAATCGCTTCAGCATCGATCCGGCGGCGATCAACCTGCGACCGAACGCCCAGGTCGCCGTCAAGGCCGCGCAGGACGACTCGACGTTCTTCGAGCGCCTGCAGGGCCGGCTCGGTCTGGGCACGGCGCGGGACATCCCGCTGACGTACCTCTACAACCCGCGCGAGCTCGCGCAGGCGCTGCTGCCGTTGCGGCAGGCGACGTCGGTTGCGCCGCGCAACGCGTCGATCGTCAAGGACGCCGCCGGGCGATTCCCGGTGCGGCCAGCCGCCGACGGCAAGCGCGCGAGCATCGGCGACATCCAGCGGGCGATGCGGACGATCGGCACCTCGGGACCGTCGATCACGGTGCCGATCATCGTCACCCATCCGGCGATCACGACCGATGAGGCGGCGAAGGCGGCCGCGAACGCCCGGCTGTTCGTCAAGTCGCCGCACATCGTCACGCTCAACAGCGATCCGCGCCGCGTGCCGAAGTCGGTGGCGCTGCGCGCGACCGAGTTCACGGCGGACAACGGCGCGATCGCGTTCGACGTCTCGCGCGGCACGCTGCGCAACTTCTTCAGCAGCGTCTTCCACAGCAAGGAGAAGGCGCCGCACAACGCGATCTTCACGACCAACGCCGCCGGCAAGGCGCGCATCATCGGCAGCACCGACGGGCGCGGCGTCGACGTCGACGCGCTCGCGACGACGTGGCAGAAGGACCCCTCGCAGCACATCACGCCGATCACGATCGGCGTGCGGCACCCGGCGCTGACGTCGGAGAAGGCGCAGAAGATGGGCGTCACCGAGGTCGTCGGCGAGTTCTTCACGCCGTACAGCGGCGGACCGCGCGTGAGCAACATCAAGCGCGGCGCGGAGATCCTCGACCAGTACATCATCCCGGCGCACGGCACGTTCTCGCTCAACAAGGCGCTCGGCGAACGCACCGAGGCGCGCGGCTTCATCAAGGCGCCGATGATCGGCGAGGGCAACGTCCTCAAGGACGCGGTCGGCGGCGGCGTCTCGCAGATCGCGACGACGACGTACAACGCCGCGTTCTTCTCGGGTCTCAAGCTGATCGATCACACGCCGCACTCGTTCTGGATCACGCGCTACCCGACGGGACGCGAGGCGACGGTCTCGTGGGGCGGGCCGGAGCTGATCTTCGAGAACGACTGGGATGCCCCGATCGTGATCCTCACGCACACGGATGACTCGGGCATCACGGTCAAGATGCTGTCGAATCCGCTTGGGCGCAAGGTGACGTCGTGGATGGGCAAGCCGTACTCCTACACGAAGGCCAAGACCGTCCGTGTCCGCGACATGTCGCTCGCGCCCGGCGAGGCGCACGTGCAGCAGATGCAGGGCGAGGACGGGTTCCACATCAAGTACGGCCGCTCCGTCTTCAAGGATGGGAAGCTGATCTCCAAGGAGGTCTGGCACTGGCGGTACTCGCCGGAGGACGGCGTGATCATGGTCGGCCCGCGCAAGACCGGGGGCGGGGGAGGCGCGGCGCCCGCGACGACCAGCACGACGGCCGACCCGACGGCCACCGGCGCGACGACGACGGGCTAGGCGCCGAGCGGCTGCGTATGCGGCACGGTCACGCCCGTGCCCTGCGTCGCCATACGGCGGTTCATCGCGCGCTCGGCGGCGCGCTGCAGCGACTCGGACATCGACGGCGTGACCACGCCGGTGTTGGCGAGAGACTCGACGTTGAGGCCCTCGTTGACCGCGAGCGCCAGCGTGGCGATGTTCTCGGAGGCGCGGTAGCCGACGATCGACCCGCCGAGGAGCGTGCCCGAGGCGGGGTCGGTGATCAGCTTGATCAACCCCTCGCGCCAGCCGGAGATGACGCCACGTGGGTTGCCGCCGAGGTAGTGCTTCGTGACGTCGACGACGCGGCTCTCGCGGGCGGCCATGCTCTCGGTGAGGCCGACGGTCGCGACCTCGGGACGCGTGAAGATCGTCCACGCGACGTTCTTGAGGTTGAGCGCGTCCTCGTTGATCCCGCACGCGAAGAGGGCGGCGTGGCGTCCCTGCATGGCGCCGGTCGAGGCGAGCATCATGCCGCCGGCGACGTCGCCGGCCGCGTACACGCCGGGCACGCTCGTGCGCATGTGCTCATCGACCAGGATCGCGCCGCGCTCGTCCAGCTCGACGCCGATCAGCTCCAGGCCGAGGCCGGCGGTATTGGCGCGCTGGCCCATGCAGACGATCGCGTGCGACCCGCGGAAGACGCGCCCGTCCTCGGCTCGGACGGTGACCTGCGTGCCATTGGCGTCGATCTCGGTGATGCGCGCGTTCATCTGGATCTCGATGCCGCGGGACAGGAACGCCTCCTGGATGATCTCGGCGACGTCCTCGTCCTCGTTCGGCAGCACCTGCGATCGCGCCGACAGGAGTGTGATCTGGCTGCCGGAGGAGGCGTAGAACTCGGCGAACTCGCAGCCGGTGGCGCCGGCGCCGACCACCACCAGGTGCTCGGGCGTCTCGCGCTGGTCGAGGACCTCGCGCGTCGTGAAGACGCGATCGCTGTCCATGTCGGCGAAGGGCGGCAGCCACGGGCTGGCACCGGTGGAGAGGAGGAGCG
The DNA here is from genome assembly GCA_963923625.1 of uncultured bacterium. Classification (GTDB taxonomy): domain Bacteria; phylum Actinomycetota; class Thermoleophilia; order Gaiellales; family F1-60-MAGs149; genus F1-60-MAGs149. The sequence goes on along the minus strand of CAWUMZ010000083.1, from coordinate 1,051 downwards.
CGTCGTACCCGACCTCGGTCGTGTAGCCGTCGCACTCCACGTCGATCTGCCCGGGCGCGACGATGCGGCCGCGGCCGTGGATGATCCGGACGGTCGTCTCCTCGAGGCGATCGCGGATGCCGCGCGACTGGTGCGTCGCGACCCAGCGCGCGTGCGCGACGGTGCGCAGCATGTCCACGTGCGGCTTGCCGTGCTCGAACGAGACGCCGGACTGGTCCGCGCGATCGATCGCCGCGAGCACGGTGGCGGTCGATAGGAGCGTCTTCGACGGAATGGCGTCGGTGAGCGTGCACGAGCCGCCGAGGCCGTGCGACTCGATCAGCGTGACCTCGGCGCCGAGTGCGGAAGCGGCCGATGCGGCCGCGTAGCCAGCAGGACCGCCGCCGAGGATCACGAAGCGCATGCCCGAAGCGTACCGCGACCGCCTGTCGCCGGACCGCGTTTCACCCACCCGAATCCGTCATGGGGTTCCGCAGTCACCGCGGATGCGGTGGGGAGCCGGTCGGAGGCCGTGGCGGGTCTGGGCCGGATGCGAGTGGCCGATTCCCTCAGCGACTTCCCATAATCATGATTATCAGGCAAGGGGTGAAGGTGGAGCGGGAGCGCCCCGAGGTCCCGCTCCGCGCGGCATGATCCGCTCGATCAGGCCGCGCCGCCTCCGCCGCCGCTAGGATGCGCGCATGTTCGGTCTCTCGCCAGTTCACATCCTGCTCGTCGTCGTCGTCGGCTTCCTGATCTTCGGGGTTGGCGGCAGCAAGAAGCTGTTCCGCAAGAGCGCGGATCGCGTCAAGGACACCGGCGCCGGGATCAAGGGCGCCGCGCAGGAGCTGCAGACGAGTTTCAACGAGGAGGCCAACACCGACTCCGCGATCTACCAGGCGACGGTCGCCGGCAAGGAGAAGGCCCAGGCCGTCGGGAACTCGGCGCTCGACGCGGCCAAGGAGGCGCGCGACGGCGTCGCGTCGCTGGCCGACGACGCGAAGTCGTCCGCCACGGGCGCCGAGCCGCAGACCGCCGTCGGCCGCGCCACGCGTGCCGTCACCGACTCGGC
>CAWUMZ010000082.1:0-7137 GCA_963923625.1 uncultured bacterium | reverse complement strand
CGGCCAGCAGCGCGACCAAACGGCCACTGCGCAGCCTGAAACGAGCGGCCCGCGAATCAGACGACTACCGCACAGCCAGGCAAGGCGCTCACCTCACGCCCAGCGCCTCTCCACCACCGCAGCGCCTGCGCAGATCCGCGGTGTCCGATCTGCCGAGTCGGTGGGTGACGCGAAGGGGCCAGACCCCTTTGCGTCACGCTTTCGCTGACGCAAAGGGGTCTGGCCCCTTCGCGTCACCCACCACCACCCGCACCCCACCCGAACGCGGACGCCCCAACCAGCACCCGCGCGATGCTGCACGGCCCGCCCCCGGACGAAGATTGAGACTCACCCCGGGCAAGGCGCGAACCCCGTCCCACAACGACAAAGGCCCCTCTGCCCCGGCATTCGCCGGAGCAGAGGGGCCTTCTCGTTCGGAACCTAGAACAGCCCGACGACGGTGCCGTCGTCGGCGAGGTCGATCGCGTTCGCCGCGGGGACCGCGCCGAGGCCCGGCATCTGCAGCATCTCGCCGCACAGCGGCACCAGCATGCCGGCGCCCGTGTACGACCGGATGTCGCGGATCGGCACGGTGAAGCCGGTCGGGCGGTTGCGCAGCGTCGGGTCGTGCGACAGCGACAGGTGCGACTTCGCCATGCAGATCGGGAGGTGCGAGATGCCCTCCTTCTCGAAGCGCGCGATCGCAGCCTGCGCGGCCGGCGACAGGTCGATGCCGTCGGCGCCGTACACCTTGGTCGCGACCTTCTCGATCTTCACGGCGACGGGATCGGAGTCCTCGTAGAGCATCGTGAAGTTCGACTCGGCCTCAGCCGCGGCGCAGACGATCTCGGCGAGCTCGGTGACGCCGTCGCCGCCGGCGCCGAAGCCGTTGTGGATCGCGGCGCCGAACGCGCCGGCCTCGAGCGACAGCGTCTTGATCAGCTCAAGCAGCTCGGGCTCGTCATCGGGACGCGTGTTGATCGTGACGACGGGCTGGATGCCGAACTGGCGCACGTTCTCGATGTGCTTCTGCAGGTTCGCCATGCCGGTCTCGACCTCGGCGCGCATCTGCGCCATATCGGCCTTCTCGTCGTGCTTGCCGCCGCCGTGATGGCGCAGGGCGCGCACCGTCGCGACGATCACGACGACGTGCGGCTTGAGCCCGCCGACGCGGCAGACGATGTCCATGAACTTCTCCATGCCGAGGTCGGCGGCGAAGCCGGACTCGGTGATCAGGAACTCGCCCAGCTTGAGGCCGATGCGGTCCGCGATGATGGAGTTGTTGCCGTGGGCGATGTTCGCGAACGGCCCGCAGTGCATCAGGCACAGCTGGCCCTCGAGCGTCTGCACGATGTTCGGCTTGAGCGCGTCGCGCAGCAGCACGGCCATCGAGCCGGCGGCCTTGACGTCCTCGGCGGTGACCGGGTCGCCGGCCTTCGTGTAGCCGACCGTGATCGCGCCGAGGCGCTTGCGGAGGTCGGGCATATCGGTGGCGAGCGCCATGATCGCCATGACCTCGGACGCGGCGGTGATGTCGAAGCCGGACTCGGCCGGGATGCCGTTCTTCTTGCCGCCGAGGCCCGTGACGATGTTGCGGAGCGAGCGGTCGGTGACGTCGATGGCGCGGCGCCACGTGACGGTGTCGATCTGCGGCTCGTGGCCGTGGAAGATGTGCGCGTCGACGAGGGCGGACAGGAGGTTGTTCGCCGCCGTGATGGCGTGCACGTCGCCGGTGAAGTGGAGGTTGAGGTCCTCCATCGGCACGACCTGGGCGTAGCCGCCGCCGGCCGCGCCGCCCTTGACGCCGAAGACGGGGCCGAGCGACGGCTCGCGCAGCGCGAGCATCGCGCGGCGGCCGATCTTGCCCATGCCCTGCGTCAGCGAGACGGAGGTGGTCGTCTTGCCCTCGCCGGCCGGGGTCGGCGTGATGGCGGTGACGTTGACGATCTTCGCGTCCGGAACGTCCTTGAGGCGGTCGAGGATCGAGAGCTCGATCTTGGCCTTGTAGCGGCCGTAGAGCTCGAGCTCGTCCGGCAGGATGCCGTACTCGGCTGCGATATCGGCGATCGGCTGGAGCGTGTGCTCCTGGGCGATTTCAAGGCTCGACTTCATCGTTTCGACTCACTCCTCCGTGGCATGTCTGACGGGAACCTACCGGTATCCCCCGTCCCCTGCGCCGTGTGCGTAGAATGCCGCCGTGGCGCTGTGCAGAGGCTACAGGCCGCATTCGACGCGGTGAGGGGCGGTATCTCCTGCAAACACCGCCCCGAGTGTGTATACCTTCCACAATGCACGCCCGAAATACGCCCCCTACCCTTTGAGACACTGTGAGCCACTTCCACATCAAAACCCCATTTGGCCTCCGCCCCGTGAGCGAGTTCTCGTACGGCGGCGAAGTGCGTCCCCCACTGGCGCCTGACGCCCCGGACGAGGAGGCGATCGCCCACCTGTGGCTTCGCACCAACGTCGCGGGCGTGCAGAAGGAGCGGTGGTTCCACTCCAGCGGCACGCGCCGCTGGTACACGATCGTGCGCGACACGCGCACGAACATCGTCCTGGCGCAGCCGGGCGAGGAGTACACGGAGGGCTCGGCGTGAGCATCGAATTCGAAGGGCGCGAGGTCGCCATTCAGCCGGGCGACACGCTCGCCTCGGCGCTGTACCGGGATGGCGTCCGCGTCTTCTCCCGCTCGTTCAAGTACCACCGCCCCCGCGGCCTCTACTGCATGTCGGGCGACTGCCCGAACTGCCTGGTGACGGTCGACGGCGAGGTCAACGTCCGCGCGTGCATGTGCGCCGCGAAGGACGGCCAGAAGGTCTCGCGCCAGAACGCGTGGCCGTCGGTGGATCGTGACGCGCTCAACGTGATCGATAAGTTCCATCCGCTGATGCCCGTCGGCTTCTACTACAAGGCCGGCATCAAGCCGAAGTTCGCGTGGCCGATGGCCGAGGGCGTCATCCGCCGCGTCGCGGGTCTCGGCTTCACGGACAAGAACGACGTCCCGCAGGACATCGACCGCGTCAACCGCCATCCCGACGTGCTGGTCATCGGCGCGGGTGTCGCCGGTCTCTCGGCCGCCATTGCCGCTGCGAACGCCGGCAAGCGCGTGATGGTCATCGACGAGGGCTCGGAGCCCGGTCTCCGCGTCGCCGCCGGCCCGACGAAGGACGCGATCAGCGCCCTCACCGAGCAGGCCAAGGGCAACGCGAACATCGAGCTGAACCCGGGCACCTCCGCGATCGGCATCTACGAGGGCCCGATGGTCCTCGCGATCACCGCGGAGCAGACGCTCCACATCCACCCGACCGCGATCGTGATCGCCTCGGGCGGCATGGAGATGCATCGCCTCTTCGTCAACAACGACCTGCCCGGCATCTTCATGGGCCGCGGTGCCGCCCGCCTCGCCGGTCCGCACGGCGTCAAGGTCGGCGACACGGCCGTCGTCTGGGCCGAGACCCAGGAGGCCGTCGAGCATGCCAAGACGCTTGCCGCCTCCGGCACGACGGTCGCGGCCGTCGTCACGGGGCCCGGCGTCGACGCCTCCGGCGTCGGCAACCGCCAGGTCGCCGGTGAGATCGTCGAGGCGAAGGGCCGCAAGAAGCTGTCCGGCGTCGTCGTCAAGACGGCCGGCGGCTCGACCGAGGAGATCGCCTGCGACATCCTCGCGTGCGGCGCGGAGATCCAGCAGAACATGCACCTCCCCCGCCTCGCCTACGACCTGCCGTGCGTGCTCGCCGGCGACGCGGCCACGCCGGGCGTGTCGCTCGACGAGGCCGCCAAGCAGGGCACCGAGGCCGGTGCGGCCGCTGCGGCCGGACTGCCCCTGTACGTGAACCCGCCCGCCTCGGAGCCGCGCAAGTGCGGCACCGCCGGCTACGTCTGCCTCTGCGAGGACGTGTCGGTCAAGGAGGTCGAGCAGGCGATCGACGAGGGCTTCGAGTCCGCCGAGCTCCTCAAGCGCTACACGACCGTCACGATGGGACCGTGCCAGGGGCGCCTCTGCGCCGACCAGCTGCGTGCCATCGCGGAGCGCAAGACGCCGGCCGAGGCAGCACGTGTCTCCGCGCCGACGACCCTGCGTCCGCCGGTCCGCCCGATCCGCCTCGAGCAGGCGGCCGCGGGTGCACGTCACCACATCGAGCGCCACACCCCGCTCCACCAGAAGCATCTGGAGATGGGCGCGTCGACCCTCTGGGCCGGCCCGTGGAAGCGCATCTTCTCGTACGGCGACATGCAGGCCGAGTACGAGGCCGTCCGCCATCGCGTCGGCGTCATCGACGTCGGCACGCTCGGCAAGTTCCTGCTGGCCGGCCCCGACGTCGTCGAGTTCCTCGAGCGCATCTACCCGATGCGCGTCGCGGACCTCGAGCCCGGCAAGCTGCGCTACGGCCTGATGCTCGAGGAAGGCGGCGTCATCATCGATGACGGCACCGTCTGCGCCCTCGAGGGCGGCGCGTTCTACTGCACCGTCACCACGTCGGGCGCCGAGCGCCTCGAGTCGTGGATGCTCGACTGGCGCGAGGCGTGGGGTCTCGACGTCTTCGTCGTCAACCAGACCGCGTCGCTCGCGGCCGTCAACGTCGCCGGCCCGCACGCCCGCGACCTGCTCGAGAAGCTGACGGACGATCCGATCGACAAGGAGTCGTTCCCGTACCTGCGGCATCGCCGCATCACGGTCAACGGCGTCTCCTGCCTGGCGATCCGCCTCGGCTTCGTCGGCGAGCTCGCCTACGAGCTCCACTTCCCGGCCGCCAACGCGGTCGAGATGTGGGACGCCATCCTCGAGGCGGGCAAGGAGTGGGATATCAAGCCGTTCGGCCTCGATGCCCAGCGCCTCCTCCGCCTGGAGAAGGGCCACATCATCATCTCCCAGGACACCGACTTCGAGACGACCCCGTGGAAGGTCTCGATGGACTGGGCCGTGAAGCTCGACAAGCCCGACTTCGTCGGCAAGGCTGCTCTGGTTCGCGCGCAGCGTCGCACCCCGCGTGAGACGCTCGTGCCGTGGCAGATGGAGCCCGGTATGGCAACCCCCGCAGAGGGCTCGATCGTGACGGTCGGCGGCAATCTGAACGGACGCGTGACGTCCTCGAAGATGTCGTATGTCCTCGGCCACCCGGTCGGACTCGCGTGGGTCACCACCGAGTTCGCGAAGGCTGGCGGAACCATCTCTATCGGAGGCGCGCCGGCGACCATCGGCGATCACGCCTTCTACGACCCTGAGGGAGTGAAGCTCCGTGCCTGATCTGTTTGAAGTCAAGGGTGCAGCGAAGATCCGCTGCTTCGGCAAGGAGGCGGTTCTGGACGGGCTCAAGCAGCCCGCCGGGACGCTGATGGGCCGCATCACGCCCGACGAGGTCATCTTCGTCGGCGAGCCCGGCACCGCTGCCGCGCTCGTCGAGGATCTCTCGAGCCAGCTGGCGAGCGAGGGCAATGCCGCGCTCGTCGTCGACCACACGGACGGCTGGTCGTTCTTCACCATCCAGGGTGAGGGCGTCGAGGAGGTGTTCGCCCGCGAGGCGAACTGGAAGCTCCCCGTCTCGACCGGCGAGCCGGTCTTCACGGTCGGCAAGGTCTGCCATGTCGCCGGCAAGCTGTTCGTCCGGCCCAACCGGATCGACATCATGACCGGCGGCGAGGTCATCGAGCACGTGCACCAGTCGCTGCTCCATGCCGGCCATCACGTCAACATGCATGAGGTCGCCGCTCCCGCGCAGAACGCGCTCGGCGTCGGCACGGAAGGGGTGGCAGTCTCGTGAGCGGTCTCCTGCGAGGACGCACGTTCTTCAAGAAGTACCCGATGAAGAAGTCGTACGACGTCGTCATCATCGGCGGCGGCGCGCACGGCCTCGGCACGGCGTACTACCTGGTCAAGAACCACGGCATCAAGCCGGAGTCGATCGCCGTGCTCGAGATGAACTACATCGGCGCCGGCGGCTCGGGTCGCAACACGACGATCGTCCGCTCGAACTACCGCACGCCCGAGGGCATCCGGTTCTACGAGCGCTCGATGGAGCTGTGGCGCGGCCTGTCCCAGGATCTCGACTTCAACATGATGATGTCGAACCTCGGCCACTTCACGCTCGCCCACACCGACTCGTCGGTGCGCGTGCAGCGCGAGCGCGCCGAGACCAACAAGATCCTCGGCGTCGACTCCCGGCTGATCTTCCGCGACGAGATCGCGGAGCTCTGCCCCGAGCTGAACATGTCGATGGACGTGCCGTACCCGATCGAGGCGGCGCTGTACCACCCGCCGGGCTCGGTGCTGCGCCACGACGCCGTCGTCTGGGGCTACGGCTCCCAGTTCTCGATGCGCGGCGGTCACATCCACCAGGGTGTGAAGGTCACGGCCATCCGCAAGGACTCGGCCGGCAAGTGCATCGGCGTGGACACCAACCAGGGTCCGATCGACGCCGGCATCGTGATGTCCGCGGTCGCGGGCTGGACGACGCAGGTCACCGACCTGGCCGGCGTCCGCACGCCGATCACGAACCATCCGCTGCAGGCGTTCGTGACCGAGCCGGTCAAGCCGCTCCTCCACAAGATCATCGTGTCGGCCTCGCTGCACACGTACATCTCGCAGACGGACCGCGGTGAGATCCTGATCGGCTCGGAGATCGAGCCGTACACCACGTACAACATGCGCTCGACGAACACGTTCATCGAGCACTCCACGGCGAACGCCCTGGACGTGGTGCCGCTGCTGGCGCGCCTGAAGATCCAGCGCCAGTGGACCGGCTACTGCGACATGACGCCGGACTACAGCCCGATCATGGGCAAGACCGAGGTCGATAACTTCCTCATCGACGCCGGTTGGGGCACGTGGGGCTTCAAGGCCTCCGCTGTCTGCGGCGAGACGATGGCGGAGCTGATCGCCACGGGTCGCACCCCGGACCTGATCGAGCCCTTCCGCCTCTCCCGGTTCGCCGAGGAGATGCTGGTGCCCGAGAAGGCCGCCGCCTCCGTCTCCCACTAGAGACCGCGGCACAACCCAGTACTTCCCTGAGGGGCGGTCTTCGGACCGCCCCTCAGTCGTTTGTGGCACCGACGACGCGCTCCACCCCCACCGAGCAACCTCAAGGCCTTCGCGTCGTCAGCTGACCGACGCGATCAGCACCAGCAGCGTCCCCAGGACGCTCCACAACGGCACCGTCCCCC
>CAWUMZ010000081.1:0-7152 GCA_963923625.1 uncultured bacterium | reverse complement strand
CTGACCGGCAGCGTGCGGCGCGGGCTCGCTGCATATCCCGACGCGCCGACGGTGGTCGTGATCGCGGCCGATCTGCCCTACGTCGAGACCGCCGACGTCGAGGCGCTGCTCGCCGCGGCAGACCCGCTGTCGATCGCCCCCTCGCTCGACGGGCGCACCAACGCGATCGCGGCGACGCCGCCGAGCGCGTTCACGCCGTCGTATGGCGACGGTTCGGCCGCGCGCCACGGCGGCACGCCGGTGATCCGCCCGGGGCTCGCCCGCGACCTCGACACGCCGGCCGACCTGCGGGAGTTCGAGGCGGCATGCGGGTAGCGCTGATCGCCGGCGGGGTGGGCGGGGCGCGCATGGCGCTGACGCTGCATGAGGCGCTCGCGCCCGGGGAGCTGACCGTGGTCGGCAACGTCGGCGACGACTGCGAGCACTGGGGTCTCAGCATCTCGCCCGACCTCGACACGGTTCTCTACACGCTGACGGGCCGCATCGATCCGGTCAACGGCTGGGGGGTGGCGGGCGACACGCGCAACCTGATGGAGACGGCGATCGAGCTCGGCGAGGACGACTGGTTCATCCTCGGCGACCGTGACGTCGCGCTGCACGTCGCGCGCACGCGACGCCTGCGCGCGGGCGAGGCGCTCTCGTCGATCACCGCCGACGTCGCGCGCCGCTGGGGCTGCGACACGCGACTGCTGCCCGCGACGAACGACCGCCTGCGCACGTGGATCGCCACCGATGACGCCGAGCTGCCGTTCCAGGAGTGGCTCGTGCGCCGGCGCGCCGCCGATGCCGTGGCGGGCGTGCGCTTCGAGGGCATCGAGGACGCCGTGCCGGCTCCCGGCGTGCTGGAGGCGATCGCCGAGGCCGACCGCATCGTGCTCGCGCCGTCGAACCCCTTCGTCTCGCTCGATCCGATCCTCGGCGTCGCCGGCATCCGCGAGGCGGTGATCGCCCGCCGCGACGACGTGGTGGCGGTCTCGCCGGTGATCGGCGGCAAGGCCGTCAAGGGCCCGCTCGTCGAGATGCTCGGCTCGATGGGGCATCGCCCCGATGCGATCGGCGTCGCGCGCTACCTCCAGCAGCTGGCCGGCGCGTACGTGCTCGATGGGGAGGACGCCGCGCTGGCCGCCGAGCTCGACGCGCTCGCGATGCGCGCGATCGTCGTGCCGACGCTGATGAAGGAGCCGGCCGTGCGCACGGGACTCGCCGCCGCGGTGCTCGCATGATCGAGGTGATCCCGATCCGGCTGGCCGCGCGCATCCGCCCCGGTGACGACCTCGCCGGACTCCTGCTCGGCGCGGTCGCCGATGCCGGCGAGGCGCTCGTCGACGGCGACGTCCTCGTCGTCGCGCAGAAGCCGGTGTCGAAGGCCGAGGGCCGCATCGTCGACCTGGCTGGCGTCGAGCCGTCGCCTGAGGCTCTCGAACGCGCTGCCGACGGCGGCGACCCCCGTGTCGTCGAGGTGATCCTGAGCGAGTCCGCCGAGGTGGTGCGCAGCCGCGGCTCGTTCATCATCGGCCGCACGCGGCAGGGGCACGTGCTCGGCTCGGCCGGCGTCGATCGCTCCAATCAGGACGCGGTCGACCACGTGACGCTCCTGCCCGTCGATCCCGATGCCTCTGCGCGCGGTCTGCGCGACGCGCTCGTCGCCGCGACGGGTGCCGACATCGCGGTGGTGATCAGCGACTCGATCGGCCGGCCCTTCCGCCGCGGCACCGTCGGCGTGGCGCTCGGCGCCGCGGGCTTCGCCACGGTCGTCGAGCACGCCGGCCGCCCCGACGACGTCGGGCGCGAGTTCCATTCGACGCAGGTGCACATGGGCGACCAGCTCGCCAGCGCCGCGGAGCTCGCCCTCGGCCCGAGCGGCGGCGTGCCCGCGGCGATCATCCGCGGCGTCGTCCTCGAGCCCGGCGCTGAAGGCGCGACGGGGGGCATCATCGACCGCGAGAAGGATCTCTTCGCATGACCCGACCGATCCGCATCGGCTACGAGGCCAGCCCGCAGGACGGCTCGTTCGAGCGCATGCGCGCGTCGTGGATCGAGGCCGAGGCGATGGGCGCCGACGGCGTCTACAACGACGACCACTTCTTCCCGGTCGACAGCGATCTCGACGGCCTGCACTTCGAGTGCTGGACGACGCTGGCGGCGATCGCCGAGGCGACGAGCCGCGTCGAGATCGGCGCCATGGTGACGTGCGTCTCGTACCGCAACCCGAACCTGCTGGCCGACATGGCGCGCACCGTCGACCACATCTCGGGCGGCCGCCTCGTGCTCGGGCTCGGCTCCGGCTGGTTCGAGCCCGACTACACGGCCTTCGGCTACGAGTTCGGCACGGCGATCACGCGCCTGCACGCCTTCCGCGACGCGATTCCGGTGATCAAGGACCGCATGACGATCGGCAATCCGCCGCCGGTGCGCGGCCGTATCCCGATCATGATCGGCGGCGGCGGCGAGAAGGTGATGCTCCGCCTCGTGGCCGAGCACGCCGACATCTGGCACGGCTTCGGCACGCCCGACGAGATCCGCCACAAGTGCGAGGTCCTCGACGCGCACTGCGCGAGCATCGGTCGCGATCCGGCCGAGATCGAGCGCAGCATCATGTTCGAGGCGCATCACCTGCCCGACGTCGACGACGCGCTGCTCGACGCGTATGTCGATGCGGGCGCGACGTACCTCTTCTACTCCGGCGCCGGTCCCGACTACGCGCTCGACGGGCTGCGACTGCTGCTGGACTGGCGCGAGCGACGTGCTGGCGCGAGCCGCTAGGCTCCCCGCATGCCGATCTCCGACGACACCCGCGCGCTGCTCGAGCAGCCGATCTTCGCCAGCCTTGCCACCATCGGACCCGACGGGCACCCTCAGGTGACGGTCGTCTGGCTGCACGTGGAGGGCGACAAGGTCGTCTTCAACACGGCCGCCGGTCGCGCGAAGCACCGCAACATCGAGGCCGACCCGCGCATCACGATCATGGCGCTCGACCCGGAGAACGGCTACCGCTACGTCGAGCTGCGCGGCGTCGCGTCGATGACCGAGGAGGGCGGCGATCAGGGCATCGACGACCTCTCCATGAAGTACCTCGGCAAGCCGTACCCGTTCCGCCGCGAGGGCGAGACGCGCGTGCAGGTCGAGATGGACGTCAATACCGAGCACTGGATGGGCTGAGACATGGCACGAGCGATTCGCATCGGATACCAGGCGCGACCCCAGCACGGCTCCTACGACGCGATGCGCGCGTCGTGGATCGAGGCCGAGCAGCTGGGCGTCGACGCGATCTACAACTGGGACCACTTCTACCCGCTGTACGACGATCCGGACGGCCCGCACTTCGAGTGCTGGACGCTGATCGCCGCACTCGCCGAGGCCACGAGCCGCGTCGAGGTCGGCGCTCTCGTCACGTGCATGTCGTACCGCAATCCGAACCTGCTGGCCGACATGGCGCGCACGGTCGACCACATCTCGAACGGGCGCCTCACGCTCGGCATCGGGTCGGGCTGGTTCGAGAAGGACTACACCGAGTTCGGCTACGAGTTCGGCACGGCGATCACGCGCCTGCACGCCTTCCGCGACGCGATTCCGGTCGTGAAGGAGCGGATGGCGATCGGCAACCCGCCGCCGGTGCGCGGCCGCATCCCGATCATGATCGGCGGCGGCGGCGAGAAGGTCATGCTCAAGCTCGTCGCCCAGCACGCCGACATCTGGCATGGCTTTGGCTCGCCCGACGAGATCCGCCACAAGTGCGAGGTGCTCGACGCGCACTGCGCCACCGTCGGCCGCGATCCGGCCGAGATCGAGCGCAGCATCATGCTCAACGCCGAGGAGATTCCATCGGATCCGGCCGAGCTCGACGCGAAGCTGCAGGCGTTCATCGACGCCGGCGCGACGTTCTTCATCTACGGCGCGTCCGGCCCGGAGTGGCCGCTCGACGGCCTGCGCACGCTGCTCGACTGGCGGGCGGGGCGCTAACGATGGGCGTGCGCTGCGCGGTCATCACCGGCGGAGCCGGAGGAATCGGCGCGGCCACGGCAGAGCGGCTGGCGGCGAAGGGGTTCGCCGTGCTCGTCGTCGATCGCGATCTCGAGGCGGCCGAGGCCGTGGCGCATCGGCTCGGCCAGCCGGCGTCGGCGTGCGCCGCCGACGTCTCGAACGAGGATGACGTGAAGGGCTACGTCGCCGCCGCGATCGAGCGCTATGGACGCATCGACGCGTTCTTCAACAACGCGGGCATCGAGGGTGCGATCGCCGGCGTCGAGGACTATCCGACCGAGACGTTCGACCAGGTGCTGTCGGTCAATCTGCGCGGCGCGTTCCTCGGGCTCAAGCACGTCGTGCCCGTCATGCGCACGCAGGGCGAGGGCGCGATCCTCAACACGGCATCGCAGGCCGGCGTGCGCGGCGTGCCCGGACTGAGCGCGTACGTCTCCTCGAAGCACGCCGTCGTCGGCCTCTCGCAGGGCGTCGCCCTCGAGGTGGCGGCAGCCGGTATCCGCGTCAACTGCCTGTGCCCGGGACCGACGAATACGCGGATGATGGACGACATCTCCGACGCCGTCCGCGCCGCCGGCGGTGACCCGGCGAGCTTCGTCGACCGCATGCCGATCGGCCGCTTCGGCGAGCCGGGCGAGATCGCCGATGTGGCCGCGTGGGCGCTGTCGGAGGCGCCGCCGTTCATGACCGGCGCGGTGCTGACGGTCGACGGCGCGATGACCACGCCGTAGCGCAGCCGATGGGGTAGGCTCCGCCGGACTCCGCCCGTCTCATCTGTGGCGGGCCGCACGCATCGAGGATCTGGAGACCACCGCATGAAGGCCGCAGTCTGCCGCGCGTTCAATGAACCGCTCGTCATCGAGGAGCTGACGCTCGAGGCGCCCCAGGCGGGCGAGCTCGTCGTCGACGTGAAGGCCTGCGCGATCTGCCACTCCGACATCACGTACATGGACGGCGGCTGGGGCGGCGCTCTGCCCGCGCTCTATGGCCATGAGGCGGCCGGCATCGTCAGCGCGGTCGGACCCGAGACACCGGGCGTGCAGGTGGGTGACCACGTCGTCGTCACGCTCATCCGCGCCTGCGGCCAGTGCTTCTACTGCTCACGCGGCGATCGCGTCATGTGCGAGACCACGCTGCCGCTGTCCACGCGCCAGCCGATCAAGGACGCCTCGGGCGCCCCGGTCGCGCAGATGATGAACGTCGGCTCGTTCGCCGAGCAGGTCCTCGTGCACCACTCGCAGATCGCGGTGATGCCGAAGGACGTCAGCTTCTCCGTCGCCTCGCTGCTCGGCTGCGGCGTCATCACCGGCGTCGGCGCCGCGATCAACACGACGAAGATCAAGCCCGGCGAGTCGGTCGTCGTGATCGGCACCGGCGGCGTCGGCCTCAACTGCATCCAGGGCGCCGCGCTGTCGGGCGCGAACCCGCTGATCGCCGTCGACGTGAACGACGCCAAGCTCGAGGCCTCCAAGGCGTTCGGCGCGACCCACGGCATCAACTCGAAGACGCAGGACGTCGCCGCCGAGGTGAAGGCGCTCACGAACGGCCGCATGGCCGACCACGTGCTCGTCTCCGTCGGCGTCGGCCCGGCCATCGAGCAGGGCATCGGCCTGATGGGCAAGGGTGCCGAGACCGTCATCGTCGGCATGCCGCCGAGCGGCGTCACGACGACGTTCGATCCCTCGTGGATCGCCGCGGACTCGCAGCGCATCATCGGCAGCAAGATGGGCTCGGCCCAGACGCCCGCCGACATCCCGCAGCTGGTCGGCCTCTACCGCGGCGGCCGGCTCAAGCTCGACGAGCTGGTGACGAAGGAGTACCCGCTCGAGGAGATCAACGAGGCCGTCGCCGCCGTCAAGCGCGGCGAGGCGCTGCGCAACGTGGTGGTGTTCTGATGAAGGTCGCATCCTGGGAGACGTTCGTCGTCGGCAACCCGCCGCCGAGCGAGGGCGGCAACTACTTCATCTTCGTCAAGGTCGTCACCGACGACGGCATCGTCGGCTACGGCGAGTGCTACGTCGCGACCTTCGGCCCCGACGTGATCGTCAAGTGCATCGACGACATGATGGAGCGGCGCATCATCGGCCGCGACCCGCACGACATCGAGACGATGTGGCGCGAGGTGTACGGCGCGGGCTTCAACTTCCGCCCCGACGTGACGGTGATGGGCGTCTTCAGCGGCATCGAGATGGCGCTGTGGGACATCATCGGCAAGTCGGCCGATCAGCCGGTCTACAACCTGCTCGGCGGCAAGTGCCGCGAGCGGCTCCGCGCGTACACGTACCTCTACTCCGAGGCCGGCGACACCGTCGACGTGTACCACGACCCGGATCTCTCGACGCAGCGCGCCGTCGAGAACGTCGAGCGCGGCTTCACCGCGGTCAAGTTCGATCCCGCCGGCCGCTACTCGTCGCTCGATCCGCGCAATCCGTCGGTCGAGGCGCTCGAGCGCTGCGAGCGATTCGTCAAGCAGATCCGCGAGGCGGTCGGCCCGAACGTCGACATGCTGTTCGGCACGCACGGGCAGTTCACCGTCAGCGGCGCGATCCGCATGGCGAAGCGCCTGGAGGCGTACGAGCCGCTGTGGTTCGAGGAGCCGACGCCGCCGGACATGCCGGAGGAGATGGGCCGCGTCGCGCACGCCACGTCGATCCCGATCGCGACGGGTGAGCGTCTGACGACGAAGTACGAGTTCGCACGCGTCCTGCGCAACAACGCGGCGTCGATCCTGCAGATGAACCTCGGGCGCGTCGGCGGCATCCTCGAGGCGAAGAAGATCGCCGGCATGGCCGAGACCCACTACGCGCAGATCGCGCCGCACCTCTACTGCGGTCCGCTCGTCGGTGCGGCCAACGTGCAGATCGCGGCGTGCTCGCCGAACTTCCTGATCATCGAGAGCATCCGCGACTGGGGCGGCTTCCACGCCGAGATCCTCAAGACGAAGATGGGCTTCGAGGACGGCCACATCCTGATCCCGACGGCGCCGGGCCTCGGCGTCGAGCTCGACGAGGACGTGGCGCGGGCGCATCCGTACACCGGCCCCGACCTGCACCTGAATCCCGTCTACGGCGAACTCCAGGAGGAGCACTACCCGTGAAGCTCGCATACATCGGCCTCGGCAACCTCGGCGAGCACATCGCCATGAACCTGGTGAAGGCCGGCCACGACGTG
>CAWUMZ010000080.1:0-7210 GCA_963923625.1 uncultured bacterium | reverse complement strand
CGCTCTCCAGCACGGGGCCCTGCTCGATGTGCAGCTCGAGGTATGCACGGACGTCATCGATGCGGCGCTTGGCGAGGTGCGACTGGTCGAGGTCCACGCCCATCGCCTTGAGCGCGTCGTCGAGGCGGATGCCGTCCTTGTCGGTGAACTCGCGGACGTCCTCGATCTCGAGGGTGCCGGCGAATGCGGAGGAGCCGAGCAGGCTGCGGCCGAAGCGCGCGCCCTCCTCGTCGGCCCAGTCGACGAGCTTGACGGTGCAGGGCGGCGTGCCGGAGGCGGCCGCCGCGCGCAGCACCTCGAGCCCGCCCATCACGCCGAGCACGCCGTCGAGCCAGCCGCCGCGCGGCACGGCGTCGACGTGACTGCCCACGACGACCGCCTCGGGTCGGGCGCCGGGCAGCGTCGCCCAGATGTTCCCGCACTCGTCCATCTCGTGGGTGACGCCGGGGATCTCGTCGAGCTTGCCGCGCAGGAAGTCGCGCGCCTTCACCCAGTCATCGGTCCACGCCAGGCGGCGCGCGCCGTCGGGGCCGCCCGTCAACGCGTTCAGCTCCTTGAGATCGCGGACGACGTTGGCGGGGGCGAAGGCTGCGGTGCTCATGCGGGGAGAATACTGCCTCCAGTGTGGGATTTCCCGGTTGCATGGGTATGCTTGCCGACATTCCGACCGGAGGATCCATGCGCATCACGCTCTGCGATGTCGGCCCGCGAGACGGGCTCCAGAACGACCCCGTCCAGCTCGAGCCGGCGCAGCGCGCCGAGCTCGTCGATCGCCTGTCCGAGACCGGCCTGCCGCGCGTCGAGGCCGTCTCGTTCGTCAATCCGAAGGCCGTGCCGCGGATGGCGGGCGCCGCCGAGGTGATGAGCACGATCAACCGCAAGCCGGGCGTGATCTACGCGGGCCTGATCCTCAACGGCCGCGGCCTCGACGACGCGATCGCCGCCGACGTCGACGAGGTGCACGTCGCGTACCCGCTCACCAACACGTTCTGCCGCAAGAACCAGAACGTCACGCTCGACGAGGCGACGGTCATCGGCCAGCAGCTCGTCGAGGGCGCGAAGGCGGCGGGCAAGCGCGTCACGATGACGCTCGGCGTCAGCTTCGGCTGCCCGTTCGAGGGGCCGGTCGACCCCGGCCTCGTGGTCGAGCACGCGCGCCTCGCGGTCGCGGCGGGCGCAGACGAGGTCATCCTCGCCGACACGGTCGGCGTCGCCGTCCCGACGCAGATGACGCAGCTCGTTCCGGCGACGCTCGCCGCCGTGCCCGGCACGCCAGTCGGCCTGCACCTGCACAACACGCGCAACACGGGCTATGCGAACGCCGCCGCCGGTCTCGAGGCCGGCGCGACGATCTTCGACGCCTCGATCGGCGGCCTCGGCGGCTGCCCCTTCGCGCCGCGCGCCACGGGCAACATCGCCACGGAGGATCTCGTCTACATGCTCGACGGCATGGGCGTCGACACGGGCGTCGACCTCGACGAGCTGATCCGCGTCAGCGAGTGGCTCGCCGGCGTGATGGGCCGCGACCTGCCGGGCCTCGTGCATCGCGCCGGACCGTTCATCCCCGTCGGCACGGACTGACCATGGCCCGCATCGCATTCGCCGGCGTCGGCACGATGGGACGCCACCTCGTGCGCCACCTCGTCGAGGCGGGTCACGAGGTGCGGGTCTACGACCCCGTGCCCGCGGCGATGGAGTACGCGGCGTCGATCGGCGCCGATGCCTCCGCGACGTCGATCGCCGACATCTGCGTCGACGCCGAGGTGTTCCTGCTGTCGATGCCGACCGTCGCGCTGGTCGGGCAGGTGGCGCGCGAGGCCGCGGCGGCGCTGCCCACCGGTGCCCTGCTCGCCGACGTCTCCACGAGCCCGCCCGCGCTGGCGCAGGATCTGGCCGCCGAGCTCGAACCGGGCGGCATCCTCGTCGCCGACTGCCCGCTGTCGGGCGGTCCCGTCGGCGCGGAGGCCGGGACGCTCACCTCGATGATCGGCGGCTCCGCCGAGGCGTACGCCGTGCTCGAGCCGATCGCCGCGACGTGGAGCGCGTTCGTCGTGCACACGGGCGGTCACGGCACCGGCCAGGCCGCGAAGCTGTGCAACAACATGCTGGCCGGCCTGCACATGGCGGGCCTCTGCCTGTCGCTCGCGGCGGGTCGCCGCGCCGGCCTGTCCGACGCGATGCTGTTCGACATCCTCTCGCGCTCGACCGGCGACTCGCGCGTCATGCGCGCGCGCTATCCCGGCGTCGGCGTCGACGATGCACACCCGTCGAACCGCGGCTACGAGGCGCTCTTCACGCTCGACCTGATGACCAAGGACATGGAGCTGTCCGAGGAATTCCTCACCAGCATGGGTCTCGATCCCGGACTGGTCGAGGCCGCGACGTCCATCTACCACGAGGCGCAGGCCGAGGAGCTCGGCGCGCTCGACTACTCGGGGCTGATCCGCCTCGCCCGACTGCAGGAGGAAGCACGATGAACCAGGAGGAGCTCGCCGTCTCGTTCCAGGCCGACGGGGTCGCGGTCGTCACGGGCGCCGCGCAGGGCATCGGCCAGGCGGCTGCCGTCGCGCTCGCCCAACAGGGTGCGGACGTGGCGTGCGTCGATCTCGATGCGGAGCGCTGCGCCGAGACCGTCGCGCTGATCGAGGCGCTCGGTCGCCGCGCCCTCGCCATCGGTTGCGACGTGTCGTCGCGCGCCGAGGTCGATGCCGCCGCCGAGCGCATCGTCGCCGAGCTCGGCCCGATCGCCTTCCTGGCGACGTGCGCCGGCGTGCTCACGGAGAACGTCACGGCCGAGCAGGTCCGCGACGAGGATCTCGACACGCTGTGGGCCGTCAACGTCAAGGGCTCGTTCAACTGGGCCGTCGCGGCATCGCGCTCGATGATCCCGGCGGGACGCGGCGCGATCGTGCTGATCTCCTCGCAGGCCGGGCTCGTCTCGCTGCCCAGCCAGGCCGGCTACTCGATGTCGAAGGGCGCGGTGGCCACGATGGCCCGCAGCCTCGCGATCGACTGGGCGCGGCACGGCATCACCGTCAACGCGGTGTGCCCCACGTTCATCTGGACGCCGATGGCGGCGCCGATGCTCGAGATCGCCGAGGTCCACGCCGCGGCCGTGCGGCGCATCCCGCTCGGTCGCGTCGGCCAGCCGCGCGACATCGGCGGCGTCGTGGCGTTCCTCTGCTCGCCCGCGGCGTCGCTCATCACCGGCGTCGTGCTGCCGGTCGACGGCGGCTGGACGGCCGGCGAGCCCGAGCTGCCGCTCTAGCTAGACGGGGCGCCCGCGGCCCGGCCGGAACAGCGGGAAGCCGTCATTCACGATCTGCTGCCCGCGCGAGAAGACGTGCACGACGCGCCCCGTCAGCTCGCGCTCGTGCCAGGCCGGCGCCTTGCCGCGGCCCTCGAGCTGCGCGGGATCGACCGTCCACACCGCCGCGGGATCGACCAGCACGACGTCGCCGTCGGCACCCACCTGCAGCGAGCCCTTCTGCGGCCACATGCCGAGACGACGCGCAGGGCGCTCGCCGATGATCGTGCAGAGCGTCGGCAGGTCGAGCCGTCCGGCCGCGACCCCGAAGGACAGCAGCGCGGGCACGAACAGCTCGAGCGACGCGATGCCGACCCACTCGCTGTCGCCGTCGAGCGGCTCGGAGCGGTGGTCGCTGACGACCCCCTCGAGGCGCCCGTCGGTGAGCGCCGCCCATAGCGCGTCGCGATCACCCGCCGAACCGAGCGCAGGTGCGATCGCCATCCCCTGCGGCAGCTCCTCCAGGCAGAGGTGGGCGAGGCTCGTCGACGCGGTCGCGATCGTCGACGGGAGCAGCTCGATCGCCTCGGCGCTCGTCACCGGCACCAGATGCGGCGCGATATCGGAGAGCGCGCCGAGGCTCGCCAGCGCCTCCACCCGGCCCCGCTCACCGGCGCCGCCGAGCCGACCCGCCATCCGCACGGTGATCGGCACGTCGCCGAGGGCGGCGATGCGCAGGTGCGCACCCGGGCCCGCGGTGCCGGCGCGATAGGTCGCATCGAGATCGAGGTACGCGCCGCCGAACCCGACGTGGAAGCCCACGCCGCGCAGGCGCTCGGCCGCGTCGGCCGCGGGCGCGCCGATGCCGGCGAGGAAGACGTAGTCCACGAACACGGTGCCGCTCGCCCGCCGTTCGCCGTCGTGGAACGCCACGTCGCACGTCTCGCGGTCCCCCGGCACGAGCGGCACGGCGACGGTCGTGACGCCGCCGCGTGCCGCCGCGATCGTCCCGGAGCCGAGATCGTCGGCCGAGGCGCCGGCGCCGCGCGGCGCGCCGATCGAGGCGAGTGCGTCGATCGCGCCCGGCAGCGCCGTCAGGCCGGCGGCGTCGAACTCCTCGTGCTCCTCGCCCTCGTCATCGGGTCCGGGGACGAACGTCAGCGACGGGCCGCGCTCGACGATCGCGCCGTCGCGAATCAACAGGTCGCCGGTCTCACCGGTCGGGGAGTCGCCGAAGACGAGGTTGCGGATGAGCATGGTGGCCATCGCGCGAACGGTACCCGCAATGCGACACCCACCGCGCGACCCGCGACGGGCGTCCCGATTCGGACGAATCGCACGGTGTGACCGGGCTCGCGGGTTTGACACGCCGTCCGCCCCCGCCTATAACCTCTGTTCACCGATGGCTTCTGGTCTTCAGGATCCGCGGTAGAGGAGAAAGCGTGATCGGAGACGATCACCGAGACCCCAGGGGGAACGGATGAGCAGTTCGGAATCCGACGACATGCGCCGCATGAATCGTCGCCAGTTCGTCAGGAACGCCGGCCTTGCCGGTATCGGCCTGACCGCCGCCGGCGCGCTTGCCGCGTGTGGTGGCAGCGATTCGGGTTCGTCGTCGTCGAGCGCGGACACGGCTGCGGCCGCGTCCTCGGCCGCTGACGCGCCCGCCTACCAGGGCACGCTTCGCGTCCTGGGCATCGGCGTCGACCAGAGCGACCCGATCAAGGCGATGTACGAGAAGGACCACCCGGGCGTCAAGATCGAGTGGACCATCAAGTCGACGCCGGAGACGACGCAGATCGTGCTCACGCAGCCCGACTCGTTCGACATCTTCTCGGGCTACTACCACCAGATGGATCAGACGTGGCCGGCCGGCAACCTGCAGGCCATCCCGACCTCGGCCATGACTCGCTTCAGCGAGATCTCGCCGCTGATCACCGATGGCGCGCTGGCCGAGGGCAACAACCCCGGTCAGGGCGATGCTCCGTTCCGCAAGCTCTTCGCCACGGACAACAAGACCCTGGCGGGTGAGAAGAAGACGGACTTCATCACGATGGTCCCGGCCAACCACAACTCGGACGCCTTCGGGTACAACGAGAAGGAGCTCGGCGAGCAGACCTCGTGGGCCATCCTCGTCGACCCGCAGGTCAAGGGCAAGGTCGCCATCATCGACGACCCGGAGATCGGCGCGATCGACCTCGCCATGGCCGCTGAGGCCGCTGGTCAGGTCACGTTCGTCGACAAGGGCAACATGACGAAGGCCGAGATCGACGAGCTCATGAGCTACTGCACCTCGCTGAAGAAGCAGGGTCAGTTCCGCGGCTTCTGGGCGACGTTCGACGAGTCCGTCAACTTCATGAGCTCCGGCGAGGTCCTCGTCGAGTCCATGTGGTCGCCGGCGGTCTCGCTGCTCCAGGCCCAGAACTTCCCGGTCCGCTACGCGGCGCCGAAGGAGGGCTACCGCGGCTGGGGTGGCGGCAACGCCATCGCGTCGCACGTCGCCGAGGACGCCTCGAAGCAGGCTGCGGCGCTCGAGTACCTCAACTGGTGGAACACCAAGGGCCCGGCCGGCAACATGGGCCTCCAGGGCTACTACAACGCGGTGATCGACGCCACGCACGAGGGCCTCGTCTCCGGCAGCCCGGAGGACGCCTACTGGCTCCAGGGCGAGCCCGCGTCGAAGACGCTGAACGATCCGTTCGGCAACCCGACCATCAAGAAGGGCGACAAGCGCGACGGCGGCTCCTACGAGGACCGCTGCTCGAACTTCAACACGTGGAACAGCCACATGGACGAGGCTGACTACATGTCGCAGAAGTGGCAGGAGTTCAAGAGCGCCTAAGGCGTTCTTCCTGCAAGCAGTACCCGGAGGGGGCGACTTCGGTCGCCCCCTCCTCTATCTCCACAGAAAGAAACGGGAAACAGGGTGAGTGATACAGGTCTCGTACTGAAGGACGTGTACCGGGTCTTCCCGGGCAACGTCACGGCGGTCTCGGACGTCAACCTCGAGATCGCGAACGGCGAGTACGTCGTCTTCCTCGGCCCCTCGGGCTGCGGCAAGACCACGACGCTCCGCATGATCGCCGGCCACGACGATCCGTCCAGCGGCACCGTCACGATCGACGGCGAGCTGATGAACGGGGTCTCGCCGGCCAAGCGCCCGATCACCACGGTGTTCCAGCACTACGCGCTGTTCCCGCACAAGTCCGTGCTCAACAACGTCGCCTTCGGCCTCAAGATGCAGGGCGTCGACAAGGCCGAGCGCGAGGCGCAGGCCAAGGCGGCCATCGAGCTCGTCGGCCTCACGGCCATGATGGACCGCAAGCCGCGCGAGCTGTCCGGCGGCCAGCAGCAGCGCGTCGCCCTCGCCCGCGTCCTCGTGACGCGTCCCAAGGCGATCCTGCTCGACGAGCCGCTCGGCGGCCTCGACCGCCTGCTCCAGCTGCGCATGCGCGTCGAGCTGCGCGCACTGCAGCGCGAGCTCGGCATCACGTTCATCCACGTGACGCACAACCAGGAAGAGGCGCTTTCGATGGCCGATCGCATCGTCGTCATGGGCGACGCGGTCGTGCAGCAGGTCGGCTCGCCCGAGCACCTGGCGCGCCACCCCCGCAACGAGTTCGTCGCCAAGTTCATGGGCGACAACAACGTGCTCCACGGCAAGATCTCCGCTGCCTCGGGCGGCACCGTCACCATCGACACGCCGCACGGCAAGGTCGAGGTCGAGGGGGCCGGCACCGTCGGTGCAGACGCCTCGATGGCGATCCGCGCGAGCGCCGTCAAGGTCAACACCGGCACCGCAGGCGAGCCCAACACGCTGACGGCGCGACTCGACTTCGCCGAGTACCTCGGCGACTCGGTCAAGCTGCACATGGACCTCGCCGGACAGCCGTTCCTCGCGAAGGTCCATGAGGAGCGCTACGCCGAGGTTCGCGCCTTCGAGGGCAAGGACGTGACCGTGAG